>DBMN01000092.1 GCA_002298965.1 Rhizobiales bacterium UBA697 | reverse complement strand
CTGGCGCGTGGCGCCGGTCCTGCCGCGCCGCGACGTCCGCGCTCGCGCCGCCGCGTGAGGCGGCGACGCCGCACCCGAGACAGATCGCAGACCGATCGAGAGGAGATCGCCCGTGACCATCGACACGTCCCCCGCGCCCCTGCTGAGCCTCGACGAGATCGCCGTGGCGCGCTCGGCGCTCGGCCTGCCGAACCGGCGCAAGACGTCGCATCGCAACCATTTCAATAGCCTCTCGCACCCCGACTGGGTGGCGATGGAGAAGCGCGGTCTGGCGACGGTGCGGCTTTCGACCGAGCCCGGCGCCCCGCACACCTGGCGCCTGACCCGCACCGCCGCCGAAGCGGCACTGCTGCCCGGCGAGAAGCTCAACCCGGAAGACTTCCCCGTCCACGACTGAGGAGAAACCACCATGTCCGACGCCGCCGGCGTTGCCGCCGACCAGCTGAAGGCCTTCGTCGAGCGCATCGAGCGCCTCGAGGAGGAGAAGCAGACCATCGCCGACGACATCAAGGACGTCTACGCCGAGGCCAAGGGCAACGGCTTCGACGTCAAGATCTTGCGCCAGGTCATCCGCATCCGCCGCCAGGACAAGGCGGAGCGCGAGGAGATGGAAGAGATCCTCGAACTCTACATGCAGGCCCTCGGCATGGGCTACGGCAAGGTGGAGGGCTAGGCCATGGCCTGGAAGAACCGTTCGACGACGACGATGGTCGAGATCGACGAAGATGCCGACGACAAATTCATGTCCGTCGACCTCGAAGACTTCGGAAACGGGCAACTCCTTCAGGAGCTGATCGACCGGAAACTGATCACGGAAGAGCAGGCCGAAGACATCGTCGAACGCGATCTGTCGATGGTCGACATCGACTATGCGGCACTCGACGAAGCCCGCGCCACGCTTTGCCGCGGCAACCGCGCCGAGGCGCTGTTCCTGCTCGAGCGCGCCCTCGGCGGCGACTTCGTCGGCCGTCTGGCGCGCGACGCCGCCTGACCCGGCACCACACGCACCCCCGGCGCTCGCCTCCCGAGCGCAACTCGACCGCCCCGGCCGGCCGTCGGTCGGGGCGGGCTTTTCCGAACAGCGAGGCCACCCCATGAACCTCCCCGACATCGCCTTCGTCATCGACATCGAGACCTATGACACCCGACCGACCGCGCGGGTCGCGACGATCGGCATCGTCGCCGTCGACCTCGTGTCGGGCGAGACCGTCGACTTCGCTCACCTCCTTCTGTCGGCGCAGGATCAGCCCTTCCGGACCCAGTCCGACGACACCATGCGCTGGTGGGCGGGTCAGTCGAACGAGGCGCGGCAGGCGGCCTTCGGGACTGCGGCGGGGCGGTTGCCGGCGGTGTCGGCCTTGTCCGAGCTGGACGGCCTCATTCATCGGGTCTGCCCGCGTTCGGCCAAGACGCCGCGGACCTTCGGCGTCTGGGGCTACGGCGCCTCGTTCGACATCGTCGTGCTCGAGAGCCTTTACGCCGACCTCGGGATGACGCTGCCCTGGACCTATCGCCAGCACCGCGACCTGCGGACGCTCTACGAGCTCGCAGGCGTCAAGCTCGCCGACTTCGTCGAGCCGGGCGAGACGCCGCACAACGCGATCGACGACGCCAAGGCCGAAGCCCGGGCGATGATCGCCGCCCTCGAGCGCCTCGGCCATCGGTTCGTGCCGCGCGACTGGGCACTGCCCGAGGGCGCGGAGAGCGTCGTGGCCGCCGAATTCGCCGTTGCCTGAGGAGGCCACCCCATGAAACTCACGGTCGACCGCGGCGAGCTGCACGCGGCCCTCACCCAGACCATCCGCATCGTCGAGCACAAGTCGACGATCCAGATCGCGCGACACGTGCGCCTCGATGCCGGCCTCGAACAGCTGCTGGTGACCGGTACCGACTGCGCGCTCGAGGCGCGGATCAAGGTGGCGGCGGACATCGACGAGCCCGGTTCGACGACCGTCAACGCCGCGCTGCTCTCCGCCTTCGTCACCAAGCTGCCGGCCGGCCGCGTCACGCTGGAGCGCAGCGCCGACGGGTCGACGATCCGCGTCGGCATCGGCCGCGTCGCCGCCAAGTTCCCCGTCCTGCCGGCCGAGGACTTCCCCATCCTCGAGGCCGGCGAGCGGCCCCATGTCTTCGCGCTGGCCGGACCGCAGCTCGCCGAGGCGCTCGGCGCCGTCCGCATGGCGATCTCGACCGACGAGACGCGGATCTACATGAACGGCGCCTATCTCCATGCCGCGGTCGACGAGGACGGGCGACGGCGGATCTGCGTCGTCGCGACGGACGGTCACCGCCTGTCGCGCTGGCGTGCGCCCTTGCCCGACGGCGCCGAGGCGCTGGAAGGCATCATCATCCCGACCAAGACCGTCGACGAGATCCGCAAAATCGCGACCGAGGGTGCCAAGGCCGGTCACGACCAGGTCGTCGTCTCCGCCTCCGATCGCATCATCCGCTTCGAGGTCGGCCCGACCATCCTGACGTCGCTGCTGATCGACGGCAGCTATCCGGACTACGCGCGCATCATTCCGGCCGGGCGGACGTCGACGGCGATCGTCGATGCCAAGGAGATCGCCGCGGCCGTCGATCGCGTTTCGGTCGTGCTCGCCGAGCGGTCCAACGGCATCGCCTTCACCTTCGCGCCCGACGCGGCGCTGTCGATCACCGCCCGCAACGTCGACAACGGCACCATCACCGAGGAGGTGGCGATGTCGCAAGGTCCCGGCGAGCCGCCCGACCTGACGATCGGATTCAACGGCCGCTACTTCAGCGGCGCGATCGAGGCCCTCGGCGCCGAGACGGTGGAAATTCGCCTTCCCGCCGATCCGGGAAGCCCGACCGTCTTCGTTCCCACCACGCAGGGCGACCGAGATCGCCTCGTCGTCATGATGCCGCTGAGGGTCTGACCATGTCCGAGAAAACGCACATCGAGCCGGGGTCGACGCTCTGGCTGCCCGACTTCCTCCTCGACGAGATCTGCCCGCCGCCGAAGCCTCGGCCCGAGGACTGGCTGATCGCGCTTCCGCCGGACGACAAAGGGCCGACGGAGCGGCGGTGGATGATCACCGACGCCGAGGACGAGCGGAGCGACGCCCGCGTCGTCAAGATCGGCGACACCGTCGCCTTCTGCCTGCATCGCTCCTGGGGCGTCCACGAGATCGAGATCCAACGCGACGGCACCTTCACGGCGCCGATCGAGATCCCGGCCGAGGCCAACTGTTTCTGCGAAAGCGGCGACAACGACAGCTTCATGGACACGATCGATGGCTTTGCCCGCCAGTACGCCGAGGTCGAGTGGAGCCTCGGCGTCGCCGAGTTCCCGCTGACCATCGCCGTCCACATCTACCAGTGGTCCGATCCGGTCGAGGCGAATCTGAACCTGGACGAGGTCGGATCGCCCTGTTTCGTCTTCGGGCCGCCCTGCGTCCTGCCGGCCGAATTTTCTGACCTTCTCGGAGATCTGACGCCATGACCAAGCTCGATGAAGACGACATCCGCCGCGTTCGGACGGCGATCGAGTTCGAGGACGCGATGGGCGACGGCAAGCTCGCCCGCGCCCTGACGACGCTGCTCGAGCAGAACATCGCCGCCCATCCGACCCTGGCGATCACCGCAGTCGGACCCCAAGAAGAGGCCGGCACGACCTCCCGCGGCTACACGCTCTTCCGTTGCCCGAACGAAGTCGGCGGCCACACCTATTGGTCGGACGAAGTCGGTGACGGCATCCTGGTCTGGGATACGTGCCTCGTCGATGCCGAGACCCTGCGCCTCGCCCTGGCGATCGAGGCGGGCAAGAGCATCGGCGGCGCGGCGCTTCCGGCGATAGAGACGGACGACGAAGACGGCTGGCCCTGCGAGGGCTGCGACCACGTCATCCTCCCCGGCGAGCTTGCGCACCGCTGCGGCGGCGGCGCGGGCGGCTATCCCTGCATCGCCTGCGCGCCGACCTATGCCGACATGCTCGCGCATCCGTCGTCGTTCAGCACGGCCGATGGCGAGCCCGAAACGCCGGAAGGCGCGAAAGCCTTCGTCGATGCGCATGTCGCTGCCGGCGGGTCGATCGACGACAAGATCGTCTCGCCGCTCTGAGGGAGGCCGCCATGCCGGACTGGACGACGGAAACGAGCGAGATCGCCCGAGATCTAGGGCGGCACACCTCCGAACAGGTGGCGGCGACCATCGGCCGATCGCTCGCGATCTGCTCCGAAAGAGGTGAAGTCGTCGCCGTGGCGACGGCCGGCGTCCTCGCGGCGCTCGAGATGGCGCGCGGTGCCTACGCAGGGCTTCTCGACCTGGAGCCCGAGCGCGTCTCGCTCCGCAATGTCGCCGACGGCGTTCTCGACGCGCACGAGGAGGCGCAGGCGCGATGATCACCACCGCAACACCGGCCTGCGGCGCCGAAGAAATGGACGACCGAGAACGTTTTGTCGTCCTTTTTTCCGCACCGAAGGGTTCTACCCGGTCGATTTCCTTCCGCCGGCGGCGTGCGGGCGCTCGCTCGAACATCAAGCCGCCGATCACGCCGAGATCAATCCCCGAACGCTTCGCATCGAGACGGTCGACGGAACCGTTTTCTGGAGGCCGACATGACCCGCCACACCTGCCCCTGGTGCACGCGCTGGACGTCGCATTGCAACGGCCGCGGCCGGTGCAGCCTCGGCAACCAGTGCCCCGTCGTCTCGATCGACCCATGCGCACCCCGGCTCGAAGCCGACGGATGGACGGACGAGACCGACGGCGAGGACCGCCCGGCGTTTCGCTCGCGCGCGAGCTGCGGAGGATGACGAAATGACGACCGCGTTCCCGCTCTCCTGGCCTGAAGGGTTCCCGCGCACGCCACGGCGCGAGGCCGGCAAGTTCAAGACGTCGCTCGCCGGCGCCCTAACCAACGTGCAGACGAGCCTGCGGCTCTTCGGCGCCGACGCCGGCCGCGCCGTCTCCGACATCGTCATGTCGAGCAACGTCGCGCTCGGCGTGGCAAAGCCGGCCGACCCGGGCGTCGCCGTGTGGTTCGTGTGGGACGGCGAGCAGCGCTGCATCCCCGTCGACCGTTACACGACCGTCGAGGCCAACCTGCAGGCGATCCACCACATCCTCGAGGCGCGCCGCGTCGAGCTGCGTCACGGCACGCTCGCCTTGGTGCGAGCGAGCTTCAAGGGGTTCTCGCTGGCACTTCCGGCGCCAGGCCGGAGGTCGTGGCGTGAGGTGCTTGGACTGAGCACCGGCGGCAAGCCGATCACGCGCGACATGGTCGAGACCTGTTTCCGCGGCCTTGCCCGCGAACGCCACCCTGACGCCGGCGGATCGACCGAGGCCATGGCCGAGCTCAACGCCGCACGCGACGCCGCGCTGAAGGAGATCGCATCGTGACCGAATTGGACCTCACCGCCCTCAGGGCAAAGGCGAAGAACGCGGGCGAACGAGGCTTCTGTGTCGTCCTGCGCCCCGACGAACTGAACGCCCTTCTCGACCGCGTCGAGAAGGCGGACAACGATCTTCGCGAACTGAGCGAACTGGCGGTCAACTCGGACACTTTGAAGTCGGCCGAGATCGCCCGTCTCCGCGCCAGCATCGAGAAGGTGAAGTCCTGCCACGAGGACACGGCGGATCGCCTGCACACCAAAGTGCTCGCGCACGATCGTGCGCTGGACGAAATCGCCCGTCTCCGCGCCCTGCTGGCGCGGGCGGGGGAGGCGCTGAGGCCACTGGTAGCACGCGCCGAGAAGTGGGGAAGCAACGGAGATGCGGCACGTGTTTCCATCAGACTTGGTGACCTCCGCACTGCCCGCACCATCGCCCGCGAGATCGAGGAGGCCATCGGCCATGACCACTGACACCATTCCGCAGGACATCCTCGATCGGGCCGTGAGCATCGCGCTCGACCTCGGCTTCGGCCTCAAGACCGTGTCGACGACGCATGTCAAGGTCATCGCCCGCGCCATCCACGCCGAACGCCTCGCCACTGAGGCTCGCGTGCGGGAGGAGTGCGCGAAGATCGCTGACGGATGGGACGGTGAACCGGCCAGAACACTCGCGGCGAACGTCTATGGCCTCAGCGACCGCGATATCGACGTTGCGGCCAACACGGCGCGAGGCATCGCCGCCGCCATCCGTGAGGGCCGCTGACATGACCGACCAAGAACGCGCCGCCGCGCTGGCGGATGAGATCGAACGGAAAAACGGTCTCTGTTGGGGTGTCATACATGGGCAGCGGCTTGATGGATGCGACCACACTCTGATCGTCAACGCCCTCCGCCGCCTCGCCGAACAGGCCGCTCCGTCTCCCGCGGCCGGTGATCTGCGGGAGGTGGTGGAAGCTGCGATGAAGGCAAAGCGCGCCGAGTTAATTGCCTCGCCGTTGCAGCGCATCTGGCCAGACCTGACCGACGCCGCCCTCTCAGCCATCTCTGCGGCCGGGTACGTGATCCTGCCGCGCGAGCCGACACGCAAATATTCGATCGACGACCGCGTCACCAAGACCAAGGGCTCGTCGTGGACCGGACGCGTGGTCGGCTTCTGCAGCACGAACCTCACGCCAATCGGCTACGCGGTCGAGAGCGAGAACGAACCCGGAAGCGTGCAGATTTACCCCGAGGTCGTCCTCGCAGCGAAGGAGCCGGCGCAATGATCACCAGGCCCGTCGCTCTGCTGCTGGTCGCCCTTTCCGCCACCGCCTCGACGGCCTGTGCCGAGACCATCGACGGAGACCGCATCCGCATCATCGACGGGGATACCGTCGCGCTGCCGTGCGATCCGGCCCGCGGAATCTACCCCGGCTGCGCCGAACGCGTCCGCCTCGTCGGCATCGACGCGCCGGAGACCAGCACCCGCGCCCGCTGCGAGGCTGAGGCCGTCGCCGGCCTCGAGGCCAAGGCGGAGTTGGCCGACCTGATCCGAGGCCGCCCGGTCGAGATCACCCGCACCGGCGTCGACCGCTACGGCCGCACCCTGGCGCGCCTGACAGCCGGCGGCATCGACGTGGACGCCGCGATGCTCGCCGCCGGCGC
>DBMN01000090.1 GCA_002298965.1 Rhizobiales bacterium UBA697 | reverse complement strand
ATCGGCGACTATCGCCGCGTCGCCCTCTACGGCGTCGACTTCCTGCGCAAGGAACGCCTCACCGCCTTCCACGCGCTCGACAAGGCGGTCTACGACGAGGACACGATCCGTCTGCGCGAGGAACTCTCCGAGCAGTATCGCGCGCTCGCCGAACTGGTCGAGATGGGCGCCAAATACGGCTGCGACCTGAAGCGCCCGGCGGCGAACGCCCGCGAGGCGATCCAGTGGACCTACCTCGGCTATCTCGCCGCGGTGAAGGAACAGAACGGCGCCGCCATGTCGCTCGGCCGCGTCTCGACCTTCCTCGACGTCTACATCCAGCGCGATCTCGACGCCGGCATCCTGACGGAGGAGGCGGCGCAGGAGATGATCGACGATCTCGTCATCAAGCTGCGCATCGTCCGCTTCCTGCGCACGCCGGAATACGACCAGCTCTTCTCCGGCGATCCGACCTGGGTGACGGAATCGATCGGCGGCATGGGCGAGGACGGGCGCACGCTCGTCACCAGGTCGTCCTTCCGTTTCCTCCAGACCCTCTTCAACCTCGGCCCGGCGCCGGAGCCGAACCTGACCGTGCTCTGGTCGACCGAGCTGCCGGAGGGCTTCAAGGAATATTGCGCCGAGGTGTCGATCAAGACGTCGGCGATCCAGTACGAGAACGACGACGTCATGAGGCCCCACTGGGGCGACGACTACGGCATCGCCTGCTGCGTCTCCGCCATGCGGATCGGCAAGCAGATGCAGTTCTTCGGGGCGCGGGCGAACCTCGCCAAGGCGCTGCTCTACGCCATCAACGGCGGCCGCGACGAGAAGTCGGGCGACGTGGTGGCGGAAGGCTTCGCGCCGCTCGAGGGCGACGTGCTCGACTTCGATGCGGTGATGGCCAAGTTCGATCCGATGATGGACTGGCTGGCGGAAACCTACGTGACCGCGCTCAACTGCATCCACTACATGCACGACAAATACGCCTACGAGCGGATCGAGATGGCGCTGCACGATCGTGACATCCTGCGCACCATGGCCTGCGGCATCGCCGGTCTGTCGGTCGCCGCCGACAGTCTCTCGGCGATCAAACATGCCGAGGTGAGCCCGGTGCGCGATGCGACCGGCCTCGTCGTCGACTACCGCATCGAGGGCGACTATCCGGCCTACGGCAACAACGACGACCGCGCCGATGCGATCGCGGTGTGGCTGGCCGAGACCTTCATGGAGAAGATCCGGGCGCAGCCGCATTTCTATCGCAAGTCGATGCCGACCCAGTCGGTGCTGACGATCACCTCCAACGTCGTCTACGGCAAGAAGACCGGCAACACGCCGGACGGTCGCCGCGCCGGCGAGCCCTTCGCGCCGGGCGCCAACCCGATGAACGGGCGCGACACCAAGGGCTTCGTCGCGGCGGGTGCCTCCGTCGCCAAGATCCCCTACCAGTGCTCGCTCGACGGCATCTCCTGGACCGCCTCGGCGACGCCGGACGCCCTCGGCCGGCTGCCGCAGGAGCGGCGGCAGAACCTCGCCGCCTGTCTCGACGCCTTCGCCGCCGCCTCCGGTCACCACGTCAACGTCAACGTCTTCGACCGGGCGCTGCTCCAGGAGGCGATGGAGCATCCCGAGCTCTATCCGCAGCTGACGGTGCGCGTCTCCGGCTATGCCGTGAACTTCGTCAAGCTCACCCGCGAGCAGCAGCTCGACGTGATCTCGCGCACCTTCCACGGTTCGATCTGACGAGAAGACGAAGGGGCGGCACGGTGTACCGCCCGTCTGATGAGAAGAAAGGCCCGCGGGATCGTCTCCCGCGGGCCTTTCGCGTCTCGAAACGTCGAGGCGGTCGCTCACCAGGAGGCGAGGACGGAGCCCTTGAACTTCTCGGCGATGAAGGCCTTCACCTCGGGCGAGCGATAGGCCTCGACCAGATCCTTGACCCAGGGCTTGTCCTTGTCGGCGACGCGCACGGCGATGACGTTGACGTAGGGGCCTTCCGGGTTCTCGCGCAGGATCGGATCCTTGACCGGATCGAGCCCGGCCTGGGTGGCGTAGTTGGTGTTGATCGCGGCGGCGGCGACGTCGTCGAGGGCGCGCGGCGACTGAGCGGCGTCGATCTCGATGAACTGGAACTTCTTCGGGTTGTCGACGACGTCGAGCGGGCTCGGCTTCACGCCGACGCCGTCCTTCAGCTTGATCAGCCCCTTGTCCTGCAGGAGCAGCAGGGCGCGGCCGCCGTTGGTCGGGTCGTTCTGGATCGAGATCTTCGAGCCCGCCGGGATCTCCTCGAAGCTCTTGAACTTCTTGGAATAGAAGCCCATCGGGAAGTTCACCGTGCGGCCGACCGAGACGATCTTGTAGCCGCGGTCCTTCACCTGGTTGTCGAGATAGGGCTGGTGCTGGAACGAGTTCGCCTCGATCTCACCGCTGTCGAGCGCGACGTTCGGCACGACGTAGTCGGAGAACTCGACGATCGTGAGATCGATGCCCTTCTTGGCCGCGACCGGCTTCACCGCCTCGAGAATCTGGGCGTGCGGGCCGGGGGTGGCGGCGATGCGGATCTTGACCGGATCGGCGGCGGCGGGACCTGCGACGGCGGCCGCCGCGGCGAAGGAGACGGCGAGGAGGGTGCGACGGGAGATCATGGGGACTTTCCTCGTGGGGACGAACGATCGGGGTGACGTGCCGGACGACCGGTTCAGTCGCGGCGAATGCGTTTGTTGACCTTGCGGGCGAGGGCCTCGCCCATCGACTGGACGCTCTGGACCAGGACGATCAGCACGACGACGACGATCGCCATCACTTCCGGCATGAAGCGCTGGTAGCCGTAGCGGATGCCGAGGTCGCCGAGGCCGCCGCCGCCGACCGCGCCGACCATGGCGGAGTTGGCGAGGAGCGTGACGACGGTGAGCGTCAGGCCCAGGGTGATGCCGGGCAGCGCCTCGGGGATCAGGACCTTGAGAACCACCTGCAGCGGCGTCGCGCCCATGGCGAGCGAGGCTTCGATCAGGCCGTGGTCGACCTCGCGGATCGCCGCCTCGACGATGCGGGCGATGAAGGGCGTCGCCGCGATGGTCAGCGGCACGATCGCCGCCGAGGTGCCGATCGAGGTTCCGACGATCGCCCGGGTGAAGGGGATGATCGCCACCACCAGGATGATGAAGGGCGTCGACCGGGTGGCGTTGACCAGAAGGCCGAGCACGCGGTTGGCGATAGGCGCGGCGAAGAGTTCGCTCTTGCCGGAGGTGGCGAGGAAGATGCCGAGCGGCGCGCCGAAGAGCGTGCCGAGCAGACCCGACACCGCCACCATGTAGAGGCTGTCGAGCGTGGCGTTCCAGACGAGGCGGAGAAGCTCAGGCGACATGGCCGATCCTTTCCACCGCGACGCCGGCCTCCGCCAGGAAGGCATCGAGGCCTTCGCCGTCGGCATGGGCGGCATCGAGCGCCACGGTGATCGAGCCGAAGGGCCGGCCGGCGATCTCGTCGACCTGGGCCTGGAGAATGGCGACGTCGGTGCCGAAGCGGCGCGACAGGCGGGCGATGGTCGGCTCCTCGGCGAGGTCGCCGGTGAAGAGCAGGCGCAGGACGGCGCGGCTCGCGCCCTCGCGCGAGGGCAGGAGACGCTCGGCGAGGCCGGCCGGCAGGGCGCGGCCGGTCAGCGTGCCGAGGAAGGAACGCGCCGTCGCGGTCGACGGCCGGGTGATGACGTCGTAGGTCGGGCCTTCCTCGATGATGCGCCCGGCGTCGATCACGCCGACCCGGTCGCAGATCTCCTTCACCACTTCCATCTCGTGGGTGATGAGCAGGATGGTGACGCCGAGCTCGCGGTTGACCTGACGCAGCAACGCCAGGATCGAGCGCGTGGTCTCCGGATCGAGGGCGGAGGTGGCCTCGTCGGAGAGCAGCACCTTCGGCCGGGTGGCGAGCGCGCGGGCGATGCCGACGCGCTGCTTCTGGCCGCCCGACAGTTCGACCGGATGGCGCGCGCGCTTGTCGGAGAGGCCGACGAGCTCGAGCAGCGGCTCGACCGTGGCGGCGATGGCCTTGCGGTCGACGCCGGCGAACTCGAGCGGCAGGGCGACGTTGTCGAAGACGGTGCGCGACGAGACCAGATTGAAGTGCTGGAAGATCATGCCGATCTTGCGCCGTTCGACGCGCAGGCGCGCGGCGTCGAGCGCGGTGATCTCGACGCCGTCGACGGTCACGGTGCCGCGGGTGGGGCGCTCGAGACCGTTGACGGTGCGGATCAGCGTCGACTTGCCGGCGCCGGAGCGGCCGATGACACCGACCATCTGACCGGCCGGGATCTCCAGATCGACGCCGTCGACCGCGACGAATTCGCCGAAGCGTCGCGTCAGTCCCTCGATCGCCAGCATGTCCGTCTCCCGTGGCAAAGCCGATCGCCACGCGGTGCCCGAAAGGCGATCGCGCGGCTTCGGGAGATCGCTCTAGATGACGTTCGCAACGCTTCCGCGACGCCCCGATGAAGAGTCCGTGACGATGCGACGGAGAGGCCTTGCCGGCGCTGTCGTCCAAACGTCATCGTCGGGGGCTAGCCGGTGCGGGAGAGACGGCGCGCGCGACGCGGGGGCCGTGGGACAGGCTTCGCCGAGGATCGGAGACCGCCATGAACGACAGTGCAAACCGCGCCGGCTGGCGTCTGCAGGGCGGCCGGGTGCTCGCCGGCGGCAAGCTCGCGGCGGGCGATCTCGCCTTCGTCGACGGTCGCATCGTCGCGGGCGAGGCGCCGGGCGCCCGGGTCTTCGACGCGCGCGGGCTCCTCGTGCTGCCGGGCATCGTCGACGTCCACGGCGATGCCTTCGAGCGGCAGGTGATGCCGCGGCCGGGCGTCTCCTTCGATCTCGTCACGGCGCTGATGGACAGCGACCGCCAGCTCGTCGCCAACGGCATCACCACGGCGTTCCACGGCGTCACGCGGTCGTGGGAGCCGGGCCTGCGCGGCGCCGAAAACGCCCGCGAGCTCCTCTCGGCGATCGAGCGGCTCGCCGGTCGGCTCGCGGCGGACACGCGCTATCACCTGCGCCACGAGACCTTCAATCTCGACGGCGAGGCGGAGATCCTCGAGTGGATCGCCGCAGGGCGGATCGGCTGCCTCGCCTTCAACGACCACATGGCCTCGACCCTGCGCGACCGCGCCAAGCCCGAGAAGATCGGCAAGATGATCGAGCGCTCGGGGTTGGAACGTGCAGACTTCATGCATCTCGTCGAGGTCGTCGACGGCCGCCGCGACGAGGTCGCGCCGTCGATCGAACGGCTGGCGGCGGCGGCGCGGGCCGCCGGCATCGCCATGCTGTCGCACGACGATCGCGACCCCGAGACGCGGCGCTGGTTCCGCGAACTGGGCGTCGCGGTCGCCGAGTTCCCGCTCGACGTCTCGACCGCCACCGAGGCGGTGACGGCGGGCGAGGCGACGGTCTTCGGCGCGCCCAACGTGGTGCGCGGCGGCAGCCACACCGGCTGCCCCTCGGCGACCGAGATGGTGCGCCAGGGGCTCTGCTCGATCCTCGCCTCCGACTACTACTATCCGGCGCTGGCGCTGGCGCCGTTCCGGCTGGCGAAGGAGGGGGCGGCGACGTTCGAACGGGCCTGGGCGCTGGTCTCGACCAATCCGGCGGCGGCGATGGGGCTCTCCGATCGCGGGCGGCTCGATGCGGGGCTCCGCGCCGACGTCGTCGTGGTCGACCCGGAGGGTCCCGACGGCAAGCCGCGGGTGGTGGCGACCTTCGTCGCCGGCCGGCCGGTCCATGTCGCGGAGGCCGAGCGCATCCGCTGATGCGCCACGGCCGCCCGTCTCACCAGGCCAGCAGGCGGCGGCCGATCGCGGCGCCGATCGCGG
>DBMN01000038.1 GCA_002298965.1 Rhizobiales bacterium UBA697 | reverse complement strand
ACCCTCCCCTGAGGGGAGGGTGAAGGTGCGGCAACGCCGATGTTTCCATTGCCCGCAGCCTGCGCAGCGGGCTCCCCCCGCCTCAGGCGCCGGCGAAGCGGCAGCGTTCGACGAGGCGGAAGGGGGCGGTGCGGTCGTCCTGGCGGAAGATGGCGATGGCATCGACGCGGATCGTCCGGGCGGCGGCGCCGACGAGCGTCGCGAGCGCGGCGCGGATCGGTTCGCGGCGCTCTTCCGGCAGCGGGCCGGTCAGCGTCATGTGGAAGCGGAAGTCCTCGAAGACCCAGGGGTAACCCCAGCGATCGACCGAGGCGACGTGGCGCGGTTCGGTGAGACCGGCGACGCGGCGGGCGCGCTCGGCCTCGGAGAGGGCCGCACGGAAGGGCTCGAACAGCACGACGCAGTCGCCCGCCAGCCGGTCGAGCGCGGTCGAGCGGGCGCTCGGCACGATGGCGGTGAAGGCCTTCACCGTCGCGACCTCGAGGCCGGGCACGTCGAAGGGCCGGCTGGTCGCGGCGAAGCTGCGGGCGGCGTCGACGAGACCCGCCTCGGTGGTGCCGTCGGCGAGTTCGAACGGCGCCTTGAGCGTGGCGTGGAAGCCGTAGCGGCGCGGCTCGGCGGTCAGCGCCTCCCAGTCGGCTGCGTCGCAGGGCGGCGCGTCGGGGAAGGGCAGGGCCTCCCCCGTCACCGCGTCGCGGCCGATCACGGCGGAGGCGAGCTGCCACAGGGCGGTGTCGGCCGCCGGGGCGAAGTAGACGGCATGGCGCGGCTTCGTCACGGGGAGTTCTCCGGCGTCAGGCGAGCGCGATGGTGCGCAGGAAGGCATCGACCGCCGCGCGCAGATCGCCGCCGTTGTCGATGGCGACGTCGGGCGGCGGCAGATCCTCGACCTCGAAGCGGCGGGCGAGACGGTCGCCGCTCGCCGCGTCGCTGCCGCGACCGCGTGCGGCGATGCGGCCGGCGAGCACCTCGGCCGGGGCCGAGACCTCGACCACGGTGACGTCGGGCCAGCGGTCGCGCGCCTCGCGGATGACGGTGCGCGAGACGTTGACCACCACGGTGCGGCCCTCGGCGAGGTCGGAGACGATGCGGGCCGGGATGCCGTAGCGGTGGCCGTGCGCTTCCCAGGCGAGGGCGAAGCCGCCGAGATCGGCGATCGCCGCGAACTCCGAAGCACCGGCGGCGATGTTGTCCTCCGCCGCGCTCGCCGGCCGGGTGACCACCCGGCGCGGGAAGGCGTAGCGGGGATCGTCGCCGAGCTTCTCGCGGGCGGCGGCGATCAGCGTGTCCTTGCCGGCCCCCGACGGGCCGACCACCAGCACCAGCCGGCCGGGCAGCACCTCGGTGGTGGTCTCGGCGGGCCGATCGCGGCGATGGGTCGACGGTTCCTGCATCACGACACCCTGCGGCCGAGACGGAAGACCTCCCGTACCACGGGATGGCCGTCGAGGAGACGGACGCGGACGAGATCGCCGCGTTTTCCGCAGGCGATTTCGCCGCGGTCGGTCATGCCGGTGGCTTCCGCCGGGTTCTTCGACACGGTGCGGATGGCGCCGGCGAGACCGCCGATCGCCGGCACGTCGACGAGGCCGAAGGCGCCTTCGATCAGGCTGACGGGGACGTAGTCCGACGACAGGATGTCGAGGTGACCGGCCTCGGCGAGTGCGATCGCCGAGACGTTGCCGGAATGCGAGCCGCCGCGCACCACGTTGGGGGCGCCCATCAGCACGGCGAGGCCGGCGGCATGGGAAGCCGCGGCGGCCTCGAGCGTGGTCGGGAACTCGGCGACCTGGACGCGATCGGCGACCGATTCCTCGACATGCTCGACCGTGGTGTCGTCGTGGCTCGCCAGCGCGACGCCGCGGGCATGGCCGATGTCGACCAGGGCGCGGCGATGGACGACGCCGTAGCGCTCGTGCAGGCGGATGCGCTCGGCGAAGAAGGCGTCGAGCTCTTCCTCGCTCATGCCCTTCTTCTTGCCGCGGTAGTAGTCGCGCAGCTTCTCGGCGTCGCGGAACTGGCGCTGGCCGGGGGTGTGGTCCATCAGCGACAGCAGGCGCACGTCGAAGCGGCCGAGATATTCGCGCGCCTGATCGAGCACGTCGGCGGCGCAGATCTCGCAGCGCAGGTGGGTGTGGTGATCGACCCGCAGCAGGCCGGTCGCCTTGGCCTTCTCGATCGCGTCGCCGAGTTCGAAGAGCCGGGCGCCGAGCATCGAGCTGTCGCCGTCGGAACCGGCGCGCAGGCTGTCGAAGACGGTGGTGATGCCGGCCGCGGCGATCTGGGCGTCGTAGGAGAAGACCGCCGAGAAGGGCTCCCAGAACACCTTCGGCCGCGGCGAATAGTGCGGCTCGATGTGGTCGGTGTGGAGTTCGACCAGACCGGGGACGAGGATGTCGTCGCCCCAGTCCTCGGCCTCGTCGAGGATGCGATCCTCCTCGATGGCGACGATCACGCCGTTCTCGACCACGACGGTGCCGGGGACGACCCGGTCGGCGAGGACGATCGAACGGGAGGCGACGGCGAGCGAGCCGACCGGCTCGGCGACGGCGGAAGCGGTCACGGGTTCGACGATGGTCATGGCGTCTCGTGCTTTTCCAGGAAGGCTTCGATCGAAAGGTCGCGGAAGTCGGATACCGCCTGCTCGAGACGGTCGTGTGACCAGTCCCACCAGGCGAGCCGAGCCATCCGCTCCGCGAGGTCCGGCGCCATGCGGCGACGGATTTCCTTGGCCGGCACGCCGCCGACGATGGTGTAGGGGGCGACGTCCTTCGCCACGACCGCGCCGGCGGCGATCACCGCACCGTCGCCGACGGTGACGCCGGCGAGCACGGTGACGCCGTGGCCGATCCACACGTCGTTGCCGATACGGGTGCGCGCGGCACGGCGGTCGGCGAAGAAGGCGTGGTCGCGGATCTCGGCCGGGAAATAGTATTCCGGCGTGTAGGACAGGCGATGGATGGTCGCCCGGTCGAGCGGGTGGTTCGGCGGGCCGATGCGGCAGTCGGCGGCGATCGCGGTGAAGCGGCCGATGTCGGCATCGGCGACCGCCGAGCGCTGCATCACGTAGGACCAGTCGCCGATCGTCGCATATTCGACGTGGACGTGGTCGCCGAGCTCGACGAAGCGGCCGACGGTCGTCTCGCGCAGGCGGACGTCGGTGCCGAAGAGGCCGGCCTCGCCGATCTTGCCGTGGGCGGCCTTGGAAACGGGGGCGTTCATGCGGCGGCCCTCCGTTCGGCGAAGGCGGCGACGTCGACGATGCGGGTGGCGACCCGATCGCGCACGTCGGCGTCGTGGAAGATGCCGAGCAGCGCCGTGCCCGCCGCCTTGCGCGCCTCGATCAGCTCGACCACGGCGGCGCGGTTCTCGGCGTCGAGCGAGGCGGTCGGCTCGTCGAGGAGGAGGAGCCTCGCATCGGCGACGAGGCCGCGGGCGATGTTGACGCGCTGCTGCTCGCCGCCCGAGAAGGTCGCCGGCGGCAGCAGCCACAGACGTTCCGGAACATTGAGCCGGCGAAGTAAGCTTTCCGCCCGCTCGCGCGCCTCCTCGGCCGAGTGGCCGCGGACGAGCGCCGGTTCCATCACCACGTCGATGGTGGCGACGCGCGGGACGACGCGGAGGAACTGGCTGACCCAGGACATGGTGGAGCGGCGCAGGGCGATGACGTCGCGCGGCGCGGCGGTGGCGACGTCGATCGTGCCGTCGGGCGTCTTCACCCGGATCGAGCCGCGGTCGACGCCGTAGTTGCCCCAGACCATCTTCAGGATCGACGACTTGCCGGCGCCCGAGGGGCCGCCGAGCACGACGCATTCGCCGGCATGGACGTCGAAGGCGACGTCGTCGACGACGGGAATCGTCAGGCCGCCGCGCAGATGCATGGTGAAGTGCTTGGCGACGTCGCGGACCGCGAGGATCGGATCGGTCTCAGTCATGGTCGGCCTCACGGTTGCAGGATCGAGGAGACGAGGAGCTGGGTGTAGGGCGCCTGCGGATCGTCGAGGACGCGGTCGGTCAGCCCTTCCTCGATCACCCGGCCGGCGCGCATCACCATGATGCGGTCGGAGAGGAGGCGGGCGACGGCGAGGTCGTGGGTGACGACGATCACCGCCAGCCCCATGTCGGCGACGAGGCGGCGGACGAGATCGAGCAGGCGCGCCTGCACGGAGACGTCGAGACCGCCGGTCGGCTCGTCCATGAAGACGAGGCGGGGCGCGGTGACGAGGTTGCGGGCGATCTGGAGGCGCTGGCGCATGCCGCCGGAATAGGCGGTCGGCTTCTCGTCGATGCGGGTCGGGTCGATCTCGACGCGGTCGAGCCAGTCCTCGGCCTTGGCGCGGATGTCGCCGTAGTGGCGGGCGCCGACCGCCATCAGCCGCTCGCCGACGTTGCCGCCGGCCGAGACGCCCATGCGCAGCCCCTGAGCCGCGTCCTGATGGACGAAGCCCCAGTCGGTGCGGAAGAGGTGGCGGCGTTCGGCCTCGGTGAGGGCACCGAGATCGCGGGTCTCGCCGTCGCGCATGCGATAGTGGACCTCGCCGGAGGAGGGCGCGAGCCGGCCGGAGAGCAGCGACAGCAGCGTCGACTTGCCGGAACCGCTCTCGCCGACGATCGCCAGGACCTCGCCCTCGCGGATGTCGAAGGAGACGTCGCGACAGCCGAGCCGGTCGCCGTACCAACGGGTGAGGCCGCGGGCCTCGAGCAGGAAGGGAGCGGTCACGGGCGATCCTCCGGGGTTTCGACGGCCAGCATTTCGCCGACATGGCCCGCGGCGCGGCGGTCCTCGCAGTGGTCGGTGTCGGAGCAGACGAACATCCGGCCGCCGCGGTCGTCGATCACCACCTCGTCGAGGAAGCTGTCGGTGGCGCCGCAGAGCGCGCAGGGGGCGTCGAACTTGGTGCGTTCGAAGGGATGGTCGTCGAAGTCGAGGCTCTCGACCCGAGTGAAGGGCGGCAGCGCATAGACGCGCTTCTCGCGGCCGGCGCCGAAGAGCTGCAGCGCCGGGCTCATGTGGAGCTTCGGGTTGTCGAACTTCGGGATCGGCGAGGGATCCATCACGTAGCGGCCCTCGACCTTGACCGGATAGGCATAGGTCTTGGCGATGTGGCCGTGGGTGGCGATGTCCTCGTAGAGCTTGACCTGCATCAGCCCGTAGTCGGCGAGCGCATGCATCACCCGCGTCTCGGTCTCGCGCGGCTCGAGGAAGCGCAGGGGTTCCGGGATCGGCACCTGGAAGACGAGGGTCTGACCGGCGACGAGCGGCTTTTCCGGGATGCGGTGACGGGTCTGGATCACCGTCGCTTCGGCGGTCTTGGTCGTGGTGGCGACGCCGGCGGTCTTCTCGAAGAAGGCGCGGATCGACACCGCGTTGGTGGTGTCGTCGGCGCCCTGGTCGATGACCTTCAGGACATCGTCGGGGCCGAGGATGGCGGCGGTCACCTGGATGCCGCCGGTGCCCCAGCCGTAGGGCATCGGCATGTCGCGCGAGGCGAAGGGGACCTGATGGCCGGGGATCGCCACCGCCTTCAAGAGCGCCCGGCGGATCATCCGCTTGGTCTGCTCGTCGAGGTAGGCGAAGTTGTAGCCCTGGACGGTACGGCTCGGCGCGTTCATTGGGCGGCCTCCGCGAGTGCGATCTCATCGTCCGCCGCGTGGGCCGCGGCGCGTGCTTCGTGTTCGGCCCGCATCTGGCGGACCAGCGCCAGTTCGGCCTGGAAGTCGACGTAGTGCGGCAGCTTCAGATGCTCGACGAAGCCGGTCGCCTGGATGTTGTCGGCGTGGGAGAGGACGAATTCCTGATCCTGCGCCGGGGCGACGACCTCGCCGCCGAGCTCTTCGGTGCGCAGCGCCCGGTCGACCAGCGCCATCGCCAGCGCCTTGCGCTCGGACTGGCCGAAGACCAGGCCGTAGCCGCGGGTGAAGGTCGGGGCGACCGAGGCCGATCCGGCGAACTGGTTGATCATCTGGCACTCGGTGACGGCGATGCGGCCGAGCGGCACGGGGAAGTCGAGCTCGGGTACGTCGATCTCGACCTCGACGGCTCCGAATCTTATTTCGCCGGCGAAGGGATGCGTCGATCCGTAGCCGCGCTGGGTCGAATAGCCGAGCGCCAGCAGGAAGCCCTCGTCGCCGCGGGCGAGCTGTTGCAGGCGCACGTCGCGGGCGGCGGGCACCCGCAGCGGCGCGCGGGTGAGGTCGCCGACCGGGGCGTCGTCGGCGCCCGGCGCCTCGTCCTCGACGAGGCCTTCGAGCGCGAGAAGCTCGGTGACGCGCGGAACGGTGCCGATCGCGGTTTCCGCAATCGTTTCGGATGTCGCCGGTTCGGCCCATTCGAGTGTGTGGTCGACCGTTTCGGTTTCTCCGGCTTCGAGACCGAAGTCGATCAGGCGGTGGGTGTAGTCGAAGGTCGGGCCGAGGATCTGGCCGCCGGGCAGGTCCTTGTAGGTCGCCGAGATGCGCCGTTCGATCGCCATGGCGGCGGTGTCGATCGGCCGCGAGGCGCCGAAACGCGGCAGCGTCGTGCGATAGGCGCGCACCAGGAAGGCGGCCTCGACCAGATCGCCGCGCGCCTGCTTGATGGCCAGCGCCGCGAGGCGACGGTCGAAGAGCGAACCCTCGTTCATCACCCGGTCGACGGCGAGCGCCAGCTGGTCGTCGATCTGGGCGGGGGCGATTTCGGCGACGTCGCGGCGGCCGCGGCGGCGATCGGCGAGCAGCGCGTGGGCGCGGCGGATGGCGGCGGCGCCGCCCTTGACCGAGACATACATCAGCCGATCTCCTCGATCCGGGTGGTGCGGGGCAGGGCCATGACCGCGGTCGGGCCGGCCAGCACGAGGTCGATGCCGCGCGGGAAGAGCGCGCGATTGGCGGCGGCGCGGGCGGCGAGATCGGCGGGGGCGCCGGCGATCGTCACCTCCCGCACCGTCTCGATGCCGGGGCCGGAAAGGCGCCAGCGGCGGGCGCCGGTNNGCCGGGAAGTGCCGCGTCGAAGCCCGCGACCTGAAGGATCGCGGTGGTCGAGTGCGACGGGTCGACGTCGGTGCCGACGGCGAAGGTCTCCCATCCCGGCGCGGCGCTCGCATCGCCGATCACCGCGAAGTCGGCGGAACCGGCGTCTTCGGAGAGCGGCGCGCCGGTGTGGAAGGCGATCCAGGCGGCGGTGGCCTCGGTCGAGAGCGCCGCGTCGCGCCAGACCGTCGTCTCGAAGTCGGCGAGCGTCGCCACCACGGCGGCGGCGACCGGCGAGAGCGGCGCGGGCGCTTCGGCGATGCCGGCGATCGCGATCACCCGGCCGGGTTCGGCCACGGCGTCGAGGACGGCGCGGAAGACGTCGCGGGCATTGCGAACCGGATCGGCGAAGCCGGGGGCGAGCTGGGCTGCCGTGGTGCGGGGGGCGGGCGCGTTCATCGGTCTTCTCCGCGGACCATGGTGAAGAAGTCGACCCGGGTGCCGGCGACCGCCGCCGCGCGGGCGGTGTCTTCGGCCTCCAGCCGGGCGGCGAGGGGCGTGAGCACGCGGGCATCGAGCGTGGCGCGGATGTCGCCGCCCTCCTGCCACAGCGCGTCGAGGATGGCGGCGTCGCGCGCCGCCCGGCCGTCGCGGCCGAGGCGATGGG
>DBMN01000266.1 GCA_002298965.1 Rhizobiales bacterium UBA697 | reverse complement strand
CGGGCCGAAGCTCCGATCTCCGCTCGCCTCAGGCCGCGGCGGAGGTCTCGCGCACCGTCCAGCGGGAGATGTCCTCCTCGGCGCCGATCAGCGCGAGGCCATAGGCGATCGACAGGAGCTGGTCGCCGGTCTCGATCCGGGCGGCGCCGAAGCGATCCTCGAACAGGCGCCGAACGGCGGGCACGAAGGACGTGCCGCCGGTGAGGAAGACGCGGTCGATCTCGTGATCGGCGAGGCCGGCGCGGGTGATCGCCAGCTCGAAGGACGCGCGGATCTTCTCGAGATCGTCGGCGATCCAGGTCTCGAAGTCGGCCCGGCGCACAGTCTCCTCGATCGCGATGTCGCGGTGGCGGAAGACGAGCTTCGCCTCGTCGGCGCGCGACAGCGCGGTCTTGACCTCGTTGACGGCGCGATAGAGCGGATAGCCGAGATCTTCCTCGATCACCTCGATCAGCTGCTCGAGCCCGGTCGGATCTTCCGCCGCGGCGGCGAGGCGGCCGAGTTCGCGCAGGGTCTCGCCGGTCTTCATGATCGCGAGGCGGTTCCAGCGGGCGAAGTCGGCGAAATAGTGGGTCGGCACGTCGAGCCACTTGCCGAAGCTCTTGTAGCGGCTGCCCTTGCCGAGCCTCGGGCTGACGACGCGATCGATGATGCGGTAGTCGAAGCCGTCGCCGGCGATGCCGACACCGGTCTGGGAGAGCGGGTGGGCGTGGACCCCGTCGGTGCCGACGGTGAAGCGGACGATGGAGAAGTCAGAGGTGCCGCCGCCGAAGTCGGCGACCAGCACGGTGGCGTCCTTCTTCAGCGCGCGGGCGAACCAGAAGGCGGCGGCGACCGGCTCGTGGACGTAATGGACCTCGTCGAAGCCCGCCGCGCGGAAGGCGTCGTCGTAACGCGCCTGGGCGAGCAGCGGATCGGGCGCGGCGCCGGCCCAGGTGACCGGACGGCCGACGACGAGGCGGCGCGGCAGCGGCGAGACCTCGGGCGCGGCATGGTCGGCGAAGCGCTCGAGGAAGGTCGAGAGCAGATCCTCGAAGCGGAAGGCGCGGCCGTGGACGCTGGTCGAGCGGAACGAGGCGCTCGCCGCGAAGGTCTTGAACGACTGCAGGAAGCGCGAGCCTTCCGGGCTCTCGACGAAATGGGCGATCGCCCAGGGGCCGGCCTCGACGCGGGTGCGGCGGGTGTCGCGGCTCCCCTCGGTCCAGAAGTCCAGCGCCGAGCGGAAGACCGAGTGCGTCACGTCGCCGTCGGGGAAGGTCACCGGCACGACCTCGCCGGGACGGAGCGGATCGGCGAGGGCCGCGACCGAGTTGGTGGTGCCGAAGTCGAGGCCGAGCGTGGGGCGCGGAGCGGCGGATCTGGCGCGAGCCATGGGCGGTGTCCTCGAGGGCGGGCGGCACGCGCTGCCGGTCGATCGGCGGTGCCGATCACGACGACGCGTTCGCGGGGGAAAGGGCGCGCACCATAGTCGGCGGAGCCGCCGGGTCAAGGCGAGAAAGGCGACGACGGCGAGATCCGCCCTACGCGACGGGTGCGTCGATGCCGCCGACGACTGATCCGGGCGTCGTCTCGCGGCCGCCCCGAACGGCAGAGCGCCCGCCGGTTTCCCGACGGGTGCTCCGTGATCGATCGAGGCAGGACGTCACAGATTGTCGACGACCTTCTTCAGGTTGGCCTTGCCGGTGCCGACCGCCTTCTGGAGGTCGCCCTTGGCTTCCTGGGCGATGCCCTCGGCCTTCAGCTTGTCGTCGTCGAGGACCTTGCCCGCGACCTGCTTGGCCTTGCCGGCGGCTTCGTTGGCGTAGCCCTTGATCTTGTCGGTGGTGGCGCTCATGGGATGTTCCTTTCCGATGTTGCGGGTTTCGTCGAGGTCGTCGCGGATCAGCCCTTGGCGGGCTCGAAGGCCGGGGCCTTCAGCAGCGTGTCCTTGGTGACGGCGGCGGACAGGCGCGGCTTGCCGTTCGGCTCGGCGCCGACCGTCACGGCGTCCCACGACAGCGCCACCGACTTCTCGCCGACGCCGAGGAAGCCGCCGACGCCGACGACCACGCCGCTCACCTTGCCGGTGGCATCGACCAGCAGGTCGTTGACGTCGCCGACCTTCTCGCCGGCCGACGAGTAGACGGTCGCGCCGACGAGGCGCGACGCCTGACGCTCGCCCGGGGTCGCGACATGGAGCAGGGGCGCCGTGGCGACGGTGGTCGGCATCGTCGCGGTGGTCGGCGCCGGGGCGGTCTTCGCGGCATCCGACTGCGTCGTCTCGGCGGCGAAGGCGGAACCCGCGAGGGCGGTGGCGAAGGTCGCGGCGAGCAGAATCGTCTTGTTCATCAGAAGAACCTTTCCGTCGTCTCTGTCGTTGGATGGTTTGTCGGCCGCTCTGCCAGATCGATCTCGGCAGTCTCTGCGATCGACTGTCGGCACAACGTTCGATGCGGAAGATCGGTTCCCGACGTCCGGAAAATTCTTCGGCGCCTCCGAGATCGAGAGCGACGCATCGGCCGGGAACTTCTCGCGCGTATGGGCGTTCCATCTCCGAAGGCGTTCGCCGAACGCCGCCCATCGAACGCAAAGGGGGCTCCCATGTCTCGTCAAATGCTCGTCGCCGTCGTCGCCGTTCTCGCCGTTGCCGTCGGGGTTCTCGGCTGGCAGCTCCACGAAGAGCGCAAGCAGCCGGACGGCGTCGAAATCTCGATCGGCAGCAACGGCCTCTCGGTGAAGGAGAAATGAGTTGAGCGCCTCGCCCGACGCCCTCGCGGCGCTGCGCCGCCTCGAGGGCGAGCTGGTGGACGGACGACGGATGACGGTGGCGGAGCTGGTCGATGCCCTCGGCACGAGCGGCTTCCCGCTGTTGTTCGTCGTTCTCGCGCTGCCGCCGCTCATTCCTGTCCCCGGTCCCTGGGGCATGATCTTCGGCCTGCTCGTGGTCGTCGCCGCGCTCCAGTGCGCCTTCGGCCTCGACCGCCTCCGCCTTCCCGGCCCCTTCGCCGCCGTCACCGTGCCGGCGGGCGCCCTGCGCGGCGTGTTGGGACGGGCGCTGCCGCTGCTCGAGCGGCTCGGCCGCCATTTTCGTGCCGGTCGGCGCGACGAACTCGCCGGTACGACCGCCCGGCGCCTCACCGCGGTGCTGATCGCGGTGCTCGGCGTCGCCGTCGCGCTGCCGATCCCCTTCGGCAACGTGCCGCCGGTGGTCGCCATCGTCGCGTTGTCGGTCTCGCTGATGATGCGCGACGGAACGGCGCTCGTCCTGTCGGGCGTCGCCGGCCTCGCGGCGATCGCCTGGTCGGTGGCGATCGTGGTCGTCGGCGCCGGCGTGATCGACGGCCTGATCGACCTGCTGGGCGGGTGGCGCGCATGAGCGAACGCCGACGCGCCCTCGTCGTCGCCAACGACAGAGCCAGACGCGGCGCCGAGGCCCTCGCCCCGGCGCTCGACGTGCTGACCCGCGGCGGCATCGACTGTCGGCCCGTGCGGGGCGGCGACGTGCGCGAGATCCGCGAACAGGTCTCGGCCCTCGCCGCCGAGGCCGACATGATCGTCGTCGTCGGCGGCGACGGTACCGCCAATTCGGTCGCCGCCGCCGCGGTGGCGACGCGACTGCCGATCGGCATCGTGCCGGCGGGAACCGGCAACGATCTGGCGCGGACCCTGTCGATCCCGCTCGATCCGGCCGAGGCGGCTGGCGTGATCGTCGCGGGCGCGACGCGCCGCATCGATCTCGGCGAGGTGAACGGTCACCTCTATTTCAACGTCGCCAGTCTCGGTCTGGCGGTCGCGCTCGCCGACCGGCTGGAGAGCGGGATCAAACGTCGCTTCGGCCGCCTCGGCTATCTCATCGCGCTCGTGCGCGCGATCCTCGAGGCCCGGCCGTTCCGCGCCACCATCCTGACCGAGACCGGCGAGACGATCGCCGTCGAGACGCTGCAGATCGCCGTCGGCAACGGCCGCCACTACGGCGGCGGCATGGTGGTCGAGGAGAACGCGGCGATCGACGACGGCCGGCTCGATCTCTATTCGCTCGAGTTCCCGGCGGTCTGGCGCCTGCTCGGCATCGCCGGCTCGTTCCCCAGGGGGCGGCACGGGATGCAGCCCGAGGTCCGCGTCGCGGGCGGAACGCGCTTCGAGGTCCTGACGCGCCGCCCGCGCTCGATCAACGTCGACGGCGAGGTCGTGACCCGGACGCCGGCGGTCTTCCGGGTGCGGCCCGGCGCCGTCCGGGTCTTCGCGCCCGCCGGCGCGGTTCTCGCCGGCGCCGCGATCCCTCAGGTCCGTGCCGAGACCACCAGATGGTGGACGAAGGCGAGCTTCGCCTCGATCTTCGGCGTGACCACGAAGGGATAGAAATCCGCCTGACCGAGCGAGCGGTTGACGGCATTGACCGCCACCGTCAGACGCGGCCAGGCGGTCGCCAGCGTCGCGAAGTCGGCCTCGCGATAGGCGTCGAAGTCGACGTCGAGGCCGTGCGAATCGGCCGCCCGCCCGCGCGGCGAAAGCGAGATGCCGAAGGCCGAGGCGGTGTCGAGCGCGTCGACCATGTGCATGTGATGCGCCCAGGTCTCGGCAAAGTCCTCCCACGGATGGGACGAGGCATAGGCGCTGACGAAGGCGTCCTGCCAGCCGATCGGCGGTCCGTTCTCGTAGTGGCGGTGCAGGGCGGCGCCGTAATCTGCGGTCTCGTCGCCGAAGACGTCGCGAAAGGCGTCGATCCGGCCGCCATCGCGCACCAGCCGGTCCCACCAGTAGTGGCCCGTCTCGTGGCGCAGATGGCCGAGCAGGGTGCGATAGGGTTCGCCCAGCCGCGTTCGCCGCGCCTCGCGCTCGGCGTCGTCGGCCTCCGCCGCCGCCAGCGTGACGATGCCGTCGGCATGGCCGGTCAGCACCGGCCGGGTGTCGCCGTTCGGCGCATCGACGTCGGCGAGGAGGTCGAAGGCGAGGCCCGCCACCGGATCCTCGGCCTTGGTCGGACACCGCACGCCCCACCGGCGGAAGGAATGGAAGAGATGGCGCTCGGCGATGCCGATCCGGCGCATCCCTTCGATCGCCTCGACGTCGTCGAGCGGCGGGATCGTCCGATGATGGCGGCACACGTCGCAGAGGACGTCGGTGCCGTCGGCGGCGACGAGGCGGTTGCAGCCGAACGGCTCGGCGTTGCCGCAGGCGCGCCACCGGCTGCCGTCGTGCCGCGACAGCCAGACGCCGCCGTCGCCTTCGGGGACGAGCGCGGTGGGGCCGTCGGTATCGGGTCGAAAGCCGAGCCGATGACCGCAGGCGAGACAGGCGGAGTTCTCGTAGTGGACGACGTTGGCGCAGGCATCGCAGGCAAAGAGGCGCACGGCAGGTTCCCTCGACGGTGGTCGCCTCCGGCGATGCGGCGGCTCTTCACCCTAGCGGACAAGTCGACGTCGGACGTGTGAAACGTCGCGCCCGGGCGTGGAAACGCCGCCGCCCGTCTCCGGGCGGCGGCTCGCGTTCGTGACGGGTCAGCGATAGCGGCAGACGCGGCGATCCAGGGTGTCGGACCACCAGCAGGTCTTGCCGTGGCCGCGCGGACGGGTGGCGTCGGCGATCACGGCGCCGGCCGCCGCACCG
>DBMN01000028.1:8405-8762 GCA_002298965.1 Rhizobiales bacterium UBA697 | reverse complement strand
GGCGAACGCAGTGCCGCCGCGGTCGCCGACGTGCTCGACGCCTCGCGGGCGCTCGCCGGCAGCGCCGAGCGCATGTCGCTGGAGATCGGCGCCTTCCTCGGACGCGTGCGCCGCGCCTGAGCGCTTTCGCCGGGCGCGCCGCCTGCGATATAAGGAGGGGCGGCGCGTCGCACCCTGCGGCCCGCACCATCGGGAGACGGCGATGCGCTGGGACGGGCACCGCGAGAGCGGCAACATCGAGGATCGGCGCGACGACGGCGGTTTCGGTGGCGACGATACCGGGTCGGGCGGTGGCGGTTATTCCGGCGGCGGCTTCGGCGGGTTGCCGATCAACATCGGCGGCGGCGGCATCGGCAC
>DBMN01000028.1:8216-8396 GCA_002298965.1 Rhizobiales bacterium UBA697 | reverse complement strand
CTGCTCTCCGGCATGCCGGTCGGGCCGGGGACGTCGTCCTCCCAGTCCTATCGGCCGGCGCCGCAGCCGCGTCAGCCGTCGACCGTGCGCAAGGACGAGCTCACCCGCTTCGTCGCCGTGGTGCTCGGCGACACCGAGGACCGCTGGAAGGAGATCCTGCCGGCGCAGGCGGGCGATCTC
>DBMN01000028.1:0-8191 GCA_002298965.1 Rhizobiales bacterium UBA697 | reverse complement strand
ATGGGCCCCTTCTACTGCCCGGCCGACGAGAAGGTCTACATCGACCTCGGCTTCTACGACGAGCTCAAGACGCGCTTCAAGGCGCCGGGCGACTTCGCCCAGGCCTATGTCATCGCTCACGAGATCGGCCATCACATCCAGAACCAGCTCGGCATCCTGCCGGCCTTCAACCAGGCCCGCGCCCGGATGAGCGAGCGCGAGCAGAACCGCGCCTCGGTGAAGGTCGAGCTGCAGGCCGACTGTTTCGCCGGCGTCTGGGCGCACTACGCCCAGAAGGAGCGCGACTTCATCGAGCCCGGCGACATCGACGAGGCGCTGAACGCCGCCAGCCGCATCGGCGACGATTCGATCCAGAAGACCATGACCGGTCGCGTCGTGCCCGACAGCTTCACCCACGGTTCCTCGGCCCAGCGTCAGCGCTGGTTCAAGACCGGCTTCGAGAGCGGCCGCCTCGGCACCTGCGATACGTTCAAGGCGCCGAGCCTCTGAGGGCCGGTGTCGGCGCCGGCTTCGGCCGCGCCGCCGCCATGCGGGCGCCGACGATGCAGCCGACGACGGCGACGGTGGCGGCGATCAGGCCGAGGTCGATCGTCTCGCCGAGCAGGATCCCCGCCAGGATCAGGCCGAGGAAGGGCTGGAGCAGCTGGAGCTGCGACACCGCCGCGACACCGCCGCGCTCGAGGCCGCGATACCAGAAGACGAAGCCGAGCCACTGGCTGATCGCCGCCGTATAGGCGAGGCCGCCGATCGACGAGGTCGGAACGAGGCTCCAGTCGGGCCACGCCCGCAGCGTGCCGAAGAGCGCCCAGGGCAGGGCGAGGATCACCGCCCAGGAGATCACCCGCCAGCCGCCGAGCCGGGTCGAGAGGCGTGCGCCCTCGGCATAGCCGAGACCTGCCGAGACGACGGCCGCCATGATGAAACCGTCGCCGCTGAGCGTGCCCGACAGCGAGCCGGAGAGGGCGTAGGTGGCGACGACCGCGCTGCCGGCGAGGGCGAAGAGCCAGAAGGTCGGGCGAGGCGCGGTCGCGCCGCGGGCGATGGCGAAGGCGGCGGTGAAGAGCGGCAGCAGGCCGATGAAGAGGGTGGCGCGGCCGGCGCCGATCTCGCGCAGCGCCAGCGCCGAGAACAGCGGGAAGCCGACGACCACCGTCGCCGCGACGATCGCCAGCGCCACGAACTCGCGCGGACGCGGCATCGGCTTCGGCGCGACGGCCAGCGCGATGCCGGCGAGGACCGCCGCACCGGTGGCGCGGGCGTGGGTGGAGAACAGCGGATCGAGCCCGATCACCGCGAAACGGGTCGCCACCAGCGATCCGGAAAACATCGTCACGCCGATCAGTCCGTCGATCAGCCCGGCCCTGCGTCCGTCCATCATGCCTCTCCATGCCTGCCGCGCGTGCCACGCGCTCGGTCTCAGAATGGCGTGACGGGCGCGGGCAATCGAGGTACGGTACCGGTACGGTCGGTCAAACCGTACCGGTACATTCGACAGGACGGTTCATGGACATCGGCATCGACAGGGACGCCCATCCGACGCTGGTGGCGGCCGTGGTGGCGGCGGTCGAGCGGGCGATCGACGAGCGGCGGCTGACGCCGGGCGCGCGGCTGCCATCGATCCGGCGCTTCGCGGAGGCGGAAGGACTGTCGAAATCGACGGTGGTCGAGGCCTACGACCGGCTGGTGGCGGCGGGGCGCGCGGTGTCGCGGCCGGGCTCGGGCTTCACCGTGGCGGCGGCACAGCGCGCGATGATCGAGCCGGCGCCGATCGTCGATCGCGACATCGACCCGTCCTGGGTGATGCGGCAGTCGCTCGAGCTCGACCCGTCGGTGCCGAAACCCGGCTGCGGCTGGCTGCCGAGCGAGTGGCTGGAGGAGGCGGGCATCCGCCGGGCGCTCCGGGCGGTGGCGCGCGATCCCGCCGCGCGGTTGGTCGACTACGGTCATCCGCTCGGCCATCCCGGCCTCAGGCGTCAGATCGCCATCCGCCTCGGCGAGCGCGGCATCGCGGTCGAGCCGTCACAGCTGCTGCTGACGGCCGGGGCCTCGGCGGCGGTCGATCTGGTGTTGCGCCGTCTCGTCGAGCCGGGCGACACGGTCTTCGTCGACGACCCCTGCTACTACAACTTCCGCGCCAAGCTGAAGCTGCATCGGGCGCGCGTCGTCGGCATCCCCTTCCATGCCGACGGGCCGGATCTCGAGGCCTTCGCCCGCGCGGCGGCGGTCGAGCGGCCGAAGGTCTATCTGACCAATTCCGGGCCGCACAATCCGACCGGCGGGCGGATCGGTCCGGCGACGGCGCATCGGCTGCTGAACCTCGCGGCGACCCACGACTTCGCGGTGATCGAGGACGACGTCTTCTCCGACTTCGAGGGCCGGCCGTCGCCGCGGATGGCGGCGCTCGACGGGCTCGACCGGGTGGTCCACGTCGGCTCCTTCTCCAAGACGCTGTCGTCGGCGATCCGCATGGGCTGGATCGCGGCGCGGCCGGGGTTGATCGAGGAACTGACCGAGATGAAGCTCGCCACCTCCTTCACCAACGACGATCTGGCGGCGCAGGTGATCCATCGCCTTCTCGCCGACGGCAGCTATCGCCGCCACGTCGAGGGCCTGCGTCGTCGCATCGCCGAGGCGCGCGGGCGGGTGGTGCGCTCGCTCGAGCGGGTGGGGCTTCGCCCGCGCGGCGGGGCGGAGGAGGGGATCTTCGTCTGGGTCGAGCTGCCCGAGGGCATCGAGGCGGCGGAGATCTCGAAACGGGCGGCGACGGCCGGCATCGTCTTCGCGCCGGGCAACGTCTTCTCGCCGTCGCTCTCGGCCGGCCGCTTCCTGCGCTTCAACGTCGCCCAGTCGAGCGATCCGCGCATCTGGACCTTCCTGCGCGGGGCGCTGGAAGGGGCTCCCTGATGCGAAACGGCCGGATCTCGGGGAGATCCGGCCGTCGAAAGTCGTCGGTTGCGAGCCGTCTCGGCCCGTCAGACCCGCTCAGGCTGCTGGTTCTGGCCCTTCTTCGCCCGGATCAGGTTCATGAAGCGGGTGAAGAGATAGTGGCTGTCGCGCGGGCCGGGCGAGGCTTCCGGGTGGTACTGCACCGAGAAGATCGGCTTGCCCTCGACCGCGATACCGCAGTTGGAACCGTCGAAGAGCGAGACGTGGGTCTCCTTCACACCGGCCGGCAGCGTGTCGCGATCGACCGCGAAGCCGTGGTTCATCGAGGTGATCTCGACCTTGTCGGTGGTGAAGTCCTTCACCGGATGGTTGGCGCCGTGGTGGCCCTGATGCATCTTCATCGTCTCGGCGCCGAGCGCCAGGGCGAGCATCTGGTGGCCGAGGCAGATGCCGAAGGTGGGCACGCCCGCCTCGATCACCGCCTTGATGGTGGGAACGGCATATTTGCCGGTCTCGGCCGGGTCGCCCGGGCCGTTCGACAGGAAGACGCCGTCGGGCTTCAGCGCCAGGACCTCGTCGGCCGAGGCGGTCGCCGGCAGCACCGTCACCTTGGCGCCGGCATCGGCGAGAAGGCGCAGGATGTTGCGCTTGACGCCGAAGTCGAGGGCGACGACGTGGTGGAGCGGCGCGTCCTGACGCCCATGACCCTTGCCGAGCGTCCAGGTGGTCTCGTCCCAGACGAAGGCGTCCTTGGAGCCGACCATCGGCACGAGGTCCATGCCGAGCAGGCCCGGCCAGGCGGCCGCTTCCTTCTTCAGCGCCTCGAGGTCGAAGACGCCGTCGGGGGCGTGGGCGATCACCGCGTTGGGCATGCCCTTCTCGCGGATGAGCGCGGTCAGTGCGCGGGTGTCGACGCCGGCGATGCCGACGATGCCGCGGGCCTTCAGCCAGGCGTCGAGATGCTTTTCGGACCGCCAGTTGGACGGCTCGGTGATCGAGGCCTTGAGGACGACGCCGCAGGCGCCGCGCACCCGGTCCATCTCGACCGTCTCGATGTCCTCGCCGTTGACGCCGACGTTGCCGACGTGCGGGAAGGTGAAGGTGACGATCTGGCCGGCGTAGGAGGGGTCCGTCAGGATCTCCTGATAGCCGGTGATGGCGGTGTTGAAGCAGACCTCGCCGACCGCGTGGCCGACCGCGCCGAGGCCGACGCCTTCGATCACGGTCCCGTCGGCCAGCACCAGGAGTGCGGTCGGCTTGGCTTCCGCCCAGACGTCGTCGGTCATGTCGTTCGTCCCGAAATGGGGTCCGGTCGGAGGGCGAGCGTGCGCGGGCCGCAGGCTCGTCCGGGCGCGCGACGTCCGACCCCGCGAAGGTCGCCGCTCGCTCGTTCCGGCGGGATATAGGGGGAAGGCGGAAGCCGGTCAACCGAGAAGGGGCGCGGAGCAGCCGGTCGGGCGTCGCCGCTTCCGCCTCGCCGAGGGCGCGCCGTTCGCGAAGGGCGTGCCATCGTCGCGCGGAATGCGCTAGAGAGAGGCGACGACGCGCCCGAAGGCGCGGTTTCGATATCGGTGAATGCAGGAGAAGACGATGCGCGAGGAGATCAACGCGGCGGTCAAGGCCGCCATGAAGGCCGGCGAGAAGGCGCGCCTGACGACCCTGCGCATGATGGGGGCCGCCATCAAGGACAAGGACATCGCGGTGCGCGCCGAAGGCCGCGCCGACGGCATCGCGGACGGCGAGATCGCCGAACTCTTCGCCAAGCTGGTCAAGAGCCGCGAGGATTCGGCCAAGCTCTACGACGACGGCGGCCGGCCGGAACTCGCCGCCAAGGAGCGCGAGGAGATCGCCGTCATCCGCGAGTTCATGCCGCGTCAGATGGACGAGGCGGAGGCCAAGGCCGCGATCACCGCACTGGTCGCCGAGCTCGGCGCGGCCGGGCCGAAGGACATGGGCCGCGTCATGGCGGCGCTCAAGGAGCGGTTCTCCGGCAAGATGGACTTCTCCAAGGCCTCGGGTCTGGTGAAGGCGGCGCTCGTCGGCTGATCTGTCCCCCGTCGCGGGGCTGCCCCCGCGATCGTTCGACGCCGGCCGTCGTTCGCTCGGCCGGCGATCCGCGCCCCCATTCCCTGCATCGACCGTTCACCGTCGGGTGCGTCGCGGCTTCGCGACGCTCGGCGAAGGGGCTTGCGCGCCGCCCTGTCCGCCGCGCCGCTTCTCGTTGAAACAACTCTGCTTTCCCGGCTCTGCGGCAGAGTGACACGCGCGGCACAAATGTCGCAGACATTTTTGATCTGGAGCAAGTCTTAGACCGCGTCCAAATGGCATCACGCGTCCAGATCGGACCGACGCGTCGGCTTCTCTGGACGGAGAGGGCAGGCACAAGAACATCGGACGATCCCGGGAGGAGGGGCCGCCGGAGCTTTCCGGCCATCCGATGGAGTTCGTCTCATGACGCGCCCGATGTCTCTGATTCTCGCATCCCTCGCCGCTCTCGCGACGTCGACCGTCGTCGCGCGCGCCGAAGAACCGATCCAGCCGATCCCTCCGGCCAAGATCACCAATGCCGCCCTCGTCGAGCTCGGCAAGAAGCTCTATTTCGACCCCCGCCTGTCGAAGTCGGGCTTCATCTCCTGCAACTCGTGCCACAACCTGTCGATGGGCGGCACGGACAACCTGCCGACCTCGATCGGCGACCACTGGCAGCAGGGGCCGATCAACGCGCCGACGGTGCTCAATTCGAAGATGAACCTGGCGCAGTTCTGGGACGGCCGCGCCAAGGACCTCAAGGCGCAGGCCGGCGGGCCGATCGCCAATCCGGGCGAGATGGCCTTCACTCATGCGCTGGCGATCGAGGTGCTGGAGTCGATCCCGGCCTACGGCGCCGAGTTCGAGAAGGCCTTCGGCAAGCCGGGCATCGACATCGACAGGGTGACGACCGCCATCGCCGCCTTCGAGGACACGCTGGTCACGCCGAACTCGCGTTTCGACAAGTGGCTCGGGGGCGACAAGACGGCGCTCTCCAAGCAGGAACTCGCCGGCTACGAGCTGTTCAAGGACAGCGGCTGCGTCGCCTGCCACAACGGCCCGGCGGTCGGCGGTGCCTCGTTCCAGAAGATGGGCGTGGTCGCGCCCTATCAGACCAAGAGCAAGGCCGAGGGCCTCTCGGCGGTCACCGGCAAGGACGCCGACCGCTTCAACTTCAAGGTTCCGACGCTGCGGAACGTCGAGATGACCTATCCCTACTTCCACGACGGCGCCTATTGGACGCTGACCGAAGTCGTCGACCTGATGGGCCGGCTGCAGCTCGGCAAGACCTTCACGACGGAGGAGAACGCCTCGATCGTCGCCTTCCTCAAGACGCTGACCGGCGATCAGCCGGACTTCAGGCTGCCGGTCCTGCCGCCCTCGACCGACAAGACCCCCCGTCCGAAGCCCTTCGGCTGAGGACAAGGAAAGGATCGTCCGAAGCCCTTCGGCCGAGGACTGCGATCGATCCCGGCGCGCCGAGCGTGCCGGGATCGGAGTGAAGCGGCCGGCGCGCACGCCCCCCTCTTTCCGCGCGTCGGCCGGCTCCTTCCGCCGGACGGCGGGCTCTCGCTCGGACGGGGAGCGGGGTCGCCGCCGGCGGGGACTTCGACACTCGTTCTAAGGGGTTGAACGCATCTACCGGCGGGAACTTCGACGTGCCATCCTGAAATTCTTCACCGCCGCAATCGGGACTTCGAGACAATGGGACGTGCTTCCTTCCTTTCGCCGCTGCTGACCGAGATCACGCTTCCCGAGACGCAGCGCAACGGCGAAGTGGGCGACGAACTCCTCGCCGATCGGCTCCGCCATGCCGGCATCGCGCTGACGTTGCAGCGTCTCGTCATCGCGCGCGTGCTGCTCGCCCATCCGATCCACCTGACGGCGGATCAGGTCTGGGGCCGGGCGAAGGAACTGATGCCGGAGATCAGCCGGGCGACGGTCTACAACACGCTCGATCTCTTCGAGCGCTCCGGCCTGCTGCGCCGCCTGATCATCGACGCCGACAAGGTGGTCTTCGACAGCAACACCCAGCCGCATCACCACCTCTACGACAGCTCGACCGGCGAGGTCTTCGACATCGCCCCCGGCGAGATCAAGGTGATCGGCATGCCGACCCTGCCGGCCGGCGTCGAGCTGGAAGACGTCGACGTGGTGGTGCGGGTGAGGCGGCGCTGAGGCGAGGCGCTCCCCCTCGGACCGACCCAGACGCGCCCCTTGCGGGGCGCGTTCGCATTTTCGGGGCCGGTCAGAGATCGGCGAGGGTCCAGCCGCGGGCGACGACGAGGTCGGAGACGGCGCGGAAGAGCGCGTCGCATTCCGGGCGCAGCGCCGCGGCGTGTTTCGCCAGCGGGCCCCAGTGCCGGCGGCCGGAGCGCATGGCGAGCGCGGTGAACTCGGCGGCGAAGGCCGGGCAGGTCTTGGCGAGGCGCTGATAGGCGAGGCCGTCGCCGGTGCCGAAGTTCTCGAGATCGCTCGCCCGGGCGGAGACGCCCTCCTTGAAGATCTCGATCAGATCGGTGCGGTCGGCATAGGCGTCGCGCAGGGCGACGAGGCGTTCGCGATCGACGCCGACGATGTTCCAGCTGGTCTGGAACAGGCCCGCCTCGGCGGTGGCGGCGCCGACGTTGGTGGCGGCGCGGTCGCGGCCCTCGCAGTAGCGCCCCGAACTCTCACGCATGCCGAGGCCGAAGAGCAGCACCCAGAGGTGACGCAGCGTGTCGAGACCGGCGACGGCGTTCGACCACCCCTGCGCGGCGAACTGAGCCTCGTAGTGGGCGAGCACGTCGCGGGCGGGATCGTCCCCGGCGGCGGCGGCCATGGCGGCGATCGCCGGGTCGTCGCCCTTCGCCCACTTCAGATGCACCCGCGCCCAGACGACCGCCATGCCCTTGACGTAGCCGAGCGGCGCGCGGCCACGCTGGGGCCAGTCGTAGCGGACGAGCGGGGAGGCGGCGGCGAGCGCGCAGATCTCGGCGACGGCGCCGTGCAGGTTCGCCGCCGGGGGCGTGGTGAAGATCGGCCAGGGCATGTCGGTCGTGGCGGGGCGTGGCGTCTCGCCGCCGGACATCTTCCCCTGCATCGCCAGGGCGCGGCCGAAGAAACTGTCGGGACCGAAGATCTCGGCGAGCAGGGCCGTCAGCAGGCCGCCGTGGGCGCCGGCGTGGAGATGGCCGCCCGGACTGCCGGCCGGCACGGTGTGCGCGTAGGGGCCGGCCGCCGGGCCGACGTCGGCTTCGGGGGCGGAGGGGGCGCGCAGGAAATAGTCCGTCGGCGT
>DBMN01000327.1 GCA_002298965.1 Rhizobiales bacterium UBA697 | reverse complement strand
GGCGGCGGCGACCAGCGTGCGGTCGTCCGGACCGGGGCCGATGCCCGGGCCGCGCAGCGAGGCCACCAGCGTCTTCTGGTCGGAGCCGGCGAGACCGGCCTTGCCGACATACTGGACGCGGATCTTGGAGACGCCGCGGCCCTTGATGTCGAGCAGTTCGGCGGTCTTCTCGGAGAGATCGATGATGCGGCCGCGGGCGAAGGGGCCGCGATCGTTGACGCGGACGATGATCGAGCGGCCGGTCGCCAGCGACGTCACGCGGGCATAGGACGGCAGCGGCATGGTGCGATGAGCGGCGGTGATCGCGGTCCGGTCGACCACTTCGCCGTTCGAGGTGCGGGTGCCGTGGTGATAGGCGCCGCCGTACCACGAGGCCATGCCGGTCTCGTCGAGATGGGGATCTTCGCGCGGAACGTAGGTCTGGCCGCCGATCGAATAGGCCTTGCCGACCTGATAGCGGCCGCCGCCCGGCTTGACCGGGTCGTTGGGGCCGACGACGCGCTCGAGCGGTTCGGCACCGGCGAGACGATTGGGCTGGATCGCGGAACAGCCGGCGAGCGAGACCGCCGACACCGCCACCAACGCGCCCCAGACCCCTGCACGCATCAGAGCGCGCTGCCGAGCCGCACCGGAATTCGCCATGCCACTTCTCCCTGCCGCCATGCGGCTCGTCCCGCGAGGCCGACCGCAGCCGGCTCCACGAGATTCGATCATCGTCACACGCGGTTACTCCCTGATGAATGTATAGGGTAAACGAATGGTTTGGAAAAGTCGGTGGCTTTGCGGGGGCGCGACGGCGCGTTTCCGCGGCGCCGGCGTCTTCGCGGTCGGCGAAACCGGCTTCGACCTCGCGGGCCGGAGCATCGCCGCGCGTTCGACGTGGCGCGGCCGTGGCGCCGAAGTCGACCGGGTCGATTCGTCTGGAGATCTTCTTGATCGCGCGGGCGGCGCCGCCCCTCGGCGGACCCGTTCAGGGTCGGTTCAGGCGCGGGGCGCCATCACCCGACGACGGATCGGCAAGAGGAGCCTCCCCCATGAACTGGACGAAACGCGCCGTGACCTGCGGCCTCGTCGCCGCCGCGCTCGCCGTCGCCTCGGGCACCGAGGCACGGCCGCGGTTGCTCGAGCGGCTGGGCGGCGAGGTGCGGGCCGCGGAGGGCGGTGCGGCGACGAAGACGCTGCGGGTCGGCGGGCTCGAGCGGAGCTATCTCCTCCTCGACGCGCGACGGGGCGACCGGCCGGCACCGCTGGTGATCGTGCTGCACGGCGGCGGCGGCAATCCCGAGACGATGATGCCGCGCTGGACCGACGAGGCGCGCGCCGAGGGTCTGGTGATCGCCGCGCCCAAGGGCATCGGCCGCAACGACCGCATGGGCACCTGGAACGCGAACGGCTGCTGCGGCGAGGCGGTGGCGCGCGGGGTCGACGACGTCGGCTTCGTCGCCGCGGTGATCGACGACGTCGAGAAGCAGGTCGCGATCGACCGGCGCCGCGTCTACGTCGCCGGCTTCTCCAACGGCGGCATGCTGACCCACCGCGTGGCGCTGGCGCTCGGCGAGAAGATCGCGGCGGCGGCGGTCGTCTCGGGCGCGGTCTTCGGCAACGAGGCGGGTCCACGCGCCCCGGTGCCGATGCTGATCATCCACGGCGAGAAGGACGACGTCGTCCCCTTCGGCGGCGGCAAGAGCCCGACCGGCTTCGTGGCGCGGTCGCAGACCCTCCCCTTCCAGCCGGTCGCCCGCGCCGTCGAGACCTGGCGCACCGCCGACGGCTGCACCCGCCCGCCGACGGTGACGCGTGCCCCGGGTGTCACGACCGAGACCAGCACCGGCTGTCGGCGCGGCACGGAGGTGGTGTTCATCGACCTCGCCGAGGGCGGGCACAACTGGCCGGGAGCGTCCGGGCGACGTGGCAGCGAGGCGGCGATCGACGCGACGGAGACGATCTGGGCGTTTTTTGCAAGGTTCGGGAGGTAGGGGGCGTGCGTGGCGGACGGGGTGGCCACCTAAAAGTCCGGCAAAAGCATCAGAAATTGCCATTTCCGCGGGCCGACAGGGGCGGTCGTCGGAAGCCTAACCTATACCGCTACCTACATCCGCGATGCCTCCCAGTCGCCAGCCTCCGCCCCCTTCGATCCCTCTAAGCGGTGATCGCAGCAAGTCGAGGTTCGCTCCGATCGATGGAGACAGCACGGCGAGGCGCGGTAACGGTCGATCCGCTCGACACTAAGCCAAGCGCGTCGCAACATGGATTCGTCGCGAACGAATGAATTGGCGGGAATTTTTCAATGAAGATCAATCGTCGGATTTCACATCATCAGCTTCTCGTGGTCTGTCTAGCTCTCCCTCTAGCGCTGTGTTGCTCTCCGGCCTCCGCCGACAATGCCGGATGCCTCGTCGGGGCGGGCGCGATTGCCTTTGACACGCTGAAATCGGCAGGCTTTCCGAATGTAAAATCAACATTGCATCCTGCTCTAGTCAGCATCGTTCATGACGATGGGGTAGCATCGGGCTTTCAGTCGCTAGAAATCGTCTGCAATGCAGGTAAGCCTGTCTCCGGTGTATATTTTTCCGGCAATGAACCATCCGAGGTCGACAAGGCGCTAACGGTCAAGTTGGCAAAGTCCATTTTGAAGCCATGGATATCCGAGCAAACTGCGACACGAATTCCGGAGCTGGTGACGACATGTCTCGCCGCGAGACCGAAGGACTACAATTCCGGCGGCCTTCGTGATGGCTTCAAGGTGACGGCTGGAACGATCGAGATGTGGTGCGACGGGAAGAAATGGGATGTCGACGATCCCAAGTCCGCGGTATCGACTGAGGTCAGTTTTGGTGTCGTCATAACACATTGAATTAAAGTAATTATTTTCGGAAACCATTCATGGTTGATAATTCGCGTGGCAACCTAAATCAGGAGGTCCTGCCATGCTTCCCAACTGCGTCTCTGTCGGCGAGGTATGCCGGCGCCCTTGCGTACTCCTGACCGAGGCGGGCGTTCAACACCCGCTCCGATTCTTCGTAACAACTGCCGATGCAAATAGCTTCGCAACAAGCGAGAGCATCCGCCTTGGGCTTGGACCGATGTATCGAGGCACGCCAACATTATGAAGTTAAGGCGAGCGGCCAACGATGAGGCTGGCAACCTGTCTCAACGCGGCCTGCCCTTGATACTTGAAACTCGAAACACCCAATCCCAGATGAGGTTGGTTGTTCAGCTTACCTACTTAACCAGATGACGAGACGGAGTTCTCCATGTCTGAGACTGAATTCACTGTTGGCGATCTTCGCCGTTGGCTTAAGCCGTACCGAGATACAGACAAGTTGTCGTTTGCAGGCCGTCTGACGTTCTATAAGGCTAAGAGCGTTGGCGACGATGAAGTGTACATTGAGTTCAATGAACACGAGGCATTTCTGCAACCAGAATTTCTCAGAAAAAATCCGACCGTTAAGGTGATTTTCTGCGAGTCGCAACTTGAAGATGGTGCGCTCGCGTCGGTCGTCGATCTTGAAATGTTCTGACGTTACCAGAACCGCCGGCCCGAAATCTGGTGGTTCAATTTTACCGTTTAGCGCGATCGACGGATGATCCGCGCCTCCTGGCAGAACGCGACCGCATCATTCGGTCGCGCTGGAGCCTCGCGCTCTTAGGCGGCCTTCGCGTCAGGTCTGGCGGACGGGGTGGGATTCGAACCCACGGATGGCTTCCACCATCGGCGGTTTTCAAGACCGCTGCCTTAAACCACTCGGCCACCCGTCCGGTCGCCCTTCAATGGCGAGAAAGTCGCGCCGTGACAAGAGGGCGCGAGGCGGAGGCGTCTCGGGCTCCCGACGGGCGCCCTCCGCCCTCCCCCTCAGTCGCCGAGGCCGGCGCCGAAGACCGAGGCGATCAGGATCAGCGTGCCGGCGACCA
>DBMN01000225.1 GCA_002298965.1 Rhizobiales bacterium UBA697 | reverse complement strand
CGAGCCTCGAAGGGCGAAGGGGCGATGGGCAGGGCGTGGCCGGTGATCGCCGCGCCGCCCGTCGCCGGCTTCGCCCTTCGAGGCCCGCCCTTCGGTCGGGCACCTCAGGGTGAAGCCGAACAGGGGGGGCTTGCGATCGGTCGCGACCGCCATCGCGCTCATCCTTCGACCGAGCGGGGCGAATGCACCCAGGGTTCGCGGCCCTCGCCACGATCGACGAGGCGCGTGTCCGGATTGCCGACGATGACGCAGGTCGCCATGTCGACGAGGCCGAGGTCGACATCCGCCAGCGTCGCGATGGTCACGCGCTCGTCGGGGCGGCCGATGGCGCGGGCGAGCACCACCACGGTCTCGGGGCGGGCGACGGCCCGCAGCACGGCGAAGGCGTCGAAGATCTGGCGCGGGCGGGCCTTCGAGGCGGGATTGTAGAGCGCGATGACGAAGCCGGCGTCGGCGGCGGCGCGCAGGCGCTTCTCGACGATGCCCCAGGGCTTCAGATTGTCCGACAGGTTGATGGCGCAGAAATCCGCCCCCAGAGGCGCGCCGAGACGGGCGGAGGCCGCCTGCATCGCCGAGACGCCGGGATGGACCGTCAGATCGAGCGCACGCCATTGGGCCGGCCCGCGCTCGATCGCTTCCATCACCGCGGCGGCCATGGCGAAGACGCCGGGATCGCCGCCGGAGACGACGGCGACGCGGGCGCCGGAAGCCGCGAGCGCCAGCGCATGGGCGGCGCGGTCGAGTTCGACGCGGTTGTCGGAGCCGTGGCGGGTCTGGCCGGGGCGTTCGGGGCAACGGGCGACGTAAGGGGCGTAGCCGACGAGATCGGTCGCCGCCTCGAGGATGGCGGCGGTCTCGGGCGTCATCCAATGCGCCGGGCCGGGGCCGGTGCCGACGACGCGCAGCCAGCCGGCGGGCGTCGCACTCATGGCCGGCGACCCTCGCCGGGGATCAGGATCAGCGAGAAATAGGGCGCCGAATCGTCCGCCTTGTCGGCGAGCGGCAGGACGAGTTCGCCCGCCATCGTGCCGCGCTCGACATAGGTGGCGCGGGCGAGGAGCCCGGCGCGCTCGATCGCCCGGCGCACCTTCGGGAAGTTGCTGCCGAGCTTCATGATCACCGCGGCATCCGTGCCCTCGAGGGCGCGCACGAGGTCTTCCTCGTGCATGGTGCCGGCGATCACCGAGAGCTTGTCGTCGCCCCAGGTCATCGGCAGACCGGCGGCGGCCCAGCAGCCGGCCATGCCGGTGACGCCGGGGGTGATCTTCGTCGCGTAGCGGTCCTTCAGGCGCACGTAGAGGTGCATGAAGGAGCCGTAGAACATCGGGTCGCCCTCGCAGACGAGGACGACATCCTTGCCCATGTCGAGCACGTCGGCGATCGCCTCGACCGAGCGCTCGTAGAACTCGCGCAGCGCGTCGACGTAGGCGGTGTCGCCGAAGTGGCATTCGGTCGTCATCGGGTACCAGAGCGGCAGCTCCGGCTTGCCCTTGGGCATCCACTTGTCGACGATGGTGCGGGCGTTGCCGCGCTTTCCCTTCTTGGCGAAATAGGTGACGAGGCCGGCGCTCTCGATCCGTTTCACCGCCTGGACGGTGAGGAGGTCCGGATCGCCCGGCCCGAGGCCGACGCCGTGGAAGGTGCCCTTGGGGGTCATGATCACTCCTTGGCGCTGGCGAGCGCGTTGACGGCGGCGGCGGTCATGGCGGAGCCGCCCTTGCGGCCGCGCACGACGATCCAGGGGGCGCGGCCGTCCTCGATCAGTGCTTCCTTGCTCTCGGCGGCGCCGACGAAGCCGACCGGCATGCCGACGATCGCGGCCGGCAGGGGCGCACCCTCGTCGAACATCTCCAGGAGACGGAAGAGCGAGGTCGGCGCGTTGCCGATGGCGACGATCGATCCGGCCAGATGCTCGCGCCACAGTTCCATCGCCGCGGCCGAACGGGTGGTGCCCATGGCCTTGGCGAGGTCGGGCACGCGCGGGTCGTTCAGCGTGCAGATGACCGCGTTGTCGGCCGGCAGGCGCGAGCGGGTGATGCCGCGCGCCACCATCTCGGCATCGCAGAGGATCGGCGCACCGGCCTTCAAGGCCGCTTCCGCCGCCGCGGCGGCACCGGGGGCGAAGGCGACGTCGGCGGCGACCTCGACCATGCCGCAGGCGTGGATGACGCGGACGACGGTGCGTTCCTCGACCGGATCGGAGAAGCGGGCGAGGTCGGCCTCGGCGCGGATGATGCGGAAGGAGCGCTCGTAGATCGCTGCGCCGTCCTTGACGTAGCTCTCGCGGGTGGCCGGCGCGTCGGATCGGATCGCGGACAAGGGAGGTTCCTCAGAGGGGCGCGAGGTCGGAGATGGCGGAGGCGGCCTCGGCGAGCGTCAGGCCGGAGAGCCAGGGCGCGTCCCAGGCACGGCCGTCGCGCACCAGATCGTAGCGACCGTCGCGGCCGGTCAGCGTCAGCGGAGCCGGGCCGGGATGGGCGCAGCCCTTTTCGCAGCCGGAGACGTGCAGCGTCAGGCCGGTGCGGGCGAAGCGGCGGGCGAGGGGCGCGAGTTCCGCGCCGTCGGCACGGGCCTCGACCGAGCCCGAGCGGCAGCCGCTGGCGCCTGCGCAGGAGACGACGGCGAGGCGCGGGTCGTCGGGCGAGAAGACGAACTTGGCCGCGGCGATCCACGGGCGGATGCGGCCGAGCTTCTCCGGTTTGATGCCGGGGATCAGCACCACGCGCCACGGGGTGAGGCGCAGCTCGCCCATGCCGCGCTCGCCGGCGAGTTCGCCGAGCAGCGCCATCTGGTCGGCGGTCAGCCGGCCGAAGGGCGCGCCGACGCCGATGAAGGCGCCGGGACCCGACGTGTGATCGCCGATCACCGCCTCGGCGCCGAAGGCGCGCGGCAGGGTGGTGACCGCGGCCATGGTCTCGCCGAAGCCGGCGGCGCGGAAGAGCGCCGCGAGGCCGACGCGCGCGACGAGTTCGTGCATGCGGCG
>DBMN01000050.1 GCA_002298965.1 Rhizobiales bacterium UBA697 | reverse complement strand
AGACCGCCTCGAGGGCGCGCGCCTGTTCGTCGCCGGCGGCGCGCGACGCCTCGAACAGATGACCGACGGCGCGCGAGGGCGGCGGCACCGCGTCCTCCGCGGCGACCGGCTCGTCGATCGGCGGGNNAGCGGGCCGCCGTTGTTGAAGCCGCGCATGAACTCGCCGAGGATCTCGCCGAAGACGTTGCCCGGACCGATCGGATTGGGCGTCTCGCGCAGGGTCTTGCCGACCAGACGCGAGGTCGCCGGGCCGAAGTTGTCGGTCAGGATCTCGTCGAGGGTGGGCGCGGCGCGCGGCTTGGGCTCGGCGAGATCGGCGAGCCCCTCGGTCAGCGGATTGGCCCGGAGCGTCTCGGCGAGCGCCGCCATCGCCCCTTCGGCGGCGAGCGGCAGGGCCTGTTCCAGCACCCGTCTGTCGACCCCGGACCCGGCCGCGACCGCATCGATCACCGCGGCGGTGACCGCCTGCGAACCGAAGAGCCGCCCCAGCGCCTCGCCGCCGGGCAGGCTGGCGGCGAAGTCGGGCTTGGCCTTCACCAGCCCCATCATCTCGGCGAGACCGCGCGGATCGGCGGCACGACGTCGCATCGCCGCCGAGATCGCCGGCCCCAGCGCCTCGAGCGCGGTGCGCGCGTCGGCGGCTCCCAGACCGGTCGCGGCGAGGCGTTCGCCCAGCGCCGCGGGGTCCCAGAACTGGCGAAGGGCTTCCAACGTATCCTTCATCGGCGTTCGTCCCCCGGCATCGAATCGATCTTCGCGCGTGCCGAGGTAGCCGTCAAACCATCGCCTGCCACCGACGATCGGTCAGAAACACTGAGCCATCCTTTCGGTATTTCGCATTTGTCCGGTCATCGACGGGCCTATAATGTGCGCCGCCCGACCAACCGGAACCGCCCATGGCCCGCGACACGATCGACGAACGTCCCATCGAGAGCCGCGACGACCTCGTCGCCTGGATCGCGGCCGGCGAGAAGCCGGCGGATCGCTGGAAGATGGGCACCGAGCACGAGAAGTTCCCCTTCCACCGCGCCGACGGCGCCGCCGTCGCCTACGAGGGCGAATCCGGCATCCGCGCGGTGCTCGAAGGGCTCGCGGCGCGCACCGGCTGGGAACCGATCCACGACGGCGAGGCGATCATCGGGCTCGCCGACGACGTCGGCGGCGGCGCGATCAGCCTCGAGCCGGGTGGCCAGTTCGAGCTCTCCGGCGCGCCGGTCGACGACGCCCATGCGACCGCGGCCGAACTCGACCGTCACCTCGCCGACGTGAAGGCGGTCGCCGATCCGCTCGGCCTCGGCTTCTCCGGCCTCGGCACCTCGCCGGTGTGGTCGATGGCCGAGACGCCGGTGATGCCGAAGTCGCGCTATCGCATCATGATGAACTACATGCCGAAGGTCGGCACGCGCGGCCTCGACATGATGTTCCGCACCTCGACGGTGCAGGTGAACGTCGACTACGGCTCGGAGGCCGACATGGCCGCCAAGATGCGGGTGGGTCTGGCGCTGCAGCCGATCGCCACCGCGCTCTTCGCCGCCTCGCCGCTGCTCGACGGCAAGCCGACCGGGTTCCTGTCGACCCGCTCGGCGATCTGGCTCGACACCGACGCCGACCGCACCGGCATGCTGCCGCAGGCCTTCGAGCCCGGCTTCGGCTATGCCGACTACGTCGAATGGGCACTCGACGTGCCGATGTATTTCGTCAAGCGCGGCGCGACCTATCACGACGTCACCGGCACGACCTTCCGCCGGTTCATGGCGGGAGCGCTCGCGGACCGCATCCCCGGCGTGGTGCCGGAGATGGGCGACTGGACCAACCACGTCGGCACGCTGTTCCCGGAAGTGCGGCTGAAGCGCTACATCGAGATGCGCGGCTCGGACTGCGGCCCGCGCTCCCACGTCCCGGCGATGCCGGCCCTGTGGGGGGGGCTCCTCTACGACGCCGAGGCGCTCGAGGCGGTCTCACGCCTCATTGCCGACTGGACCGCCGAGGAACGTCGGGCGCTGCGCGAGACCGCGCCGCGGCTGGCGCTGGCGACGCCGTTCCGCGCGTCGACGCTGCGCGAGGTGGCGCGCGAGGTTCTGGCGATCGCCCGCGAGGGATTGAAGCGCCGTCGCCGGATCGATCCGACGAGCGGGCGCGACGAGACCGTCCATCTCGAGGTGCTCGACGAGATCGTCGCCTCCGGCAAGACCTTCGCCGAGCGTCTCCTCGCCGACTTCGCGGCCAACGGCGGCGACGCGGCGGCGATCCTGCGCGCGACGGAGATGTGATCACCAGTCGCCGAGCACCGCCTGGACGATCGTCAGCGCCGCGACCGCGGCGGTATCGGCGCGCAGGATCCGGGGCCCGAGCGGGATCGGCGTGACGAAGGGCTTGGAGCGCAGCACCGCGCGCTCCTCCTTGGAGAAACCGCCCTCCGGCCCGATCAGCACCGCCAGCGGGCCGCGCTCGAGGCCCGACAGGATCGCCATCGGGTTGGTCGTCTCTTCGTGTTCGTCGCAGAAGAGGATGCGGCGGCCGCCCTCGTGGACGTGCCAGGTGTCGAGCAGATGCTCGAGCGCGACGGGTTCCTCGACGCTCGGCAGCGTGATGACGCCGCACTGTTCCGCCGCCTCGACGACGTTGGCTCCCATGCGCTCGACGTTGACGCGGCCGACCTGGGTGTGGCGGGTGACGACGGGGCGCAGGCGGCCGACGCCCATTTCCACCGCCTTCTGCACCATGTAGTCGAGACGGGCGTGTTTCAGCGGCGCGAAGAGCCAGTCGAGATCGGGCCGCGGCGTCTGCGGCCGGGTCTGCTCGACGATCGAGAGGTGGCAGGCGCGCCGACCGGCGGGCGCCACATGGGCGAGCCATTCGCCGTTCTCGCCGTCGAAGACGAGAAGGCGGGCGCCCTCCTCCATGCGCAGCACGTTGAGGAGATAGTTCGCCTGCTCGCGATCGAGATCGATGTCGGCGCCCTCGCGCAGATGGGCGCGGACGAACAGGCGCTGGAGGCGAAAATCGTAACGGGCCATGGGCTTCGGAATCGCGAGAGGTCGGTGGCACCGTCATACCACGCCACGGGGGACGGCGTCAGGGCGGCGACGTCGCGGGACGGGGACGGAGAGGAGACCGGATCGACGATGGTGCGCGATGCTTCGAGACGGCGCGCGGGCGCGCCTCCTCAGCATGAAGCGTTTGTGTCTGCATCGACAAGACAGGAGCCTCATGCTGAGGAGGGCGACCTCCGGTCGCCCGTCTCGAAGCATCGCGCACGACCTCCCCTCGCACCGAGCCCGTCCAGCCTTGACGGCCGCGACCCGCCCGGCCACCCTCCCCGCTCGACATCCCAGAGAGGAATCGCCTTGTCCGAGCCGGTCGCCAACGTCGTCGAATTCTCCGTCTCGGAACTGTCGCAGGCGGTCAAGCGGGCGATCGAGGACGGTTTCGGCTGGGTGCGGCTGCGCGGCGAGGTCTCGGGCTGGCGCGGGGTACACTCCTCCGGCCACGCCTATTTCTCGCTCAAGGACGCCAACGCCAAGATCGACGCCGTCGTCTGGCGTGGTTCGTTCCAGAAGCTGAAGTTCAAGCCGCAGGAAGGGCTGGAAGTGGTCGCCACCGGGCGGCTCACCACCTTCCCCGGCTCGTCCAAGTACCAGATCGTCATCGAACAGCTCGAGCCCGCCGGCGTCGGCGCGCTGATGGCGCTGCTCGAGGAGCGGCGCAAGCAGTTCGCCGCCGAGGGGCTCTTCGATGCCACCCGCAAGCAGCCGCTGCCGCGTCTGCCGAAGGTGGTCGGCGTCGTCACCTCGCCGACCGGCGCCGTCATCCGCGACATCCTCCACCGCATCTCCGACCGTTTCCCCGTCCACGTCGTGGTCTGGCCGGTGCGTGTCCAGGGCGAGACCTCGGCGCGCGAGGTGGCCGAGGCGATCGCCGGCTTCGACGCCCTGCCCGCCGACGGATCGGGCGCGGTGCCGCGGCCCGACGTCGTCATCGTGGCGCGCGGCGGCGGCAGCCTCGAGGATCTGTGGAGCTTCAACGAGGAGATCGTGGTGCGCGCGGTCGCCGCCTGCACGATCCCGCTCGTCTCGGCGATCGGCCACGAGACCGACTGGACGCTGATCGACCTCGTCGCCGACCTGCGCGCGCCGACGCCGACGGGGGCCGCCGAGATGGTGGTGCCGGTCCGGGCGGAACTGCTCGACCAGACGGAAGCGCTGGGGATGCGGCTCGGCCATGCCATCCGCCGCTCGCTCGAACAGCGCCGCGCCGAACTGCGCTCGGCGGCGCGGGCGCTCCCCTCTGCCCGGGCGACGCTGGAGACGGCGCGCCAGCGGCTCGACATCGCGAGCGGCAAGCTCGGCCGGGCGCTCGACGCCGCCACCCGTGTCCACGCGACGCGCTTGGCGCGGGCCGCCGGGCGACTGTCGCCGAACCTGGTGACCACGAGGCTGACACGCG
>DBMN01000230.1 GCA_002298965.1 Rhizobiales bacterium UBA697 | reverse complement strand
TCTCGTAGGCGGCGACAGCCGCCCCGCGCGCCACGCCGAAGCGGGCCGCGAGTTCGCGCGTCGTCGGCAGCTTGGCGCCGGGGGCGACGAGCCCGGTCTCGATCGATCGCCTCAGCGCCGCATAGAGCGCCGCCCGCCGCGGCCCGGCGTCCGGCAGCACCGGGATCAACGCCGACCAGTCGGAGACATTGGTTCGTGAATTCGGCATCTGATTGGATCTTTTTCGGACCATTCTCTCGGCCTATCGATGCGTCGAACCATCGGAGAAAGCAAGCCATGTCCGACACCGCCCCTTCCGCCTACCCGGTCGGCGACCTGAGCCGCGTCCGCCGCCTCCACGAGCGCGGTTCGCACGAGCGCGCGGCCGTCCACGCCATCCTCGACGCCGCCATGCTCTGCCACGTCGCCTGGGTGCGCGACGGCCAGCCCTTCGCCACGCCGACGATCCACTGGCGCGACGGCGACCGGCTCTACTGGCACGGCTCCTCGGCGAGCCGCATGCTGCGCTCCGTCTCCGACGGCGTGCCGGTCTGCGTCACCGTCTCCCATCTCGACGGGCTGGTGCTGGCGCGTTCCGCCTTCAACCACTCGGTCAACTACCGCTCCGCCATGTGCTTCGGCACGGCGCGGATCGTCGCCGACGGGGCCGAGAAGATCACCGCCCTCGACGCGCTGGTCGACCGCTTCTACCCCGGCCGCGCCGCGACGCTGCGCCCGATGACGGCGCAGGAGATCAAGGCGACGACGGTCGTCGGCATGACCATCGAGGAAGCCTCCGCCAAGGTCCGCGCCAAGGGCTGCGGCGACGACGAGGAAGACCTCGCCCATCCGGTCTGGGCCGGCGTGCTGCCGATGGTCACGACCTTCGCCGCGCCGGAACCCTGCCCGCGCGGCCCCGTCGCCCATCCCTTCCCCGAGACGCTCGCCCCCTACGGCGCCGGCGCCCGCGCCGACGAGGCCTTCGCCGCCACGGCGCGGCTCTACGAGGAACGCGGCTGACGCGGCGGCACGAAAAAGCCCGGCCCGCGGGGAACGCGGGCCGGGTCGAGGCGAGGGGACGATGGTCTCAGGCGCGCTCGAGCCGCGCCGGGATCGCTTGCCGGACCGCCGTTCCGGCGATCGGGTCGACGTGGACCGCCGGGCTCGACCGGGTCGGATCGAGGAGGCCGAGGTCGTTCAGCGCGAAGCCCGCACTGAGGCCGGGATCGTGCGGCTGGAGCCGGTCGCCGATGCGATGCGGCCGGGCGCCGAGCTCCTTGTGGCCGAAGCCGTGCTCGACCGCGACCACGCCCTCGCGCACGCCGTGGCGCACCTGCGCCGTGGCGACGACGGAACCCGTCGGCGTGGCGATCCGGACCTTGTCGCCGGTCTTCACCCCGAGCCGGGCGGCATCCGCCGCCGAGATGCCGGCGGCGTTCTCGGGATGGAGCCCGCGCAGGCGACGCCCGACGATCGAATAGGAGTTCTGCAACGGGCTCTTCTGGCTGACGAGCCTGAGCGGCCAGTCCTTGTCCGGGTACTTGGCCGAGACCGCCGTGCCGTCGGCGAAACGGGCCGGCATCCAACCGGGAACGCCGGAGTTGCGCTTACCGGTCATCGCGTCGCGCGAGGTGCCGACCGCTTCGTTCCACACCTGCAGGGGCTTCTCGAAGGGCCAGGCGGCCTTGCCCTCGGCCGACCAGGCTTCCGCCAGCGGCTGATGACGGCCGCCGCGCGAATAGAGGAAGGCGACCTTCTTCACCTCGTCCTCGGGCAGCATCGCCTTCAGCGCCGGCATCATGCGGCCGACGCCGGCGAGCGCCACGTCGTCGTCGGTCGCGTCCCCGACCGGCGCCTTGCCGGTGAAGCCGAGATTGGCGGCGGCGCGGACGTACCAGTCCTCGGCGCGGTCGAGCGGCAGCTTCCGTCCGTCCGCCGCGGTGATCGCCCCTTCGCCGAAGCCCGGCAGCGCCATCGCCTTGGCGACCGCGATGAGGAAGGTCTCGATGCCGATCGGCTGGCCGTCGGCGGTCTTGGCGGTCTTCGGCTCGACCACCGGCCAGCGCGCCAGCATCGACTTCGACGGCACGCCCGCCCAGGGCGCGGCGAAGCCCCAGCTCTCGTACATCGTCGTGTCCGGCACGACGTAGTCGGCGAAGCAGGAGGACTCGTTGATGAACGGGTCGACCGCGACGATCAGCGGGATCCTCTTCGGATCGCCGAGCGTCTTCTCGGCGATCGCCCGGACGCCGGGGATGCCGTAGACCGGATTGGTCGACCACAGGATCAGCGCGCCGAGACCGTAGGGGTAGCCGGAAAGCGCCGCCGGCAACCATTCGGTCGACAGCTGCCCCGCGGTCGAGAACCACGGCGCCTCGGCCGGGTAAGCCTTGCCCGCCGCCTTCTTCTCCTTGAATTCGCTCGTCTTCTCGTAAGGGAAGTTGCGCGACAGCGGCACGCCCGAAGGCTTCACCTCGCCCTCGAAGGCATCCATCTTGTAGCGCGGCCCGGCATAGGGGTTGAACCCGCCGGCGCCGACGAAGGTGCCGCCCTTGCGGTTGAGATTGCCGACGAGCGTGTTGAGCATGACGATGGCGAAGGCCGACTGGAAGCCGTTGCCGGCCATCGTGCCGCCGTGGCTGGAGATCGCCGCCTTCTTGCCGTGGCTGGTGAACTCGCGGGCGAGCCCGACGATCACCTCGACCGGCACGCCGCAGATCGCCGCATAATCGTCGAGGCTCATGGCACGGGCAGAGGCCGCGAGCAGCGCGAAGCTGGACGCGACCCCGACCGGCTGACCGGCGATCTCGATTACCCGTTCGACGTCCAGCGTCGCCGGACCCGTCGCCGCTGCATGGGCGACCGGCGCGTCGCTCGCCGGATCGATCACCACGAACGGGTCGGCGTCCTTGTACTTGTCGGCCTCCGCGATCGGCAGGCCGATGTCGGAGCCGCGCAGGAAGAAGCCGCGGCGCGGGTGGTTCTCTTCCGTGACGACGAGATGCGTCGCATTCGACCACGCCATCTCGCCGGCCCCATCCGCCACCGCCTTGTTGGGCGCGGAAAGAAAGGCGGCGTCGAAACGCTTTTCGTCGATGATCCAGCGGATCATCGCCATGGCGAGCGCCGCGTCGGTGCCGGGCTTGATCGGCACCCAGCGACCGCGTTCCCTGGCGGCGAGGTTGTCGCTGTGCCCGAGCACCGGATCGACGACGACGTAGTTCAGCTTGCCGTCCGTCCGCGCCTTGGCGAGCAGGGTGCCCTGCCGCTTGAACGGATTGCCGGCATTGGCCGGCGCCGTGCCCATGAAGATCACGAACTCGGCGTTCGGCAGATCGGGCTTGGCGTGCGGCATGGTCCTGGTGTCGCCGAAGGCGGCGCCCGAACCGGAACGGTAGGAGCCGCCGCAATAGGCGCCGTGGCCGGTGTAGTTGATCGAGCCGTAGGCCTTCTGGATGAAGCGCCCGACGAAGGCGGCGCGGCCGTCGTCGACCGAGTTCAACACCGCGACGCGGTTGGTCTTCGGCCCGAGCTCCGGCCGCTTCGGATCGATCGGCTCGAAGGAACGCAGCGCCCTCAGGCCCGCGACCGGCCCTTCGCCGAAGAGATCGCCGCCCTCGACGACCTCCCGGACCAGTTGCTCGAACGAGATCGGCTCCCACCGCCCGGAATTGCGCGGGCCGACCCGCTTCATCGGCTGCGTGATGCGGAAGGGCGAGTTCTGCGCCTCGAGCACGGCATTGCCGCGACCGCAGGCGGTCGACCGACCGGCGAGCCCCTGTTCCTCGAACCGGGTGAGCGAGGTCAGGGCCTTCCTCACCGGCGTTCCCATGGGGACGTGCGGATCGGCCGACAGCGGCGAATAGGGATTGCCGACGACGCGGGTGACCGTGTCGGTCGCGGCATCGATGCGGACACGGACGCCGCACTGGGTGGTGCAGCCCATGCACATGGTGAAGGCGACCCGCGCCTCCGGGTTCGGCTGCAACTTGCCGTCGACGAGCGCGAATTCGGGCTTCTGCGACTGGCCGGTGGTGCCGCGGGCATGGGCCGGCGAGACGACGGTCTCGAGCATGCGCTCGCCCGTCTCGGAGAAGCCGGCGGCGAAGGCGGCGCCTCCGCCGATCACGGCGGCGCCCTTGAGAAGATCGCGACGAGAGGTCATGGCATCAGGCTCCCTGAGGCAGGGTCGACGGACGGGCGGCATCGGCCGATCCGGACCAGGGGACGAGCGTGGCGAGGATCACGGTGACGGCGAGGAACAGGCCGGCGGTGCCGACGATGCCGAGCAGGCCGTCGGGGCCGAGCGCCAGCGGTTGGGCATAGAGGCCACCGCCGTTCTTCGGCATGTCCTGACCGCCGACGAAGATCGTCCAGCGGAAGAGCCAGGCGGCGTTGAGCGCGAGGAGCCCGGTCAGCCAACCGGTCCCGACCGGCCGCAGGGCGGCGATCGCGAGAGCGGCGAGCGTCGCGCCGCCGAGCCACAGCGCCGAGGTCAGCCAGTGCATCGACCCGGCGACCTGCGCGAGAGCGCGGCCTTCGGCGCCGTTCGGCACGAGAAGCGCGAGCGCGAACCACGCAGCCCCCAGCACCAGCACGATGGCGCAAGCGACGACCAGCAGACGATTGCCGAGCGCGTCGACGGAAGCCCCGGTGCCGGTCGCGACCCGGGCGAGGATCATCGAAAGGCCGATCGATCCGGCGATCGCCGTCGCCGCGAACTGCCAGGGGAGAAGCGCCGTGTTCCACAGCGGCCGGGCGCGCACCACCATCACCTCGACGCCGGTATAGAGCGCGACGGTGAAGGCGCAGACCAAGGTCGCGAGACCGAGCACCGCGACGAGCCGCGGCCGGGCGGAGCCGGCGAGCAGCCGGCGCAGAGGCGCGAGCGGGCCGTCGTTGCCGGCCGCAGCGAAGTCCGGCGCGAGCGCTGCCCAGGCATAGACGAGGAGCGCCCCGACATAGGCCGGGATGAAGAACGCCCCCCAGGCCATCCAGGAAGAGCCCGCCGGGTGGAGATAGAAGTTCAGGAACCGTCCCGGCTGGTTGAGATCGGAGACCAGCGCCACGGGGGCGACGAGGCCGCAGACGAGCGCACCCAGAAGGGCCGCGCGGCCGAGCGGCCGCCAATCCTCGCGGCCGAAGGCGATGCCCGGCAGCGTGAGGAGGAACGAGCCGAAGGACAGCCCGATCAGGAAGAAATACTGCACCGCCCACGGCGCCCAGGCCGGTTCGCGGGAGACGTGGAGGAGTTCGGTGATCTCGGTCATGGTCGTCTCCTCACGCTTCGCCGGCGGGGTGCCAGAGGGTCGGAACGGCGTCGACACGGGCAGCGAAGCGGTCGTCGAGGCCGAGATAGAAGACGTTCGGCTTGGTCTTCTCCTCGGGCTTGAGGACGCGGACTTCCGCCGCGCGTTCCTTCAGGAGCTTCGAGACGGTGCTCTTCGGATCGGCGAGATCGCCGAAGATGCGGGCACCGCCGACGCAGGTCTCGACGCAGGCCGGCAACAGCCCCGCCGCCACCCGATGGGCGCAGAAGGTGCACTTGTCGGCGGTGCGGGTGTCACGGTTGATGAAGCGCGCGTCGTAGGGGCAGGCCTGGACGCAGTAGCCGCAGCCGACGCAGCGGTCGGCGTCGACCAGCACCTCGCCGTCCGCCGCCTTGAAGGTCGCGCCCACCGGGCAGACCGGCACGCAGGGCGGCGCGTCGCAGTGATTGCACAGCCGCGGCAGCACGGCGGTCGAGACGCCGTCGGCGTCCGCCACCTCCCAGGTGGTGACGAAGGTGCGGAAGGCGTCTTCCGGCACCCGGTTCTCGTGGATGCAGGCGACCGTGCAGGCCTGACAGCCGATGCACTTGGCCACGTCCACCACCATCGCCCAATGCCGGGTGGGCGCGGCCTCGGCCAGCGCCGGCACCACGCCGGCGACGAGCGCGACGGGCGCCCCGGCGGTCACCCGCCCGAGGCCCCTCAGGAAATCTCTGCGCGAGCCGGTCATCGCGACCCTCCTCTCGATGTCTGTCGAGGAAGGCTTACGCTCGCGTCTCGGCCGGCACGATCCGGGCCGAACCCCGGAACGACGAGGGTAAACCCTCGTTGCGCGGCGAAATACGTAAGGGATTTCAGCAGGTTCCGGAGGTATCGGTGTTTCGTCGCGGTGGCGGAGCGGCGTCGTGCGCGATGCTTCGAGACGCGGGCCTGCGGCCCGCTCCTCAGCATGAGGCGTCCGTGTCTGTCTCGAAAAACAAAAAGAACCTCATGCTGAGGAGGGCGACCGTCGGTCGCCCGTCTCGAAGCATCGCGCACCCACGCGCCACGCAGACACGGGTCCTCGCGGCCTCATTCCGCGTCGGCGACCATCCGGGCGAGTTCGGCGAGCGAGCCCGCCTCCATCTTGGTCATGACGGACGCCCGATAGGCCTCGATCGTCTTGATCGACAGATCGAGCTCGAAGGCGACCACCTTGTTGGGCTTGCCGGCGAGCACCCCGTCGAGCACCTCGCGCTCCCGCTTGCTCAGCCGCGCCAGCCGCTCGACGACGGAGCGCCGCCGCTCGACCTTGGCGAGACGGTCGCGCGACAGGCGGATCGCGCCCTCCACCATGTCGAGCAGATACTGTTCCTTGAACGGCTTCTCGATGAAGTCGTGGGCGCCCGCCTTCAGCGCCGCCACCGCCATCGGCACGTCGCCGTGGCCGGTGACGATGACGATCGGCAGCGGAAAGTCGCGCTCGACGAGGATGCGCTGCAGCTCGAGCCCGCTCATCCCCGGCATGCGCACGTCGAGCACCAGCGCGCCGGGACGCATCGGCGCCCCCGCCGCCAGCCGGTCGAGGAAGGCGTCGGCCTGGGCGAAGCTCTCCGAGTCGAGCCCGACCGAGGCGAAGAGGAAGGCCATCGATCGGCGCATCGCCTCGTCGTCGTCGACGATCAGGACGAGCGGTGCCGCGGTCTCGGTCATGTCGCCTCCTTCTCCGCGACGGGCAGGGTGAAGCGCATGGTGAGCCCGCCGTCGTCGTTGTCGGCCGCCCAAAGCCGCCCGCCGTGGCTCTCGACGATGGTGCGGCAGATCGACAGACCCAGCCCCAAGCCCTGCGGCTTGGTGGTGAAGAACGTGTCGAAGAGATGGGCTTCGACCTCCGGCGTCAAGCCGGGGCCGTGGTCGCGCACCGCCACCTTGACCACCGTCCCGTCGGACGAGGTGCGCACGGTGATGCCGCGCTCGCGCCCCTCGTGGTCGATCATCGCGTCGACGGCGTTCTGCAGCAGGTTGAGCAGCACCTGTTCGATCTCCACCCGGTCGGCGGCGACCTTCGGCAGATCGCCGGCGAGATGGACGCGAAGCGCGATGCCGCGCCGTGCCGCCAACCCGTCGAAGAGCGCGAGCGTATCGCGCACCACCTCGTCGACGTCGAGCGCCTCGCGCGATGCCTCGCGGCGGCGGACGAAGGCGCGGATGCGGCGGATGATCGATCCCGCCCGCTCCGCCTGACCGATGATGCCGCGCGCGCCGTCGCGCAGGAAGGCGGGGTCGAGCCGACCGCCGTCGATGAAACGCGTCATGCCCTCGGCATAGTTGGTGATGGCGGCGAGCGGCTGGTTGAGTTCGTGGGCGATGTTGGAGGCCATCTCGCCGAGAATGCCGAGACGGGAGAACTGGTCGCGTTCCTCGCGGTGGCGCCGGGCGTCGAGCTCCGCCTTCTCGCGTTCCTGGATCTCGCGCGTGAGTTCCGCCGTGCGGCGGCGGACCAGCGTCTCGACCCGGGCGACGTGGACGATCCACCAGCCGATCGCCGCGCCGGCCACCAGGAACCAGTGCCAGTACGCCCGCACGAAGCCGAGCAGCGTGGTGCGGGCGAGATAGTCGTAGGGACCGATCCTGAGCTGGCGAAAGAGCGCGTGGACGGAGGTGTAGTCCTGCGGCGCGGTCCAGGCGCCGCCGCCGACCGCCGGCATGGTCAGCAGGCTCGCCGCGACCACCTTGGCGAGGTCGGGCGAGGTGCCGGCGAGCCGGGCGAAGGGCCAGTCGGGATAGAGCCGCGACGACAATCGACAGGGAAAGCCCGGCACGGCGCGTTCCGCCACCACGGCGAATTCGCCTTCGCGCGCCCGTCCCGCGGCGATCGCGTCCTCGAGCACGCAGGCGCGCAACACGCCCGCATCCGCCCGCCCCTCGCGGAGGGCGGCGAGCACGGTCTCCATCGGAAAGCCGGTCTGGGTCAGCGCCGCGAGCTTGGCAGGCGGGAAGCCGACGTCGTCCATCTCGCGCCAGATCACCCGCCAGCCGCCGAAGGCCTGTTCGGAGACGACCGCCAGCCGCAGCCCCGAGAGGTCGGCGAGCCGTTCGGGTCGCCCCGGCCGGTTCGGCACCACCACGACCGAGCCGATCGTGTCGGTCGGCGCGGCGCGGTCGCGGCTCTCGAGCGTGGCGATGCGGGTGACGCCGAAGCGTTGCTCGAGATCGACGTAGTCGCCGGGATTGGTGACGACGAAGTCGATCGTCCGCGCCGCGACCGCCCGGGAGATGCCGTCGAGATCGAGCGGCACCATCGTGAAGGCGTGCATCGGCAGGCTGCGCCGGAGATGGTCGATCGTCGCCTCGAAGTCCTGCGCCGCCCGCTCCGAGCCCTGGAAGGCGAGCACGCCGATGCGCACGTCGTCGGCGCGCGCCGGCGAAAGGGCGGCGACGACGACGACGAGGGCTGCGAGGAGGCGGCGGATCATCCCGCGAGAATGCCGCCCCGCCCGGACCGAGGCAATCGAGGGAATACCCTCGCGCTCGCGACATCGCGACTTCCCGTCGTCACCGCCATCGGCCATCGTGGCGGCGGACAACGCGAGGAGCGCCGATGACCACCGAAGAATACCACCGCTGGAACGAGCGCTTCGCCCATCCCGACTACGTCTTCGGCACCGAGCCGAACGCCTTCCTCGCATCCTGCGAGCCGCTGCTGCCGGCGTCCGGCCGGGCGCTCGCCATCGCCGACGGCGAGGGGCGCAACGGCGTCTTCCTCGCCGAATGCGGCCTCGACACGCTGTCGGTCGACTTCGCCCCCAATGCCCAGGCCAAGGCGCGGGCGCTGGCGGAAACCCGCGGCGTGACGCTCGAGACCCGGCTCGTCGACATCGTCCATTGGGACTGGCCGGAGGCGGAATTCGACGTCGTCGCGGCGATCTTCTTCCAGTTCTGCGGACCCGAGGGTCGGGCGGCGATCTTCGCCGGCATCCGCCGTGCCTTGAAGCCCGGCGGCCTGCTGATCCTCGAGGGCTACCGCCCCGAACAGATCGCCTACGGCACCGGCGGGCCGAAGGCACCGGAGAACATGTACACCCGCACGATCCTCGAGGCGGCCTTCGGCGACTTCGGCGATCTCTCGATCCGCGCCTACGATGCGCAAGTCGACGAGGGCCACGGCCACGTCGGCCTCTCGGCGCTGATCGACCTCGCGGGGCGCAAGCCGGGCTGAGACATCCGCAGCGCGGCTTGCACGATTCGCTCGTCGGAGCATGGTTTCGCGCGATCGTTTCGTTTTCCGGAACATCGTTTTCCAAAACCAGCGATGGACGCGATGCGCATTGCGCGGCTTGTCTGGGGCAACAACCCCGGGAGCCGCCGATGGCCACGTCCACTCTGTCCCTGTTCGATGCCCCGCGCCGGCTACTGCCCGGCCTGGCGCTCGCCGTCGCGGTGGCCGTCGCCGCCTATTACGTCCGGAAGATCCCGGGGCTCGCGGTCTTCTCGCCGATGATCCTGGCGATCCTGATCGGCATGGCGGTGGCCAATCTGGCGCCCCTGCCGGCGGCGTGTTCCGGCGGTCTCGCCTTCGCCATGCGGCCGGTGCTGCGTGCCGCGATCGTGCTGCTCGGGCTCCGCATCACGCTGGGCGATCTCGCCGCACTCGGCTGGCAGAGCCTCGCCTGCCTCGCCGTCGGCCTCGTCGCCACCTTCGTCGTCACCGCCCGCATCGGCCGCGCCATGGGGCTGGCGCGCGAGACCGCCGAACTGGTCGCCGCCGGCACCGCCGTCTGCGGCGCCTCGGCGATCGTCGCCATGAACGCCGTCACCGGCGGCCGGCGCGAGGACGTCGCCCATGCGGTGGCCACCGTGACGCTCTTCGGCACGCTGTCGATGTTCCTGCTGCCGGCGCTGGCGCCGCTCCTGCATCTGTCGCCCGCCTCCTTCGGTCTGTGGGCCGGCGCCTCGATCCACGAGGTGGCGCAGGTGGTCGGCGCCGGCTTCCAGGGCGGCCCCGAGGCCGGCGAGGTCGCCACCGTCGCCAAGCTCGCCCGCGTCGCCATGCTGGCGCCGCTGGTCTTCGCCGTCGGTTTCTTGCGCGGCCGCGGCGTCGAGGCGACCAGCCGCCCGCCCTTCCCGTGGTTCGTCGCCGGCTTCCTCGCCATGGTGGTCGTCGGCAGCGTGCTCCACCCCGACCGCGCGATGCTCGCCGCCGCCGGCGACCTGACGACCGTCCTCTTCACCGTGGCGCTGGCCGCCATGGGTCTGATGGTCGACGTGCGCGCGCTTCTGCGCGACGGATGGAAGCCGATGGCGCTCGGCGCCGTCTCCTGGCTGTTCGTCACCGGCTTTGCTCTGCTATGGGTCGAGGTCCTCGCCCGGAGCGCGCCATGAATCTCGACCAGCTTCGCATCTTCGTCGCCGTCGCCGAATGCGAGCACCTGACCCGCGCCGCCGAACGGCTGGCGCTGTCGCCCTCCGCCGTCTCCAACGCCATCCGCGCCCTCGAGGAGCGCCACGACGTCGCCCTCTTCGATCGCGTCGCCCGCCGCATCGAACTGACCGAGGTCGGCCGCGCCTTCCTGGTCGAGGCGCGCGAGGTGATCGCCCGGGCCGAACGGGCCGAGGCCCGCCTCGCCGAACTCGCCGGCCGGGTCGGCGGCACGCTCCGCATCGAGGCGAGCCTGACCACCGCGGCCTGGTGGCTGCCGGCCCGGCTGGTCGCCTTCCGCCGCGCCCATCCGCAGGTGACGATCGACCTCGCCGTCGCCAACACCACCCACGTGGTGCGCGCCGTCTCCGACAACACCGCCGACGTCGGCTTCGTCGAGGGCGACTGCGAGGGCGCCGCGCTGGCCGTCCGCACCGTGGCACGCGACCGCCTCGTCCTCGTCGCCGATCCCGAGACCGCCGCCGGCCTGCCGAAGGATCCGGCCGCGATCGACCTCGCCTCGCTCGACTGGGTGATGCGCGAACCGGGCTCCGGCACCCGTCAGGTGCTGGAGGACGAGCTTTCCCGCCGCGGCATCGATCCGCGCGGGCTGAAGGTCTCGCTCACCCTGCCGAGCAACGAGGCCGTGGCGACCGCCGTCGCCGCCGGCGGCGGCGTCACCGCGCTGTCGGCCGCCGCCGTGCGCTCCGCCGTCGCGATCGGACAGCTGACGGTGATCGACCCGTCGTTCCTCGAGCGCCCCTTCCGCCTGCTGCGCCGCGCCGACCGCACCCCGAGCGGCGCGCTGAGGGCCTTCCTCGCCTTCCTCGAAGCCGAACCCCACGGCGACGCCTGAGGGCGGCGGGCAGGGTCGTCTCAGAACTGCGCCTGCTCGGCCTCGAGATAGGCGAGGCTGACGTATTTGCCGATGTTGCGGTCGAAGCCCTTGGTCTCGGCTGCCCGCGAGGCGACGCGCGGGTCCTTCATCACCTCGGCCAGCGCCCGATCGAGCGGGATCGACTTGTCGACCGCCTCGACGCAGCGCTCCCAGATGCCTTCGAACAGTTCGCGGTGCCATTGGGCGACACCCGGCCCCGGCTTGCCGTGCGCCGGCAGCCAGATCTTCGGCTTCGCCGCCGCCGTCAGCTTGTCGATGGTCTCGAAGGTGCCCTTGTAGGAGCCGTCGTCCATGTTGGCGATACGGCGATCCATCAGCACGTCGCCGACGCAGCAGACACCGTCTTCCACCACCTCGACGTCGATGTCGGCGGGCGTGTGGGCGCGACCGTAGTGATGCATCCGCAGCGTCACGTCGCCGAGCGAGATCTCGAACCCGTGTTCGATGTCGGTGTTGGGCGGCACGATCGGCGTGCCGAGCGTCGCCTGATTGGTCCATTTGATCATCGAATCGTGCCACAGCGTGCCGGTCGCCCCGGCGATCGCCGCACGCGTGCCCGCCATCGCCCAGATCGGCAGATCCTTGCCCCACTTCTGCACGAAGGCGTCGTTCCCGAGCCAGTGATCGCCGTGATAGTGGGTGTTGACGATACCGACGACCGGCTTGCGGGTCATCGCCTCGAGCTGACGGATCGCCATCTCGGCGATCTGGACGGAGGCGCCGGAATCGACCACCACCACGCCCTTGTCGCCGACCACGAAGGTGACGTTCGACATCAGACCCTGGTTCTCCGGGGTCGGGAAACCGTCCGGCGCCTCGATGACGAAGACGTGGCGGCTGATCGCCGTCAGCGGCCGGTCGGGCACCGGCGGCCCCTTGATGAAGGCCTCGACGTCGTTGGCGGCCTCGGCGATGCCGGACCACAGGTCGGTCATCGCCAGGGTCAGCGCACCGCCGGCGGCGGCGACACCCGCCAACAGGCCGCGTCGGTCGATCGTCATGGGCCGTCCTCCCGCCGGTCTCTCGCCGGCTCAGTCGAAGCGATAGTGATCGTGATCGAGCGCGGCGGCGACCGAGCCGATCTCCTCGGAAAAGATCATCGAACCGAGCCGCGACACGCAGAAGGCGACCTGCCGGTCGAGCTCCTCGCGCGACTGCACCCGGCGGTCGGCACGGCGGTAGATCGCCGTCGGATCGGCATCATTCGCCCGCGCCCGGTGGCAGGCGCCGTCGCACTGGTTCTCGGCCAGGAGACGCCGTCCCGCCTCGATCGACGGCACCTCCGCCTCGCCCGCCCGCGGTGCCCGCGACGCGGCGGCGAAGAGGCCGACGACGAGGAGGCTCGCGCCGACCGCGGCGAAGGCGTCACGACGCGGCATCGGCGATCTCCGCTCTGAAGGCCCGCTGGTCGACCAGCCGGTCGGTCAGCACCGCCCCGATCCACATCGACCAAAGCACGATCCACGAGGTGACGGCGAAGACCGAAGCGCCCGAGACGCCGGCACCGACGGCGCAGCCGCCCGCCATGACGCCGCCGAAGCCCATCAGGCAGCCGCCGGCGATGTAGCGCCGCATCGACGCCCCGCCGTCGAAGCCCTCGAGCTTCAGGTCGCCGCCGAGCGCCCCGGCGACGAAGGAGCCGATCACCACGCCGGGGATCAGCCCGAGATCGAAGGTCAGCGGCCCGCCCGGCGGCGACAGCACGTACATCAGCGTGTCGGCCGAGGGCGAGGTGAAGGAGAGTGCGTGGACCGGCACCATCTCGAAGGAGGTCGCCGCCATCGCATAATTGAACCACCAGGCGACCGCGACCATCAGCCCGACGCCCGCCGCCCCGAGCCACGCCCAGAGCGAGACGCGGTTCCGCACCGCGATGGCGATGCCGAGCGCCAGCCACAGCCCGCCGAAGGCCGCAGCCCCGCCGTGACCGATGCCGAACATCGCCACGAGATCGCGCGACGACCCGTCGATCGTCCACAACCCGTTGATCCACTGGCGGAAGGGCGACAGCACGCCGGAAAGCGAGGTCTGCGCCACCACCGCGAAGACGAGGCCGGAGAGCAGCGCCCTGAGGTTCCCCGTTGCCGAGAGCACCAGCATGCGGCTGCCGCAGGCGCGCGTCAGCGTCATGCCGCAGCCGAACATCAGCCCGCCGAGGATCGCGCCAGAGAGCGATCCGGTGTTGTTGAGCTGGCGCACCTGTCCGGTGTCGAAGAGCGCGAAGACGATGAGCAGCTGCGTGGCGATCAGCGCCGTCGCGAAGGTGAAGAGCCACACCGCGAGCTTCGGCCCGAGCGTGCCGTGGGCGACCTCGAGCGTCGCCGCGCGCAGGCAGAAGCGCGAACGCTGGGCGAGCGCGCCGAAGAGGATGCCGATGGTCAGCCCGCCGAGCGCCAGCACCGCACGGTCGCCGAGAAGATCGACCAGAGCCTCGAGCATGACGGCATCCTCCCCGCAGGGTCAGGGCTTGATGTAGGCGTAGTGTTCGCGCGCCTGCAGTTCGGTGATGCGCACCACGCCCGAGGGCGTGAAGTCGGCATCCATGTTGAACTGCTCCTTCTTGAGATTGCGCCGCTTCATCGTGATCTCGCAGACCTCGAAGGTGACGCCCGCCGCCTTCAGTCCCGAGATCAGCGGCGCGTAGTCCGCCCCGCTCTTCGGGTCCTTGGCGCCCTCGAGCAGGAAGTCGACGCCGTCGGCATGGGCGACGGCGACGATCTTGGTGTCGGGCGCGACGTCGAGATGGTTGCGGATGTTCCGGAGCCCCTTCAGCCCCTGGAGCCCGGCGTCGTCGAAGTGATAGACGACCTTGTCGCCGGCGAAGGCCGGCGTCGCCCCGAGGCAGAGCGCGAGCGCCAGCAGCGCCCGCCGCAACATGATCCACAGTCCGTTCATGGCCTTCCCTCCCCTCGTCGGTCCGCTCGCGCGGCCGACGTCGTCGTTCTCGATCGGGCCGCTCACAACGCGGCGCCGACGTTGCCGTCCATGTTCTTCAGCGTCGGCAGATTGAGCTTCGGCGACGCGACGGTCTTCTTCGCCTTGAGATGGCGGGCGACGAGATCCCAGATCGGTTCGCCGCCGGCATCGCGCGCGGCCTCCGACACCGGCGCCCAGCCCGCCACCCGGTAGGACTTCGAGGCGTCGATCGGCTTGTCGCCGATCCGCATGTCGCCGATGCGGTGGCCCATGGCGGCGGTCGGATCGCAGGACCAGCTCATGCCGCCGACGCGGACCATGTCGCCGCCCTGCTGGTAGTAGGGATCGGTGTTGAAGAGATTGTCGCAGACGTCCTCCAGCACCTCCCTGATCTGCGCGCCGGTCATCGGCGTCAGCGTCGTCGCCGGATAGGTGATGGCGGTCTGGTCGAGCACGTTCTCCATCGTGATCGCCTCGCCCGGCAGGATCGTCGTCCCCCAGCGGAAGCCGGGCGAGAAGGCGATCTCGGCATCCTTCTCGGCGATCAGCGCGTCGAGGATCAGCTGGTCGAACGAACCGTTGAAGTTGCCGCGGCGATAGAGGAGCCCCTCGGAGACCGCCAGCTTCTCGGAGAGCTTGGCCTCGAAGGGCGCGCGGACCTTCGTGATCAGCGCGTCCATCTCGGCATCCGCCTTCAGGAGATTGGCGAAGACCGGCAGCAGCCGATAGCGGAAGTCGGAGACCCTGCCGCCCTTCACGTCGAGATCGAGCACGCCGAGGAACTTGCCGTTCGACCCGGCATTGGTGACCAGCGTCTTGCCGCCGGGGTTCGACACGATGGTCGGCTTGGGCATGCCGTCGTGGGTATGGCCGCCGAGGATCGCGTCGATGCCGCGGACCCGCGACGCCATCTTGAGGTCGACGTCCATGCCGTTGTGCGAGAGGACGATGACGACCTGCGCCCCCTGGGCGCGGGCGTCGTCGACCGTCTTCTGCATGTTCTCTTCCTGGATCCCGAAGGTCCATTCCGAGACCATGTAGCGCGGGTTGGCGATCGGCGTGTAGGGGAAGGCCTGGCCGACGACCGCCACCTTGACGCCGTTCACTTCGCGCATCGAGAAGGGCGCGAAGACCGGATCGCCGAAGTCGGAGGTCTTGATGTTCTGCGCCACGATCTCGATGTGGCCGGCGAAGTCCTTCTCGGCGATCTCCTTCACCCGGTCCTGACCGTAGGTGCACTCCCAGTGCAGCGTCATGACGTCGACGCCGAGGAGCTTCGCCGCCTCGACCATGTCCTGACCCTTGGTCCACAGGGCCGTGCCCGACCCCTGCCAGGTGTCGCCGCCGTCGAGCAGCAGCGCGCCCGGACGGGTCGCGCGGATGCGCTTCACCAGCGTGGCGAGGTGCGAGAAGCCGCCGACCCGGCCGTAGACCTGTGCCGCCTTCTCGAAGTCGAGATAGGTGAAGGCATGCGCCTCCGGCCCACCGGCGGGGAGGCCGAAGTGATCGAGGAAGGCCTTGCCCACCACGTGCGGTGCTTGCCCCTTCATCGCGCCGACGCCGAGGTTGACGTTGGGCTCGCGGAACCAGATCGGCTTCAGCTGGGCGTGGCAGTCGGTGATGTGGAGGAGCGACACGTTGCCGAAGGCGGGCGCGTCGTAGAGCCGGTCGGCCGCGGCCTCGGCGCGGGCGATCTCGGTCGGCAGGGCCATGCCGGAGGCGGACGCCAGAGCGAGCAGATGCAGGAATTCACGGCGGTTCATGGCGTCGCGCCTCGTCTCGTGTCGGAGCGGGAAGTGTGAGGGCCGATCCGGTCGATCGGCCCTCTCGTCACTTGTTGACCGGGGAGTTCGGATCGAGCAGCAGCGCCATCAGGTCCTTGACCTGCTGTTCGGCGAGGATCCCCATGTGGCCGGCGCGCGGCATGTTGGAACAGGCGTTCGACGACTTGGAGTTCCAGATCTTCGCCCAGGTGGAGCGCAGCGCCTCCTCCGAGGTGCCCTTGATCTTGCCGTAGCCGAGGAGGCTCGGGCCGATCGTGCCGTAGGAGATCTCGGTCTTGGAGATCTGGTGGCAGTTGTAGCAATTGCCGCCGTTGACCTGATCGGCCTTGTCGGTCGAGGTCAGGCCGCGGCCCGACTGGGCGATCTTCTCGCCCTCCTTGAAGTCGCCGAGGAACTTGCCGTCCGACGGCCACTTCACCGTGGCGAGGTTCGCCGCCTCGATCTCGGCGCGCTTTTTGGCCGATTCCTTGGCCTCGGCCACCTTCGGGTCGGAGCAGAAGGCCTGCGTCTCGTCCTGCTTCAGGCGATCGAGCTTGGCGATGCCCTTCTCGCGGAAGCCGGACTTCAGCATCGCCTCGAAGGCCGCGTCGTCGGCGCCCGGCCCCCACGATCCGCCGGCGAAGGCGGAGGAGGCGAGGAGGAGGCCGGCGACCATCGCGGCGGCGGCGAGAGTGGCGGAAAGCGTGGTCTTCGTCATGTCCGCCTCCTCAACGCTTGATGCCGGGGGTGTCCATGACGGCGCCGTTGGCGGTCGCGGCCATGAACATCGAGAGCGCCACCGTCACGTCCGATCCGTAGATCGGCTCGGGGAAGCGCTGCTGGCGGAAACAGTCGGCGAGGCGCCACTGCATGCCCCACATCTGGCCGGCGCTGACACGGTAGGCCGGCCACGAGGTCCAGCCGGAGGCCGCACCCTTCTGCGACGGGATGTAGGGCAGTTCCTGCAGGCGGATGCGGGTGCCGTCCTGGCCGTGGCAGGTGGAACACGAGAAGTCGTGCGGACCGCCGGCGTAGTAGAACATCCGCCGGCCGAGCTCGACCATCGCCTTTTCCTTCGGGTGCGCGGTCGAGACTGCGACCTTGGTGCCCTTGGACATGCCCGAGACGTAGGTGGCGATGGCGTTGAGCGCGTCCTTCTCGGGGCTGCCCCAGCCGGCCGAGACGTATTTGGCGACGTCGATGCCCTGGATCGTCGCCATGCAGGTGAGGACGCGGCTCTCCGCGTCCTGCACCCTGTCGGTGTCCTTGAAGTACCGCGGCAGATGGGCATAGGCGTCCTTGACGACGCCCGGACCCATGCCGAGATCGCAGGTCTCGAGGGAGACGTTCTTCGGCCCCGCCGGCTTCTTCCAGAGTTCCTCGCCCTGAGCCTCGAAGAGCTCGGCCGGGTTGCCGTCCTTCAGCGCCTCGCGATAGGCCTCGATGCTCTCGATCGACTTGTCGCCCTCCGCCAGCGCCGCGCCGGCCATCGGGCCGGCAATGGCGATCAGCGCGGCGAGCCCGACAGCGTGCCGTCGTCTCATGATTGCTCCCTCCCTCGTGATCTTCTCGTTCTTCTTCGTGGGTCTGCGCGACCGATCAGGTCACGGAGGCCTCGTCGGTGCGGGTGTCGCCCTTGTTGTCGGTCCAGCTGATCGCGATCTTGTCGCCGGCCTTGCCGCCCTTGATCTTGAAGGCGAGGAACGGGTTCTTGGAGACCGAGGGTCCCCACTGCGCCGTCATCACCGGCTTGTCGTTCAGCTTGGCGGTGATCTCGGCGATGAACCATGCCGGGACGAGATTGCCCGAGGCGTCCTTGCGCAGGCCGGTCTCCATCTCGTGGCTCATCAGAACCTTGACTTCGGTGACGCCGTCCTTGGAGGCGGCGCGGATCTTCATCGGATTGCCCATGTCGTGTCCTCCGGTCTTCGATCAGCCGCCGCAGCCGCCGAGCGTGACCTTGATTTCCTTGGTCGCGGTGAAGTACTTGCCGTCCGCCTTGACGAGCACGACGACATTCGACGTCTGGCCCATCTTGATGCGGGTGGTGACGTCGGGGACCATGTCCGGGCCGATGTCGAAGAGCGCCGCCAGCATGTTCGGGTTCTTCTCGACCAGCACCGAGATCTGCGTCGTACCGGCGATCTTGGAGACCGCCTGGATCGGCACCACCGCGCCGTTCTCGGCGATGTCGGAGGCGAGGATCTGCACGTCGCCGCTCTCCTTGGCGTCGGCGACGCCCATCGCCTTGTAGGTGTCGGCGAGCGACTTGCCGTCGAAGGCCGCCTTCATCCACTCGGCCCGCGCCAGGTGGGGGGCGAGCGTCGTCCCCAGCGCCGTGGTCAGCCCGAGGGCCGCCGCGCGCGCGAGGAAGCCTCGCCGATCGATCGTCTGCCTGTTCATGTCGTCGTTTCCTCCGTCATTGCGCGCCGCCGGCGCGTCGTCGTCTCGAGGCGCGCCTCCGCGCCTCACTTTTCCGGTGCTCCCGCGAGGATCCAGGCGAGGACCTCCTTCAGGTCGTCGTCCCTGATCTCCTCCTGGGGCGGCATGGCCATGTCGCCCCACACGCCTTCGCCGCCGGCGCGAACCTTGGCGAAGAGCTTCGTCGCCGCGTCGCCCGCGCCCTTGTACTTGCCGGCCACCTCGACGTAGCTCGGGCCGACCAGCTTGGCGTTCGGCGCGTGGCAGCCGAGGCAACCGTTGGAATCGGCGATGACCGCGCCCTTCGGCCGCACCGCCACGACCTCGGTCGAGGCCGCCGTCACCTGCCCGCGCACCGGGCCGAACGAGCGGTTCTGGTCGGCGAGATTGCCGTGCGAGGCGAGCGCGTGTTCGGGCAGGGCCGACACCAGCTCCGGCTCCTTCTTGCAGGCCTTCATGCAGGGCTCGGCCTTGACGTCGGGGGCGACGGGCTTGCCGGTGAAGGCCGCCGACGGCCACATGGCGTGGTCCCAGGTCATGCCGTTGCGGTTCGGCATGATCTTCTGCACCTCGCGGATCGACTGGTCGTCGAGCACGAAGTCGCCCGGCACCACGTCGGAGAGGTTCAGCAGATAGGCGAGGACCGCATAGACCTCGTCGTCGGAGAGCGACTTCGGCGCGTTCCACGGCATGGCGCGGCGGATGTAGTCGAAGAGCGTCGAGACCGTCGCCACCTTCATCAGCGTCGTGCGCGCCGGGAAGTCCGTGCGCTTCAACGAGGCGACGTGACCGGTCTTCAGATCGTCCTTCTCGACGCCGCCGACCAGCGGCGAGAAGATCTTGTTGCTCTCGCCGAAGGTGCCGTGACAGACGGCGCACTTGGCCTCCCACACCTGCTCGCCCTTCTCGACGTTGCCCGAACCCTTGGGCAGACCCTTGAAGTCGGGGCGCACGTCGATGTCCCAGGCCTTGACCTCGGCCGGCGTGGCGGCCCGGCCGATGCCGGCGAAGTCGTCGGTGGCGCGTGCCGCGCCGGCACCCAGAACGAGGCCGAAGGCGACGACGCCGGCGAGGAGCGAGCCGCGATCAGAGAACCTGAACATTGCTCACCTCGCCGTTCATCGCGACCTTCCAGGACTGGATGGCGTTGTTGTGATAGATCGAGCGGGTGCCGCGCACCGCCCGCAGCGCCCGGTATCCGGGCTGGACGTAGCCGGTCTCGTCCATGGCGCGGGACTGCAGGATCGCCGGGCGACCGTCCCAGTTCCAACCGACGTTGAACCGCGTCAGGCACTTCGACAGCACCGGGGTCTGCAACTGCGCCTCGACCCAGTTGATGCCGCCGTCGAAGGAGACGTCGACGCGCTTGATCTTGCCACGACCCGACCAGGCAAGGCCGGTGACGTTGTAGTGACCTTTGTCGAGCAGCGTCTGGCCGCCCGACGGCGAGGTGATCACCGACTTCGCCTCCTGGATCGAGGTGTACTGGCGGTGCTGGCCGTCCGGCATCAGGTCGATGTAGTGAACCGCCTCGTCCTTGGTGGCGTAAGGCATGTCGCCGAGTTCGATGCGGCGCAGCCACTTCACCCACGACACGCCCTGCACGCCCGGCACGATCAGGCGCAGGGGATAGCCGTTCTCGGGGCGCAGCATCTCGCCGTTCTGGCCGTAGGCGACGATGACCTCGCCGGACATGACCAGCTCGATCGGGATGGTGCGGGTCATCGACGAGCCGTCGGCGCCCTCGGCGAGCACGAACTTGCCCTTGGTGAAGTCCGCACCGCAGTCCTCGAGCAGGGTCCTGAGCGGCACGCCGGTGAACTCCGAGCACGACAGCATGCCGTGGGTGTACTGGACGGTCGGCACCGCCACGTTGCCCCACTCCATGCCGGTGTTGGCGCCGCATTCGATGAAGTGCATGCGCGACACCGAGGGCATCCGCATCAGGTCGTCGAGCGTGTAGACCTTGGCCTTCTTGACCATCTCCGGCGACGAACCGTCGATCATCAGCCGGTGGCGCGACGGGTCGATATCGTGCCAGCCCTGGTGATGGCGCTCGAAGTGCAGACCCGACGGCGTGATGATGCCGAACATGCCCTGGAGCGGCATGAAGGAGACCGAAGAGCCCGCCACCTGGGTCAGACCCGGGCTCTGGCGCCGCTGCATCGCGGTCTCGTACTTCGACGGCAAACCATACGGCGTCGCCGCGACCGGCTGGCCGAGCGACGTCGACCACGGCGGCAGCTTCAGGATGGCGTCCTCGCCGGCCGGCTTCTCCTGGGCCACCGCGGCACCGCCGGTCATGGCGGCGGCGGCCGCGAGGAACGAGCCGCGCAGGAAGCCGCGACGGCCGGCCGAGACGGCGGCGATCTCGTCGGGCGCGAGGAAGTTCTCCGGCGCGCGGCGAAGGCGCGGGCGCTCCCGCTCGCTCGTCCAATCGTCGATGTTACGCGTGCCCTTCGTCATCAGCCCCCTCGCGCATCGTCCCGGTCGCCCGGGAATGTCCATCGAGGGGTGAGCAGAGGCGTTCGCGGAAAGGGCGTTCCGCCCCTCCTCGTCCGGTCGTTTCCTGCCCCTCGCGTCCGCCCGATGCTTTGCCGGGCGGATCTTCGAATGGGTCCAGCCTAAGGGGATACGGGAAAGTTCCTATCGGGGTCGGTGCCGGGGGCGCCTGGGGGTTTCCACCCAGGTGCACTGCAAAACGAGCGGAAACTCAGCCCGCCGCCGGCTCCTGAGCCCAGGCGATCAGCTGAGCCACCGAGCCGGCGCCGGCCTTGGTCATCAGATTGTGCCGGTGGTTCTCGACCGTCTTCACCGAGATGTCGAGGTCGAGGGCGATCGCCTTCGACGTCTTGCCGGCGACGACCAGCGCCAGCACCTCGCGCTCGCGGTCGGTGAGGCAGCCGAGGCGCCGCTCGAGATCGCTCTTGCGGCGTCGCTCCTCGATCGCCTCCCCGCTCGCCGCCAGCGCCTCGCCGATGCGGTCGAGCAGGACCTGATCGTCGAACGGCTTTTCCAGGAAGTCGAAGGCGCCGAGCCGCACGGCGCGCACCGCCTTGGGGATGTCGCCGTGGCCGGAGACGAAGATGATGCCGCAGGGCGAGCCCCGCCGGATCAGCTCGCCCTGCAGCTCCAGCCCCGAGATCCCCGGCAGGCGCACGTCGAGCACGACGCAGGACGGCCGGTCGTCGTCGAGCTTGGCGAGAAACTCCTTCGCCGAGGTCGAAACCTCGTGGGCATAGCCGAGCGACGACACCAGAAAGGCGACCGCGTCGCGCACGGCCGGGTCGTCGTCGACGATGTGGATGATCGGCGCCTGATCAGACACGGGTTTCCTCTTCGAGTTGCGGCAGGCGGAAACGGAAGACCGTCTCGCCCGGCCGGTCGAGATCGAGTTCGAGCCGCCCGCCGTGGGCTTCCACGATGGTGCGGCTCAGCGACAGGCCGAGGCCGAGGCCCTCGGGTTTGGTGGTGAAGAAGGCCTCGAACAGCAGATCACGCGCCCCCGGCGCGACGCCCGGCCCGTTGTCGGCGACGGCGAAGTCGACGGTGTGGGCGCCGTCCTCGGCGGTGAGGCGAATGCGCGGCTCGGGCCGATCGGCGACCGCCTCGAGCGCGTTCTGCAGCAGGTTCAGCAGCACCTCCTCGATCTGCAGCCGGTCGGCGCGGATCGTCGGCAGCCGCGCCGGCACGTCGGCCTCGATCTTCACCCCGCGCGCCGTCGCCGTCGATTCGAACAGCGCCAGCGCGTCGGCGACGATCGCCGCCGGGTCGACCGGCACCTGCCGCGACGGGTTCTTGCGCACGAAGTCGCGCATGCGGCGGACGATCGACCCGGCGCGCTCGGCCTGCACGGCGATGCGGCGGACGCCCTCGCGCACGCCCTCCGGGTCGGTGCCGCCGTCGATCCGCCGCTCGCAGCCGCGCGCATAGGAGAGGATCGCCGCCAGCGGCTGGTTGATCTCGTGCGCGAGCGAACTCGCCATCTCGCCCATCAACGACAGGCGGACGGTGTGTTCCATCCGTTCGCTCTCCAGCCGCGCCAGTTCGTGCGCCCGTTGCAGCTCCTGCGTCCGCTTGCGCAGCAGGTAGGAGACGCGCCCGACGTGGATCAGCCACCAGGCGATCGCCATGACGATCGCCGCCCCCCACCAGCGGTGCTCGAAGGCGAAGTCGAGCATGCCGAGCCGCGAGAACGGCGTGTAGGGCCCGACCTTGAGGGCGCGATAGAGGTCCTGGACGCGCTGATAGTCGACCGGGTCGGTCCACACCACGTCGCCGGTGGTCGGCTGCATGGCGATGAGCGCCTTGGCGACGTCGCGCGCGAGCGGCGTCGGCGTCTGGGCGACCTTGACGAAGGGCCAGCCGGGATAGAGCCGGGTCGAGACCTGACAGCGCAGCGTCCCCGACGCCCGCCGCCCGACGACGCGGAAGGCGTCCGCCCGGACCTTGCCCTCCGCCACCAGCTTCTCGAGCAGGCACGAACGGACGACGCCGGCATCCGCACGTCCCGTGCGGACCGCCTCCAGCACGCCCTCGACCGGAAAGCCGACGAACAAGAGGTTCGCATCCTTGAACGGATCGACGCCGCGCTCGAGGAACTCCGCCCAGGCGGCGCGGAAGCCGAAGGCCTCCGACCCGACCGCGGCGATGCGGTGGCCCTTGAGGTCGGAGAGCTGCTGCACCTCGCCGAGATCGGCCGGCACCACCACCGCCGCGCCGACCGATTCCGCCGCCGCCGTGCCGTCCATGTCCTGTTCGGTGGCGATGGCGGTCGCCGAATAACCGATCGCCAGCTCGAGGAAATGGCCGGGATTGGTGACGAGGAAGTCGAGCCGCTGCGCCGCCACCGCCGCCGTCAGGAAGGCGGCGCTGCCCGGCACCATCTCGAAGCGATACTGCGGCAGCGTCTGCGCCAGATGGCCGAAGGTCGTCTCCCAGGTGGTCTCCGCCTCCTCCGAACCGCGATAGGCGAGCACCCCGACGCGCACCACCCGCGGCTCCTCGGCCGCGCCCGAAGGCAGCGTCGACAGCGCGAAAAGGAGCACCCCGAGCAGGCCGAGAAGGCCACGCCGGACATATTCAAATCGGTTCATGTATTGAAATTGAACCGGCGCGGCGAATTTGTCCACGTGTCCCCCGCTCCGACTTTCGCGATCTCTCAGGCGCAGGCGATCCGGCCGCATCGCCGCATCGCGGCGGCGAAACGCTCGATCGTCGGCCGCCCAGGCCAGCCGACGAAGGCGACGTCGCCGATCACGAAGGTCGGGGTGATCTTCAGCCCGTACCGTCCGGCGAGCGCGCGCTGCGCCGCCACCTCGCCGTCGGCGGCGGCGATCTCCGCCTCGCCGACCGACACGCCGAGATCGCCCGCGATCGACCGCGCCTTCGCCCCGTCGACGAAGCCGCGCGCCTCGAGCAGCGCGACGTGCAACGCCCGCGCGGCGTCGCCCCCGTACCGTCGCAGCACCGCGATCTGGACGCGGGCGGCATCGACAGACCCCGGCGACAGGATCGGCAGATGCAGCGGCACCAGCGCCAGTCGGGAATCGGCCCGGGTCAGATCGTCGAGATCGCGAGCCGCGGCGCGACAGTAGCCGCAGTTGTAGTCGAAGGCCTCGACGATCACGACGTCGGCGTCGGCAGCGCCGAAGCGCTGCGTCGTCGCCACCCGCCGCAGCGCGTCTGCGTCCGGGAGGATCGTGTTCCGCATCGGCGAGCCGTCGTCGGAGACGAGCGGCAGCGACGCCGCATCGGCCCGCCCCGCCGCCAGCACTCCCGCCCACGCCGCGAGCCCCGCCGCGACCCTCCGTCGATCCGTCATCCGCCCTCCCGACCGTTGCCGCCCGGCGGCACCCTCGCGCGCGAGGATCGGCCGAACCGCGGTCGCGATCAACGGAAAGTGCGGAAGTACCAGCCTTCGAAGAGGCGCAATGCGCCCGTCACGGCGCGATGCCTCCGAAGCGCTGACCCGCGGTCCAACGCCGATAGGCGGGCAGATGACGGTCGCGCGAAGCGATCATCAGCCAGGTGAAGAGCTCGGTGACGACCGGCTGGTCGGCGACGGCGGGAAGAAGCCGGTCCTCGTAGAGCACCACGTTGTCGAGCTCGGCCTTGACGGCGATGTCGCAGGCGCAGGCGACCGACGCCGGCACCAGCCGCGCGATCGCCGCCGAGCCGAGGTGACGGTTCTCCGGCACGGCGACACCGCAGGCCCGCAGCACCGCCGCGATCTTGGCGGCATGGCGCGTCTCGGCCCCGACCATGTGGGCGAAGGGCATGGCGGCGGGAAAGCGATCGAGCACCGCCGCGCAGAAGGCGATCGAGCGATGCTCGTCGTCGAGCGCCTCGAGCAGCGCGTCGCGAACCGCCGGATCGAGCGGACCCACGAGCGCGTCGAGCCGCAGATCCGCACAACGGCACCGGCCCGCCGTGCCGTGATCGTCGTGGCCGCAGCCCTTGCCCGACCGAACGTCGCGAGAGGTCACGTACATCGCCCGCTCCCCCGAGAACGACCCGCCGCCTCTCGGTCGGATCTCGTCCACGCAGGATAGCGATTGAAGTTTTATGCGCAATATATGTTTTAGTGGAATGGCGCATCCGCGCGATTTGGACGCGGCCACGGACCGGCCCGGGCTGGTCGAAGCGCCAGAGAGACGACGAAGCGGCGCGAGCTCTCGCCCGCGCCGCCCGTATCCCTCGTCGAGACGGTGTCTCAGTACTTGTAGCGGACGCCGAACGAGGCTTCCCACTGCGACATCGACAGCGTGATCGTGTCGCCGGGCACGCCGAACGGATCGGGGCCGGTGACCGACGCCTTCGGAACGTAGGCGGCGGCGAGATCGATCGTCAGGTTCTTCGTCCAGTCGTAGGAAGCGCCGAGCGAGATGTGGTCGGTGACGACGCCGGGGGCGACGGTGTTGAAGAACACCTGATCGGAGCCGATCGGGCTGTTGTTGTGCGAATAGCCGGCGCGCAGGGTCAGGTCCTTCGTCGCCTTCCAGGCGGCGGCGACCGAGATCACGTCGACGTCCTTCCAGCCGAAGCCCGCGCCGCCGGAGGCGCCCAGCGGCACCGGGCCGCCGAGTGCCGCACCCGAATTGGCGATCGCCGGCACGCCCGAATAGAAGATGTGGCGATAGTCGACCATCACCGTCAGCGTCGGCAGGACGTCGTAGGCGATGCCGACCGTGACGTTGGCGGGAATGTCGAACGAGCCGCCGTCGGCATAGAGACCGGCATACTTGTCGAACTTGGTCGACCAGATCGGCGTCTGGCCGGAGGCGCCGATGCGGAACTCCTTGGTCAGGCTCCACAGGAAGCCGGCGCGCAGGCCGGCGCCCCAGGCGTAGTCGTCGCCGTTGTTGGTCAGGCTGCCGGGCTTGGAGGTGAAGGCCGCCTGGTCGAAGAAGCCGAAGCCGGTCGCCCGGAACTTCTGCATCGCCACCACCGGCGCCACGCCGACCGAGAAGTCGCCCATCTTGCGAGCGTAGCCGACGGTCAGGAACATCTGCTCGAGGTTGACGCCGGTCTGGCCGGCGCCGAAGACGCTCGACTGATAGTTGGTGTTCATGCCGCCGTTGCCGAACAGCGCCACGCCCCAGGCCGACTGCGCGTCGATCGGCGACGACCACGCCATGTTCGGCATCAGGAAGATTTCCTGCGTGCTGGTGACCGTGCCGCGCGTCGTCGGGAAGGTGCCGGGGAACGTGTTGGTCGACGTGAAGTCGCGCCGCGGCGAGAACAGCGTGAAGGCCGCCTCGAACTGGCGGCCGACCGAGGTCAGGCCGGCCGGGTTGACCGAGAGCGTCATCGCGTCTTCCGGATGGGCGACGCCGGCGCCCGACTGGGCCTTCTGGATCGTGCCGTAACCGGTCTGGAAATAGCCTTCCGTGGCATTCGCCGCGCCGGCGAAGCCGAAGGCGACCACTGCCGGCACGATCACCCGAGCCGCTCGACGCATCTTGCTCATGACTTTCCCCCAAGCCGTCCGCCCCCGTCCGGACCCCCCGGCCCGCGCACGGCCCGGCGGGCCGCTGAGGAAAGACGTTCCAGATTCGATACTGAACGCTACGATGAGTTGTCGGCGAGACGCGGTAGCCCGCGCCTCACCGAAAAATAATCCTCACGACGCACGGCGGATGACGAAGCGGAACACGCCGCCGTCCTGGCCCTGCTCGGCGAGCTCGTTGCCGGTGGTGCGGCAGAAGGCGGCGAAGTCGGCGACCGAACCGGGGTCCGTCGCCAGCACTTCGAGCGTCCCGCCGACCGGCAGATCCTTGAGCATCTTCTTGGTCTTGATGATCGGAAGGGGGCAGTTGAGACCCTTCGCGTCGAGAACCTGATCGGCCATGACATGTCTCCTCGGCTCGCCCGGCGCCGCACGCGCGGCCACGCGGCGGTGTCAGATGTAGAGGTTGATGTTCGATTTCAGGGCGTTTTCCATGTAGGACGCCGCGCCGCCCAGCGTGATGCCGTCGATCATGTCCTCGAGCTTGAACTCGAACAGATCCATCGTCATCTGGCAGGCGATCATCTTGACGTCGCACTCGATCGCCATGTCGCGCAGTTCCTCGATCGAGGCCACGCCCTTCTTGGCGATCATGTCCTTCATCATCTTGGTCGCGGCGGCGTCGACGCCGGGCAACGCACCGATGAGATTGGGCATCGAGAGATGCATGCCGCCCATCGGCATCACCATCGCGGGGTTGCCCAGCGTCGTCACCTGCAGGTCGAGCTTCTTCTTGAGAAGACCGAGGCCATAGAAGGTGAAGAACAACGTCACGTCGACGCCCATCGCCGCCGCGGTCGTCGCCAAGATGAAGGGCGGATAGGCCCAGTCGAGCGACCCCTTGGTGACGATGATCGTCATCGACTTGGTGGAAGTGTCGTCGGCATTGGTCATGGACGTCGATGCCCTTTCGACCGGAGCGAGGGCCTCGGAAACGGCGCCGAAGCTCACTCATGAAAACATTCGTATTTTCGAATTTGAGTGCTATGCCTGTGCGGACCGAGCGGCAAGTCTGTGTTTCTGCGATGGAAATCTGCTTACCGCCCGGCCGGGGAAGACGGGATCGGCACCATGACTGAAATTACGGCCGGTTTTCAGAACGATGCTCTCGTCGTGATGTCCGAGATCTATCGGCGTGCGGCGTACGGACGCAACCACCCGCTCGCGATCCCGAGGGTCGAGACGGCGCTCGACATCGCCGCCGATCTCGGCTGGATCGCTGGCCGGAATCGCCCCTCGCCGGTCGCCGACGAGGGCCTTCTCGCCCGGTTCCACACCCCCGCATGGATCGCCGCGCTGCGCGAGGCCGACGCCGCGGGCGTCGTGTCGGCCGCCGTTCGCAGCCGCCACGGCCTCGGCACGATGGAGAACCCGCTCTTCCGAGGCGTCTTCGAGCGCGCCGCCACCAGCGTCGGCGGCTCCTTCGAGGCGGCGCGCCTGGCGCTCGACGGCCGCATCGTCTTCCACCCGGCCGGCGGCACCCACCACGGCCGGCCCGACGGCGCCTCCGGCTTCTGTTACTTCAACGACCCGGTCTTCGCCGTGCTCGGCCTCCTCGATGCCGGCCTCGACCGCGTCGCCTATGTCGATCTCGACGCCCATCACGGCGACGGCGTCGAGAACGCCTTCGCCGCCGACCCCCGCGTCCACACCGTCTCGATCCACGAGGCCGGCCGTTTTCCCGGCACCGGCGCGCTCGACGACCGCCGCGAGGGCCGCGCCCGCAACCTCCCCGTTCCGCGCGGACTGGTCGACGACGAGCTGGCCCATCTGATCGACGAGGCGGTCGTGCCGATCCTCAAGCGCCTCGCACCGCAGGCCGTCGTCGTCACCTGCGGCGCCGATCCGCTCCTCGGCGATCCGCTCTCCGCCATGCGGCTCTCCAACCGCGCGCTGATCGCCGCGACGCTCGCCGTCGTCGCCCGCGCGCCCCGCGCCGTCGTGCTCGGCGGCGGCGGCTACAATCCGTGGACACTCGCCCGCCACTGGGCGGCCCTCTGGGGCGCGCTCGCCGGCTTCCCCGCGCCCGACCGTCTGCCCGAGGTCTCGCGCCGCCGCCTCGCGGCCCTGGACTGCGACCTCGTCGAGGAGGAGGATCGCGATCCGGCCTGGTTCGAGACGCTGATCGATCGCCCCTCGAACGGTCCCGTGCGCGACGAGATCCGGGCGATCGCCGCGGCGATTCGGACGCCGTGATGGAAAGCGTCTTTCCTACGTGCTGCGACGATCGAGACCTTACCGGAACGCGTTCCCCCCGATTGCGCCCGCACCCGAAGCGTCGTTTTGTCTTCGAAAATATCAGTGAAGACGAATATGATCCGCACGGCGGGTCGAGCGGAGGAAACGATGGGCTGGAGCGAGATCCTCGAGGCGATCGAGCCGTTGGAGGACGCCCCCTTCGACGCGGCGCTGGTCGCCGCGATGGAGGCCCGTGCGGGCGCCCGCCCGCTCGGCGCACTGCGCTTCGCCACGCCGACCTTCAAGGAATACGAGACGAGCGAGCTCTCCGGCTGTTCCAAGGCCTCCTTCCCGGCCTTCTCGATCACCGGTTCGGCCTGTGCGCTGAACTGCGAGCACTGCCGCACCGAGATCCTCAAGCCGATGATCCCGGCGCTGCGCCCCGAGGATCTCGACACCCGCGTGCGTGACCTGATCGCGCTGAAGGGCCTCTCCGGCTTCCTGCTGTCGGGCGGCTCCGACCGTCGCAACGAGATCCGCTACGAGCGTTTCCTTCCGGTGATCGAGGGGCTGAAGCGCGACTTCCCGCGGCTCGAGATCGCCGTCCACTCCGCACTTCTCGATGCGCCGCGCGCCCGCGCCCTGCAGGATGCCGGCGTCGACACCGTCATGCTCGACGTGATCGGCGCGGAAGAGACGATCCGCGACGTCTACCACCTCGATCGCCGGGTCGAGGACTTCGAGGAGACGCTCTCCCATCTGTGCGACACGACGATGGACGTCGTCCCCCACGTGGTGATCGGCCTGCATTTCGGTCGCATCCTCGGCGAGGCACGCGCGCTCGACATCGTCGCCCGCCACCCCGTCCATTCGCTGGTCTTCGTGGTGATCATGCCGTTCCACGCCGCGCCCGGCGCCTTCGAGACGCCGGACCCCGCCGAGGTCGGCCGCATCTTCCTCGAGGGTCGCGCCCGCATCGCCGATCGCGAGGTGCTGCTCGGCTGCGCCCGGCCGGCCGGCATGCACAAGCGCACCGTCGACGCCTATGCCGTGATGGCGGGCCTCGACGCCATCGCCTTCCCCGCCGACGGCGCGGTCGAACTCGCCACCCGCCTCGGCCGCCCGGTCGAACGCCAGACCGCCTGCTGCTCGATGCGCGAGAGCATCGACGGCGCCATCGAGAGGAAGGGGCGCGCGACCCCTTGCGCGGCATGACCGAGCCCCTCGCCTGCGACGTCGCCGTCATCGGCCTCGGCCCCGCCGGAGCGTCGGCTGCCCGTGCGGCGGCGGCCC
>DBMN01000125.1 GCA_002298965.1 Rhizobiales bacterium UBA697 | reverse complement strand
AGCGCGTCGCGCTCGCCCGCGCGCTCGCGCCCCGTCCGGCGGTCCTCTTGATGGACGAGCCCTTCTCCAACCTCGACCAGCGCCTGCGCCGCGGCATGCGGGCCGAGACCGTCGGCCTGCTGCGCGCCTCGGGGGCGGCGGCGCTGATGGTCACCCACGACCCCGACGACGCCATGGCGGTCGCCGATCGCATCGCGCTGATGCGCGGCGGACGGATCGTCCAGATCGGCACGCCGGAAGAGGTCTGGCATCGCCCGGTCGACCGCTGGGCGGCGGCCTTCTTCGCCGATCTCGAGGAGATGCACGCGGTGGTGCGTCACGGCCGCGCCGAGACTCCGCTCGGCTCCTTCGCCGCACACGGGCTCGTCGACGGGCCGGCGCTGGTCTGCCTGCGCCGCGATGCCTTCGATCTCGCGGCGGAAGACGCGGAATTCGCCGCGACCGTGGTCTCGACCCGTTTCATCGGCGAGCACCGCACCGTGCGACTGGCGATCGACGGGCTCGCGCGGCCGATCGACACCCATGTCGACGCCCGTCACCCGATCGAGATCGGCGCCCGCGTCGCCGTCGGCATCGACCGCACCCAGGCCTTCGTCTTTCCCGAAGGCTGAGGCGCGGCTTCGTCGCGCGATTGACGCGGGTCATGGCGGGATCTCGCGATCGGTCCATGATCGGCAGGCGCTTCCCCCCGGCCTCCCGGCTGCGGGTTCGAAGCGGCAGGGAGGGGTGCCATGAAGGTCCTCGATCTCCTCGCCAAACTCGGGATCCTGCGCTGGGGTGCGCGGGCCGCGGTCTATCGCAGCGGGGCGGAGCGCCCCGCCGAATTCATCGACGACAGCGTGTTCGACGCGGATCGCGACTACATGCGGCGCCATGGCGACACGGCGAAGAAGCCGCCGGAGAAACGCGGCTGATCCCGAGCGCTCGCGCCCTCAGCCGCCGACGCCCGGCGCCTCGTGGCCGGTGCGCGCGACATATTCCTTGTAGCCGCCGCCGAAGGCGTGGATGCCGTCGGGCGTCAGTTCCAGCACCCGGTTCGACAGTTCCGACAGGAAGTGACGATCGTGGCTGACGAAGAGCATGGCGCCCTCGTAGTCGCCGAGCGCCTCGATCAGCATCTCCTTGGTGGCGAGATCGAGGTGGTTGGTCGGCTCGTCGAGCACCAGGAAGTTCGGCGGATCGTAGAGCATCGCAGCCATGACCAGCCGCGCCTTCTCGCCGCCCGAGAGCACCCGGCAGCGCTTCTCGACGTCGTCGCCCGAGAAGCCGAAGGCCCCGGCGAGCGCGCGCAGCGAGCCCTGGCCGGCCTGCGGGAACTTGGCGTCGAGCCATTCGAAGATCGTCGCGTCGCCGTCGAGCAGATCCATCGCATGCTGGGCGAAATAGCCCATCTTGACGCTGGCGCCGGTCTTCACCGTGCCGGTGTCGGGCGTCGAGGCGCCGGCGACGAGCTTCAGCAGCGTCGACTTGCCGGCGCCGTTGACGCCCATCACGCACCAGCGCTCGCGCCGGCGGACGGCGAAGTCGAAGCCCCGATAGATCACCTTGGCGCCATAGGCCTTGTCGACGCCCTCGAGCGAGACGACGTCCTCGCCGCAGCGCGGGGCGGGGGGGAAGTCGAAACGCACCGTCTGGCGGCGGCGCGGCGGCTCGACGCGGTCGATCTTGTCGAGCTTCTTCACCCGGCTCTGCACTTGGGCCGCGTGGGAGGCGCGCGCCTTGAAGCGCTCGATGAAGGCGAGTTCCTTGGCGAGCATCGCCTGCTGGCGTTCGAAACGGGCCTGCTGCTGCTTCTCCGACAGCGCCCGCTGCGTCTCGTAGAACTCGTAGTCGCCGGAATAGGAGGTCAGCTGGCCGCCGTCGATCTCGAGGATGCGGTTGACGATCCGGTTCATGAAGGCGCGGTCGTGCGACGTCATCATCAGCGCGCCTTCGTAGCCGCGCAGGAACTGCTCGAGCCAGATCAGGCTCTCGATGTCGAGATGGTTCGACGGCTCGTCGAGCAGCATCACGTCGGGCTTCATGAGAAGGATGCGGGCGAGCGCCACGCGCATCTTCCAGCCGCCCGAGAGCCGGCCGACGTCGCCGTCCATCATCTCCTGCGAGAACGAGAGACCGGCGAGCACCTCGCGCGCCCGGCCCTCGAGCGCATAGCCGTCGAGTTCCTCGAAGCGGTGCTGCACCTCGCCATAGGCCTCGACCAGCGCGTCGATCTCGTCGAGCCGCTCGGGATCGGCCATCGCCTGTTCGAGCGCATGGAGCTCGGCGGCGATCTCGGAGACCGGGCCGGCGCCGTTCATCACCTCGGCGACCGCCGAGTGACCGGACATCTCGCCGACGTCCTGATCGAAATAGCCGATGGTGATGCCGCGATCGACCAGAACCTGGCCCTCGTCGGGGATCTCGCGGCCGGTCATCATGCGGAAGAGCGTCGACTTGCCCGCCCCGTTCGGTCCGACGAGGCCGACCTTCTCGCCCCGAAGGAGCGCGGCGGAGGCCTCGACGAAGAGGAGCTGGTGGCTGTTCTGCTTGGAGACGGAGTCGATGCGGATCATGGCGCGGGCGGTTTCCGGCTGGAGAAGCGGCGTCTGTCGCACGCCCCTCCGGTCGCGGCAAGCCGAAAACGCCGCGCTTCAGCCGATCAGCACGAGATGCGACCGCGCCACCAGCACCACGGCGACGGCGGCGAAGAGGAGATCGCCGACGAGCATCGTGACGATCGCCCAGCGCGCCGGATCGGCCGGCCCCGTCCGCGTCAGCCGTCCACGGAAGGCCGCGAGCACGCTCGCAGAGAGCCCCGCGCCGGTCGTCGCGAAGAGCGGCAGATAGAGCGCGAAGCCGACGTGGCCGTATTCCCGCTTCAGGATGCAGAAGGGGCAATGGTGATGCGGCTGCTCGTAGACCCAGGGCGCGATCGCCGAGACGATCGCCGTCAGCGCCAGCCCGAAGACCGCGAGCGACGCCGGCCCGAGGAGGAGGGCCGCGCGCCGCCACCGGAGCGCCGCGAGCCCCGCCCCGCCGGAGACCGCGAGACCGACGCCGAGGGCGATCATCGCCTGGAGCGGCGGCAGCGAGGCGAGATCGCCGCCGACATCCGCCTTGCCCTCGCCGAAGAGCTTGCCGCAGCACGAAGTGATCGTGTCGGCCCTGAGATCGAGGAAATAGGCGAGTTCGATGCCGCCTTCCGCCAGCACCAGCGGCGCCAGCACGAGCAGGCCGACGTGTTTCTGCCGGACCAGCGCCCGGTCGCGGGTCGCGGCGTCGGCGCGGTCGACGGCGAGCCAGACGAAGGCGGCGAAGAACACCACGATCTTCGCCCACAGCGCCGGAAAGCCCCAGACGCTGGCGTTGAGCGTGCCGACCGCGCACATGGCGCCGACGAAGAGCGGTGCCATGCGGTCGGCGTTGAAGGCGAAGAGGATCAGGCTCGCCGCCTCGAGCGCCAGCACGAAGGCGACGACGGTGGAGACGAGGCCGGTCGTCTTCTCGAGCCCGATCTGACGCTGCGATCCGCTCGTCGCGTCCCAATGGGCGAGGAGGCGCAGCGCGAAGACCGCCGCGCCGAGCAGCACCAGGCCGGCGAGCGTCGAGGCGAGGATCAGCGCCAGGATCGGCGGGTGGAAGATCATGGGATGTCTTCCTCCCCCGCGCTTTCGCCATCCTCGTCGATCCGCCCGTCGATCATCGTCACCAGCCGGTCGACGATCCCCGCCTCGGTGATGCGGGGGTCGTGGCTGGTGATCAGCACCGTCTTGCCGGCCCGCTTCAACGCGTCGGCGATGACGAGGAACTGCGCCACCCGCTCGGCGTCGAGACTGGCGGTCGGCTCGTCGGCGACGATGACGGCGGGATCGTTGATCAGGGCGCGCGCGATGGCGACGCGCTGCGCCTCGCCGCCCGAGAGATGCTCGACCGACAGCCGCGCCCGGTCGGCGAGGCCGAACTGGTCGAGCAGTCCGAAGGCGCGCTCTTCGAGGGCGCGATGGGGCAACCCCATCGGCACCGCCGGCAGCACGACGTTGTCGAGCGCCGAGAGCCCGCGCACCAGATTGAAGCGCTGGAAGACGAAGCCGAAAGTACGCCGGCGAACTTCCGTCAGGAAACGCTCGGGCAGACCGGAGACCACTTCGCCGTCGATGCGGACGCGGCCGGTGGTCGGCCGGGCGAGACATCCGATCACGGTGAGAAGCGTCGTCTTGCCCGAGCCCGACGGCCCGCGCAGGACGGTGATGCGGCCGTCGTCGATGGCGAGGTCGACGCCGCCGACGGCGACGACCTCGTCGTGACGGCCCTGATTGTGCAGCTTGGTGACGTCTTCGAGCTGGATCATCGCCGCCTCACCGCATCACCGCGTCGGGATCGGCCGACGCCGTCTTCCACACCGGAACGAGGATCGCCGCCATGTAGGGCACCACCGTCAGCATCGCGAGGGTGAAGACCTCGAGCGCGTCGACGCTCGGCGACAGGGCAAAGCGCGGGTAGAGCGTCGCCCAGCCGGTCAGGACCGGGGCGAAGAGCCCGGCCGAAAAGAAGAAGACGTGCAGCCAGGCCCCGATCATCCCGAGGACGAAGGCGAGGCCGGAGATCAGCGCGCCTTCCGTCAGCCGCACGGCGACGACGTCGCGCGTCTCCCAGCCGATCGCCTTGAGGATGCCGATCTCGCGCTTCTCCTCCGCCGAGAGGCCGGAGGCGCGGTCGAAGGCGAGCAGCGCGAAGGCGATCAGCGCGCCCGCGAGCAGCGCCAGCGTCAGCCCCTCGCGCCACGAGAACAGCGCCTCGACGCTGCGGCCCATGTCGTCGCGGGTGACGAAACGGTGGCGCGGCAGCTTGATGCCGGCCTTCTCGGCGATGGTCTTGACCTCGCGCGGGTTGGCGACGGTGATCGCCACGTCGGTCCACACGTCGGGGGGCAGTTCGAAAAAGGCGCGGAAGTCGCTCTCCTCGATCAGCACCAGATCGGAGGAGACCAGCGCCGAGTCCGACGGCAGGATCGCCTTGACCCGGCTGCGCAGGAACTTGCCGGCAGGCGAGACGAAGAAGAGCGGCTTGCCGACCTCGAGCCGACGCGCCCGCGCCACGCCCTCGCCGACGATCGTCTCGCCCTTGGAGACCTTCAGCGCGCCGTCGGACCGCGGCGGCACCATCAGCGTGTAGTTGGCGGCGCCGGCGCTGTCCCACAGATGACCCCACAGCCGCGGCTCGATGCGGCGGACGCCGCGCAGCGTGCCGAGTGCGGCGACCTCGTCCGTCCGCGTCAGATCGTGGCGGCCCATCACCATCGCCTGGGCGGTGATCTCCGGCCCGCTCGCGAGCTGGGCTGAGGCCTCGCGGCGCACCGCCGAGCCGAACAGCATCACCGAGCCGAGCAGGAAGACGACCAGCGCGTAGATCGCCACCAGGCCGATGTTCTTGGTCGGTCGGCGCAGCAGCGAGCGCACGGCGAAGTCGAGGAGTTGGCGGCGGCGTTCGAAGGCGGCGCGCATGGGTCACTCCTGCCCGGCTTCGAGCCGGCCGGCGGGGAAGGCGCGCGGCGCGACGACGAGCGAGGCGGTGGGGAAATGATCGAGGCTCGCCGGCCCGTCCTGGAACGCCGAATGGATGTCGGCGAGCGACGGATGGCGGGTGTAGCGCGCCTCGGTGAAGAGCGCCGGGTCCGACAGGGCGAGTTCCGCGGCGATCGCCGAGGCCCGTGCCCGCCGCCCGGCCGGATCGTCGCGCACGACGACCGCCGCGACCAGCGCCGCGCCGACGAGGAGGAGCCCGCCGAAGAGGAGGGCCGCCATCGTCGAGCCGCGCGGGCGCCGCGGTGGGTGGGGAGGGGACGTCGTCATTCGAAACGTCCGTCGTCGAGGGCGGCGAGGAGGGCGAGCGTCGCGTCGGGCGCCCGCAGGATGCGCCGGCCCTTGTGGTCGGCGAGGAACTCCTCGGCGTCGGTCTTGCTGGCGAGGGGCACCAGTTCGTGGCCCATCGGGCCGAGCACGTCCGAGCCGATCACGTACCAGGCGGTCTCGGCGGCGACGAGGCTGCCCTCGTAATAGGCGGTGACGCCCACCGCCTCGATCTCCTCCGCCTTGCGGCCGGGCGACCAGTGGCCGACGTCGCGGAGATATTTGAAGAGGTCCTTCGCCCCGTCGAAATGCTCCATGTGGCCGTCGCGGAAGCGAGCCGAGGCGATCCAATAGGGGTATTTGGCGACGAACATGCCGCAGACCGGGCAGACGTCGCGCTCGCCCGGTTTGGGCAGGTCGACGGCGGCGGCCTTGTCGGCGTCGGCGGCCTCCGCGACGGGCAGGCACACGAAGGTCGCGAGGCCGGCGACGAAGGCGCGGCGGTCGAGGCGGGCGGGACGACGATGTCGGATCATGGCATGTCTCCGGGCGGTCCCGGTCGGGCGTGCGCCCGACCGGGATGCCGTGGCCGATCACTGCGGATTGGCGGCCTTCTTGCGCATCTCGCCGCGGCGGGTGCGCAGCATGATCGTGTCGTCGGCCATCACCAGATAGGCCTTGCGCAGCGCGCCGTTGAAGTCGACGACCTCGGCGCCGGCCTTGGCCGAGGCTTCCGCCTTGGCGGCGGCCTCCGCCTTCGCCTTGTCGGCATAGGCCGCGTTCGACACGCGCGTCATCGTGCCGGGCTTGGAGGGATCGACGACGTAGAAGGCCTTGTCGACGTTGACGAGCGGCTTGATCTCGCCGTCGGCACCGGCATCGCCCGCCCAGATCGCCTTCGGACCCTTGTCCATGTTGAGCGACAGGCCGATCGCCGCGCAGTGCAGCGAGCAGGTGCCGTCGACCGCGTCGTCCTCGTAGTGGATGAGGTGGCGGGTCGCCGAGAACTTGGCGCGCACCATGCCGCAGTAGCGGCAGCGCGGGAACTTCTTGGTGTCGTCGGTGGTCGGGTCCTTGTCCTTCGGCAGGTCCTTGATCAGGCCGTTGGCGTCGGTCCAGGCCCAGGGTGCCATCGGCTGATCTTGGGCGCCCGCCTGCGTGGCGAAGAGCGAGGCGAGGGCGGCGCCGGCGACCAGCGCGCGGCGATCGATCGGGAAATCGGTCATGGATTGCTTCCTTCGTGCATGGGCTGTGAGGAGACACGACGCGACACGGTCTGCGCCGGCGTCGTCGTGTCTTCGGTCGATCAGGCGCGAAGGGAGAGCGGAGGCCCGCGGACGACGCCGAAACGCGACGCCGGCCGCGACACCAGGAAGGCGACGACGGTCTCGGAGACCCGGGCCTCGGCGGCGACCGCCGGGCCGACGACGACCGGCCCCTGCGGTGCCGGACCGCTGCCGGTCACCGCCGCCGAGGCGCAGAGCACGCAGAGATCGTCGACGGTGTCGATCGGCGAAGAGCGATCGCCGGCCTCGCCGTGGCAGAGCGAGAGAATGCCCGCGGCGGCGACGTCGGCGGAGATCGCCGAGGCCGCCGTGGCGCCGAGATGGTCGGCGGTCAGCAGGACCTGGAACAGCATGGCGAAGACGGCGAGCCACAGCGTCGGACGAGCGTTCCGAAACGCGCGCGACGACGGGGCTCTCTCTTCGGTCATGCGATCTCCCGCGAGGGACGTGTCTACGGTCGATCCATCGCGCTTTGCTGATATCTGCGCCTTGATCATGGTCAATGATGCCGGGACGATCGTACCGTCACGGCGCCTTGACCGGCGCCTGCCCGGTCAGCTCCTGCTTCAGTTTCTCCGACCGGCGCCGCATTTCCGCCCGCCAGCGACGGTTCGTCGCGTTGTCCTCGGCCATCACCAGATGGGCGTTCTTCAGCGCCTCCTCGAACCGCACGACGCGGGCGCCGGCGGTCTTGGCGAGTTCGCTCGAGGCGGCGGCATCCGCCTTGGCGCGGTCGGCATAGGCGAAGTTGGAGACCCGCGTCATCGTGCCCGGGCGCGAGGGATCGAGCACGTAGAAGGCCTTGTCGACGGGCACGAGCGGCTTGACCTCGTCGTCCGACCCGGCATCGCCGACCCACATCCCGCGGATGTCGGCATTGATGCCGAGCGACAGGCCGACCGCCAGACAGCGCAGCGAGCAGGTCCCGTCCATGCCGTCGTCCTCGTAGGAGACGAGATGACGGCTGTGCGAGAACTTGCGCCGGTCCATGCCGCAGTAACGACACCGCGGCTGCTTCTCGAACTCGTTCGTCTGCGGATCGGGATCCTTGGGCAGACCGCGCAGCGGCCCGTTGGCGGCGGTCCATTCCCACGGCGTCTGGGCGGCCGGGGCTGGTGCGGGAGCCACCGGGGCGGCGGGCTTGTCCTCGGCGCTCGCGGGGCGGGCGGCGAAGAGCGCGGCGAGGGCTGCGGCGCCGAGCACGGCGCGGCGATCGGGAGATGTCGTCATGATGTCCTCGGAGGAAAGAGGGGAGGCGGGAGGGCCCGAGCCCTCCCGACGAGGCTCAGAACGTCGCCTTCAGCGTCACGAGGAAGTTCCTCGGATCGCCGTAGGTGTTGTAGGTGTTCGTGCCGCCGATGCGGGTGCGATAGACGGTGTCGAACACGTTGTTGACGGCGAAAGTCGCCTTCAGGTGCTTGTTGATCTCGTAGCCGGCCTGGAGATCGACGACCGTGTAGGGGTTCTGGACGCGCACCGGCGGATTGCCGTTGCCGGAATCCGAATAGGCCTGCAGGCCGAGACCGCCGAAGACGCCGGCCCAACGCCCGTCCTGGACGGTGTACTGGGTCCACAGTTTGAACGAATGCTTCGGCTGCCAGGTGGTGATCGGATTGCCGGTGTTCGGGGCCGCCGTCAGGACCTTGGTGTGGTTGTAGGTGTAGCCGGTGGCGATCTGCCAGCCGGGCAGTGCCTCGCCGGTCACCTCGAGTTCGACGCCCTCGCTCTTGGCCTTGCCGGCGGGGAGGTAGAAGCCCGGGTGGTTGAGGTCCGACATCGTCCGATTGTAGTCGTCGATGTAGAAGGCCGCCGCCGAGGTCTGCAGTTTGCCGCCGAAGAACTCGCCCTTGAGGCCGACCTCGTATTGCGCGCCGGTGCGCGGATCGAGGATCGTGCCGGCGCCGCCGTCCCACTTCTTGGACGTGGTCGGCACGAAGATGTCGGCGTAGCTGGCGTAGGCGTTGATGCCCTTGACGATCTCGTAGACGAGACCGGCATAGGGGGACAGCCGGCCGTCGGCCTTGGAGCCCTGAGACCAGCCGGTCGCGGCGCCCGGCGGGATGGTGCGCGAACGCGAGTCGTACCAGGAGACGCGCGAACCGACGATCAGCGTCAGCGGATCGAAGATCTTGATCTTGCCCTGGCCGTAGATGCCGATCTGCTTCTGCTCGTTGCGCGAACCGGAATTGAAGACGAAGGCCGGTTCGGGAACGGTGGCGTCGGGATTGAAGATGTTGCCGGTGACGCGCGGCGTCGCCGAGCCGATCGCGCCGTTGAAGTTCTGGCCGACACCCTCGTTGCCCCAGAAGGCGTAGTTGGTGCCGAGCAGGATCTCGTGGGTGCGGCCGAACAGCTCGATCGGCCCGCGCACGAAGGCATCGGCCGAGTTGCGCTCGTAGTCGTAGAGCCACCAGCGGCGCACGTATTCGACGTTTCCGGCGGCATCGATGCCCTCCCAAGGGTAGGCGTCCTTGAAGTCGAAGTGCTGGCGCCGCGTGGTGTAGGAGGCCTTGGCCACCCAGCCGTTGTCGAAGCGGTGTTCGAGCGACGCGGCATATTCGTCGGTGAGCCACAGATTGCGCGACCACGACGGGTAGGGGTTGGTCGAGCGCGGCACGTCGATGAAGGCGCCGGTCGCCTTGTCGGCCGGAAGACCGGAGAAGGCCGGCGCATGGTCGTCCTGATGGACGGCGGAGACGGTCAGCAGCGTCTTGTCGGTCAGATCGATCTCGACCGTGCCGAAGCCGACCCATTTGGTGTCGTGGGCGCGGTCGAAGTAGTAGCCGCGGTCGGTGCCGGCGAGCACGCCGCGCCAACGGATGCGCTTCTCCTCGCCGAGCGGGCCGGTGACGTCGAGCTCGGCGCGCTTGTTGGCCCACGAGCCGTAGCTGGTGATGAGCGAGGCGCCGAAGACGTCCTTCGGCGTCTTCTTGACGAAGTTCACCACGCCGCCCGGGCTGCCCTGGCCCATCAGCAGGCCGGTCGGTCCCTTGAGCACCTCGAGCCGGTCGTAGATCGCCGTGTCGAACTGCTGCCAGCCGCCGAAGCCCGAGAGTGCGGGGGCGCCGTCGACCATCGCCTCCGGCGAATAGCCGCGGACGTAGTACTGGCTCTGCGACGAGTCGTTCGAGATCATCGTCACGCCGGGCGTGCGGGCGAGGGCCTGATCGACGGTCGTCAGATTCTGGTCCTCGATCTGCTGGCGCGTCATCACCGACACCGAGTTCGGCACGTCGATGCGCTTCGTCGGGATCTTGCCGGCGGTGGTCACGGCGCCGGAGGTGTAGGAGCCGGTGCCGTCGGTGGTGGCGGCGTTGCGCTGCGGTCGGTCGGCCGAGACCACGACCTCCGGCAGCGGCGCGTCGACCGTCTGGCCCTGTTCCTGCGGCGGCGTCTTCGCCTTCTTCTGCTTCTTGGCCGGCTCGGCCAGCGCCGTCGAGGACGCGAGCACGAGCGCGAGCGCGACGAGGCCGGAGCCCCTCGCGAGAGTGGGGATGGACTGCATGGTTTCTTCTCCCGAAGGCGCGTCGAGGCGCCTCGTGGACGAGATCAGGCGGCGAGGAGGATCGCGCCGGTTCGGACGTCGTCTCGGGAGAGGGAAGGGGGCGCGCGGGCGCGGATGCGGTCGAGGAGGCGCGGCAGGACGATCGCCTCGACGGCGATGCGCCATTCGGCCGGCCGGAACCGTTCGACCGGCGGCGGGGCGAGGCCGATCTCGACCGGCGGGGCGAAGCCGCCGGGCGCGGCGAGCCGACACAGGCCGCAGGCGTCGCCGTGATGGAGAGCCGCCGGGTTCGTCGCGTCGCGACGTTCGACCGCCTCCTGGTCCTGGGCGCAGACGATGATGTCGACGAGGGGATCGAAGGCGAGGCGGACGCTGGCCGCGCTGGAGCCGACCGGCGCCAGGATCTGCACGATCAGCGCCAGTACGATCAGAAGTGCTTCGAAGGTGTTGCGCAACCTTCGCAAGAACAGTCTCCCCTTGCCCCGCGTCACTGACGACATTTCAGTGGGAGAGAGTCAATCGGCGTCGATCTACGTACGACGGAGTGACGAGGCGCCGCTCGTCAGAGGACGAGGACGCCGCGGTGTTCGGCCTCGCCCTCGGGCTCGAGGTGGATGGTGACGATCGCGTCCTCGATCGCCGCCGCCAGCGCCGCCTCGATGCGATCACAGATCGCGTGCGCCTCGCGCACCGCCATGTCGCCCGGCACCACCAGATGGAAATCGACGAAGACGGCGCGGCCGGCGTGCCGCGTGCGCAGGGCATGGGCCTCGAGCGCGCCGGTCGCCTCGACGGCGATGATCTCGGCGATCTTCGCCAGAATGTCGTCGCCGACCGCCTCGTCCATCAGGCCGGAGAGCGAATCCCGCATCACCTTCCAGCCCGACCACAGGATGTTGACCGCCACCGCCGCGGCGAGCAGCGGATCGAGGATCATCCAGCCGGTCACGACCGCCAGTCCGACGCCCACCGCCACGCCGACCGAGGAGACGACGTCGGAGAGGAGATGATGGCCGTCCGCCACCAGCGCCGGCGAACGCAGTCGCCGGCCGCGCACGATCAGCACCCGGCACCAGACCGCGTTGATCACGCTCGCCAGACCGTTGATCGCCAGGCCCTCGAACGGCGCGTCGATGGCGCGCGGCGCCAGGATCCCGGCCCAGGCCTCGCGGAAGATCAGCGCCGCGGCGACGACGATCATCGCGCCTTCGAGCGCGGCGGAGAAGAACTCGGCCTTGTGGTGACCGTAGGGGTGGCGGGCGTCGGCCGGACGCGCGGCGATGCGGATCGCCACCAGTGCGGCGATCGCGGTGGCGACGTTGACGATGCTCTCGAGCCCGTCGGAGAGCAGCGCCACCGATCCGGTGACCGCCCAGGCGACCAGTTTCAGCCCGAGCACCACGAGGCCGACGACGATGCTGCCGATGGCGATCTGGTGGGTGGAGGACATGCGCGGCTCCATCGAGCGGAGGTTCCGACGAGCGGCGCCACCCTGTCACGAACGCCGCGCCGGCGACAGTCGCCGTTCGGAGGGGAGCGGCGCGGCTCGGCTGGCGCCGGTTGCAGTCGGGCGCGGCACGCCGACGAGGTGCCGCCCGGCAGATGCGGTGCTAGGATCGCGAATCGGTCGCTGCGCCCGCGTCGCGGCCCGACGCATCGTTGCCCGGAGATCCGCATGAGCGACCCAGTCGAAGACCCCGTGGCGGCGGCCGCGCCGATCCCGCTGGTCCTCGATCTCGACGGCACGCTCGTCGCCTCCGATCTGCTGGTCGAGGCCGCGGCCACCCATGTCGCCGCCCACCCCGGCCGGATCGGCGGCCTGATCGCCGCCGCCCGCCGCGGCAAGGCGGCCTTGAAGGCGACGATCGCCGCCGCCACCCCGGTCGATCCGACGCGTCTGCCCTGGGACGTCCGCGTGCTGGCGATGATCGAGGCGGCGCGCGGCGCCGGCCGGCCGGTCTGGCTCGCCTCCGGTTCCAACGAACGTCACGTCGCCGCGGTCGCCGCCCATCTCGGCCTCGACGGCTGGCTCGCCTCCGACGACACGGTCAACCTGACCGGCGAGGCGAAGGCCCGCCGGCTGGTCGAGACCTTCGGCGAGAAAGGCTTCGACTATGTCGGCGACGGTGCGGTCGATCTGCCGGTCTGGGCGGTCTGCCGCCGCGGCATCGCCGTCGAACCGTCGCGCGCCACCCGCGCCCGCCTCGCCCTGACGCGTCCCGACGTGACCATCGTGCCGCCGCTGCCCGGCCGGGCGAAGGCCTGGATCGCGCTCTTCCGGCCGCACCAGTGGGTGAAGAATGCGCTGGTCTTCCTGCCGCTGATCACGGCGCAGAAGTTCGGCGCGACGGCGCTCGTCGAGGCGATCGTCGCCTTCCTCGCCTTCTCCTTCGCCGCCTCGGCCGTCTACGTCTTCAACGACCTCGTCGACCTCTCGGCCGATCGCGGCCACCCGACCAAGAAGAGCCGACCGCTCGCCGCCGGCCGCGTGCCGATCCTCGCCGCCCTGCCGGCCGCCGCGCTGCTCGTCGTCGCGGCGCTCCTGGCCGCGGCGATGGTCTCGCCGTTCTTCGCCGGGGTGATCGCCGTCTATCTGGCGGTGACCACGGCCTATTCCTTCTGGCTCAAGCGCAAGATGCTGGTCGACGTGCTGGCGCTCGCCGGGCTCTACACGTTCCGCGTCATCGGCGGCGCGGTGGCGATCGGCGTGCCGGTGTCGGAATGGCTGCTCGGCTTCTCGATGTTCGTCTTCACCGCGCTCGCCCTGATCAAGCGCTACGTCGAACTCGCCGCCCGCATCGACGGCGACCTGCCGGACCCGGAGAACCGCGACTGGCGCAAGGCCGATCTGCCCGTCGTCTCGGCGCTCGCCGCCGCCGCCGCCTTCAATGCCGTCACCGTCTTCGCCCTCTGGGTCTCCTCCGAGACGGTGCATCGGCTCTATCGCCACCCGTCGCTGCTCTGGCTCGTCTGCCCGATCCTGATGTACTGGCTCGGTCGCGCCCTGATGCTCGCCCATCGTCGCGAGATGGCCGACGACCCGATCCTCTTCGCCCTGAAGGATCGCAACAGCCTCCTCGCCTTCGCGCTGATCGGCGCGATCGTCGTCGCGGCGGTGGTGTGAGGAGGCCGACATGAGCGAAGCGACCGAGCGCGAGACGACCGAAGCCGGTGAGGCGGCGACCCGCCCCTTCCTCGCCGCCCATGCGGTCTTCGTGCGCTACGTGCTCTTCGCGGGGATCGCCGGCCTCGCCAATCTCGGCGCCCAGGAGGCGACGGTGCGGATCGGCCCGGCCTGGCCGCTGATGGTCTCGGTCCTCGCCGGCACCGGCGTCGGCTTCTTCGTCAAATACCTGCTCGAGAAGCGCTTCATCTTCTTCGACGCCTGGGAGAGCCACGCCGCCGAGCTGCGCAAGATCACCGTCTACGGCCTCTTCGGCGTCGGCACGACCCTGCTCTTCTGGGCGATCGAACTCGGCGCCTGGCACCTGTGGCAGACCGTCGAGGCGAAATACGCCGGCGCCGCCGTCGGCCTCGCGCTCGGCAACTGGATCAAGTACCTGATGGACAAGCACTGGGTCTTCGGGAGGTCGTCATGATGCGCCGCCTTTCCGGTTGGGGCCGCTGGCCGGTGGTGGAGAGCGAATGGCTCGCCCCCGCCCGCCGCGAGGATGCCCGCGCCGCGCTCGCCGCGACCGAGGGCGTAGTGGCGCGCGGCAACGGCCGTGCCTACGGCGATGCCGCGATCGGCGCGAGGGCGACGCTCTCCGCCCGCGGCCTCGATCGCATGATCGCCTTCGACGCCGCGACCGGGCTGCTGACGCTCGAGGCCGGCGTCCTCCTCTCCGACGTCGTCGACGCCTTCGGCCCACGCGGCTTCTTTCCCGTCGTGGTGCCCGGCACCCGCCTCGTCACCATCGGCGGGGCGATCGCCGCCGACGTCCACGGCAAGAACCATCACCGCGACGGCGGCTTCGGCGATCACCTCGTCTCGCTGGTGCTGGCGACGGCGAGTGGCGACGTCCTGACCTGTTCGCGCGAGGAGAACGCCGAACTCTTCGCTGCGACCGTCGGCGGCATGGGGCTGACCGGCACCATCCTCGAGGCGACGATCCGCCTGCGTCGCGTCGAGACCGGCTGGATCCGCCAGACGACGGTGGTGGCGCAGGATCTCGCCGCCGCGATCGCCACCCTCGACGGGGCCGACGCCACGACCTATTCGGTCGCCTGGATCGACTGCGTCGCCCGCGGCGCGGCGCTCGGCCGCTCACTCGTCTTCCTCGGCGAACACGCCACCCGCGCCGATCTCGACGGCTCCGCCGCGCGCAATCCCTTCCCGCCGATCCCGGCGCCTCGCCTCGCCGTGCCGATCGACGCACCCGGCTTCGCGTTGGCGCACTGGAGCGTCGCCGCCTTCAACGAGGCCTATTTCCGCCTCGGCGCCCGCAAGGCGGGGGCGCCCTTCACCGTGGCGGCCGGACCCTATTTCTTCCCGCTCGACGGCGTCGGCGACTGGAACCGCATCTACGGTCGGCGCGGCTTCGTCCAGCACCAGTGCGTGCTGCCGACGGCGACCGGCCCCGCGGCCTTGGCCGAGATGCTCGACCGCATCGCGGCGCGCGGTGACGCCTCCTTCCTCGCGGTGCTGAAGAAGCTCGGCCGGGCGAACGGTCTGCTCTCCTTCCCGCTCGAAGGCTGGACGCTGGCGCTCGACTTCCCCGTGACGCCCGGCCTCCTCGACTTCCTCGAGGAGCTCGACGCGATCGTGGTGAAGGCCGGCGGCCGGCTCTACCTCGCCAAGGACGCCCGCCAGTCGCGCGCCACCTTCGAGGCCGGCTACGGTGCGGCCGTCGATCGTTTCCGCGCGCTCCGGCGCAGCCTCGACCCGACCGGCCGCGTCGCGTCGCGCCAATCCCTCCGCCTCGGCCTGTGAGATCCGCGATGACCGAACCGCAATCCGTCCTGATCCTCGGCGGCACTTCCGACATCGGCCGCGCCGCGGCGATCGCCTTCGCCCGTGCCGGCTGGCGCGTGACGCTCGCCGCCCGTGATCCGCAGGCGCTTTCCCGCGACGCCGCCGACGTCGCCACGCGGACCGGAACGGAGGTCGCTACGCTGCGCTTCGATGCGCTCGACACCGGATCCTTCGCCGGCTTCGTCGACGCGCTCGCGCCGCTGCCGGACGCGGTCGTCTCGACCGTCGGCCTGCTCGGCGACCAGCGCCGCGCCGAGACCGATCTCGACCATGCGAGCCTGGTTCTCCGCACCAATTTCGAAGGCCCGGCGCTGATCCTCGGCCTCTTCGCCGAGCGCATGGTGGCGCGCGGCTCGGGCACGATCGTCGGCGTCTCCTCGGTCGCCGGCGAGCGGGGACGGGCCTCGAACTACGTCTACGGCGCGGCGAAGGCGGGCTTCACCGCCTTCCTCTCGGGGCTCCGCAATCGGTGCTTCCGGGCCGGCGTCCACGTCGTCTCGGTCCAGCCCGGCTTCGTGCGCACCAAGATGACGGCGCATCTGGAGCTGCCCGGCGCGTTGACCGCCGAACCCGACATGGTCGGGGCGGCGATCCTCGCGGCGGTCGAGAAGAAGCGCGACGTCGTCTGGGTCAAGGGCGTCTGGCGCTGGGTGATGACCATCATCCGCGCCCTGCCCGAGCCGATCTTCAAGCGCACGAAGCTCTGAGCCTCAGGCGATCATCCGCTTCATCACCGCGGCGATGTCGTCGCCGTCGTTGTCGCCGATGATCTCGTCGGCCACCGCCTTGAGGCCGTCGGCGGCATTGCCCATGGCGACGCCGTGGCCGACGGCCGAGATCATCGTCACGTCGTTGAGATTGTCGCCGAAGGCGAGGATCTCGTCGGCGGCGATGCCCTTGGCGGCGGCCCATTCGATGAGCCGCGGCCCCTTGGAGGCGCCCGACACCATCACGTCGTATCGGTCGATCCACGACGCCTCGATGTTGAAGCCGTCGAAGGTCCCGGCCTCCGCCCGCCACGCGGCGAGCACGTCGGGATCGGGCGACGAGACGACGACCTTCCAGACCAGCGGCGCCGCGGCGATCGCCGCCTCGAAGTCGGGGATCTGCTCGAGCCGCGGCCGGATCGGCTCGGGGAAGCTCGAAGCCCAGGCGGAGAGCCCGTCGAGATGCGGCGTCGCCACCTCGTAGGTCATGGCGTCGCGCAGATAGACCAGCATGTGGACGCCGTGGCGACGGCACAGCGCCACCATCCGCCGCGCCTGATCCTTGGCCATCGGCTCGCCGACCACCGGCCGGCCTTCGGCGAAGTCCCAGACATAGGTGCCGTTGCAGCAGATCGCCGGATTGTCGAGCCCGAGCTCGGCATGGAGCGGCCGCGTCAGCACGTGATGGCGGCCGGTCACCACCACCACCTCGACCCCCGCCGCGCGCGCCCGTGCCACGGCTTCACGCGTGCTGTCGCGGAACCGTCCGGCGCCGTCGAGCGAGGTGCCGTCGAGATCGAGCGCCACCAGTCTGATCGTCTTACCCGTCATGAAGTCTCGTCCTTCCCCAATCGTCGGCGCCCCATTGGACGAAAGTCGCATGTCGCGCGGCCGGCGTCGAGACGTCCCGACGCGAGGCTCGCCCGCGCGAGGCGATCAGCAGGATGTTCCATGGAAAAGCAGGAATCACAGCGTGACTGCAAGAAATTTCTGAATTATCGTCCGACCGTTCCTTCGAATGATTCCGAGGGGATATGCGACAAAGTACCGACCTTCGAACCCACGGGAGGGGTTCTCCGGATAGCGTTGCGAAAGAAATTGCACGAAACTCGGACATCATCGGGAGGGGTGTCCTTTCCGATTTCGTGGTTATGCTCTCGCCGAAGGGTCGAACCGGCCGTGGCGAGGGCCGCGCAAGGTTCCCGCGTCGCCGGCGGCGATGCGAGCCCGACAAGAAGAACCCGAAGAGAAGAGCAAGACCCGTGACCAAGCTCGAATCCCTGCGCCGTTCCACCGTCATCGTCGCCGACAGCGGCGACGTCGAGGCGATCCGCGCCCATGCGCCGCAAGACTGCACCACCAATCCCTCGCTGGTGCTCAAGGCGGCTCTGCTGCCGACCAATGCCGAACTGGTGCGCGACGCCGTCGCCCGCGCCGTCGCCGAAGGCGGCGATGCGCCGCTCGAGCGCGCCGTCGAGTATCTGACCGTCGCCATCGGCCGCGAACTCTCGGCGATCGTCCCCGGCCGCGTCTCGACCGAGGTGCCGGCGCGCCTCTCCTTCGACACGACGGCCTCCGTCGCCGCCGCCGAGCGCCTGATCGCCCTCTACGAGGCCGCCGGCGTGCCGCGCGGCCGCATCCTGATCAAGCTCGCCGCCACCTGGGAAGGCATCCGCGCCGCCGAGATCCTCGAGAAGCGCGGCATCCAGACCAACGTCACGCTGGTCTTCGGCCTGCCCCAGGCGGTCGCCGCCGCCGAGGCCGGCGCCTTCCTGATCTCGCCCTTCGTCGGCCGCATCCTCGACTGGTACGTCAAGGCCGAGGGCCGGACCTTCGCGCCGGAGAACGATCCGGGCGTCCTGTCGGTGCGCCGCATCTGGAGCTATTTCAAGAAGTTCGGCTATTCGACCGTCGTCATGGGCGCGAGCTTCCGCTCCGCCGGCGAGGTCGAGGCGCTGGCCGGTTGCGACCGCCTGACGGTGTCGCCGGCCCTGCTCGCCGAGCTCTCGGCGGCCGAAGGCGAAGTGCCGCGTCGCCTCGACGCGGCCGAGGCGGCGACGTCCGACGTCGCGCGCATCGCCGTCGACGAGGCCTCGTTCCGCTGGGCGCTCGCCACCGACCCGATGGCCAACGAGAAGCTCGCCGAAGGCCTACGCCTCTTCCACGCCGACACCGAGAAGCTCGTCGCCCATCTCGGCACGATCGCCGCGGCGCTCTGAACGGGTGTCTTCGCGCCGCCGGGTCTCGAGGGGTTCGGCGGCGCTCGTCCGTCCGAATGGTCCCGTCGATTCGCGTCGGTGGATTCGGCTCGGTGCGCGATGCTTCGAGACGCGGGCCTCTGGCCCGCTCCTCAGCATGAGGCGCCT
>DBMN01000360.1 GCA_002298965.1 Rhizobiales bacterium UBA697 | reverse complement strand
CGAACGCCCCGAGCCATGCGAGGGGCCGGAAGGGCCGTCGCCCGGAACTCCGGTCCCCTGCCCTTGTTCTTCGAGCCTCGCGCGCCCGACGCACCGCGCGTCGGGCCTGCCCCCCCCCCCGCGCCGCCGGTCGTATCGGCTTTCGTCTCGAATTGTGTCCAATTCGTTTCCTGCCGCCTTGACGGTGCGGAATCGGCCTTGTTAACGTCGTCGCTGCCGGTCGCGACGGGTGCCGTCCGGCCTCTGTGGGGTTCGCCGGTCGGGCGGGAACGGGGTTGACATGGACCGATCGGTCGTTGGCGCCGGCGAGGCGATCGCCGGCGAAGATCACTTGGCGACGCGGGCCCGTGCCCTCCTCGCCGATCCCGCCTTTCCCGCCGCCACCACGGCCTTCACCGCGTCGATGAACCGCTTCCGCCGCGAGGGTCAGGGGCCGCTCAACAAGCTGCTCGGCCGCGACATCCGCTTCCGCGTGGTCAATCTCTGCTTCTGCCTGCATGTCCGCGGCCAGCTCGTCGGGCCGGAGCGCGGCGCCTCCTTCGGCGAGATGGTCGAGGCGACCCGCCGCACCCTCGGCGGCAGCCCGCGCGTGGTGCGCACCACGCTCGACATGATGCGTCGGATGGGTCTCGTCGACGTCGAGGCCGGCCGCGCCGACCGCCGCGTCTCGATCTTCGTGCCGACCGCGCCGCTGATGGCGACGGTGCGGGCCTGGCTCGCCGGCGTGATGGTCCATCTCGACGCGCTCGAACCCGGCGTCCGTCGTGCCGAGCGCATCGCCGCCGAACCCGGCTTCGTCGAACACGTCGCGGTCGCCATGGGCGAGGCCTTCCTCGCCGGCGAGCCGCTGACCGGCCGGGTGCCGGAACTCGCCTGCTTCTTCCGCCACGAATGCGGTTGGCCGGTGCTCAACACCGTCGTCGCCCACGCCCGCGAGGGTCTGCCCCTGCCGACCCTCGGCGTCCTCGCCGAGACCTACGGCCTGACCAAGTCGCAGGTCGCCAACGTGGTGACGCTGGCCGTCGAGAGCGGCTACCTCGTCCGCGACGCCGCCGGCCGCGCGACGGTCACGCCCGCCCTGATGGCCGCCTACGACCGTTGGGCGGCGATCTTCTTCGCCTTCATGCTGACGGTGTCCGACACCGCGCGCCCGCCCGCCGACCCGGCACTCGCGGACGCCCTCGCGGCGCTGCGCCGCCGCGGCTGAGCCCGAAACGAAAGAGGCGACCCGAAGGTCGCCTCTCGAGATTCCTGCGTCACGGGCCGATCAGTGACCGGCCGAGCCGCTCTTCGAGCCGAACAGGCCGCCGCCGGTCAGCGCGATGACGAAGGCGAACATGACGGCGACGCCGGTCAGCGCGCCGATGATCAGGGCGGGATAGCCGAAGATCACGGTGGCGACGATCCAGACGAGCGTGGCGACGACGGCGCCGATGAAGAGCTGAAGCACGATGTATCCTCCTCGGGATGCGACGATGGGCGAGAGCTGGCGAACCTTCGGGCGATCACGCCCCGTCCCCGTCTCGCGCCCTCGGTGGAAACCCGTAGGGCGGGCCTAGATAGAGTAATACGTAGTTGGACGTAAACCCCTTCCGATGTCGCATGCCTCTCGAGGAGGCACGCTCGCGCGATCGGCGATGGAAAAGCCTCGCGCGCCGTGGCAAAGGTGTCACATCGACGATGGTCGCGAGGCGGCCGCTTCGCGTCGACACGAGGAGCGCCGCCTGCCGATGACCGCATCGAGGATGTTCGAGGGCCTGATCGATTCCACCGACCTCCGCCGCCGCCTCACCGCGCTGGTCTCCGACGGCGCCGACGGCGGCAATCCCCAGGTCCGTTCCAAGGTCCTGGCGATCCTCAAGGAGGCGCGGCTCGAGTCGCGGTCGAAGATCCAGACGCTGCTGATGGAGGACCGCCGCGGCGTGCTCTGCGCCGAACGGATCTCCCATGTCCAGGACGAGCTGATCCGCGTCGTCTACGACTTCGCCGTCGCCCACGTCTATCCGGTCAAGAACCCGTCCTCCGCCGAGCGTCTGTCGGTCGCCGCGGTCGGCGGCTACGGTCGCGCCACGCTGGCGCCGGGCTCCGACATCGATCTCCTGTTCCTGCTGCCCTACAAGCAGACGCCGTGGGGCGAGAGCGTCGTCGAATACATTCTCTACATGCTGTGGGATCTCGGCCTGAAGGTCGGCCACGCCACCCGCAACGTCGACGAATGCATCCGCCTGTCGCGCTCCGACCTGACCATCCGCACCGCCATCCTCGAGGCGCGTTGGATCTGGGGCGACCGGCCGCTCTACGACGATCTCGAGAAGCGCTTCGACGCCGAAGTGGTCCAGGGCACCGGCCGCGACTACATCGCGGCGAAGCTCGCCGAGCGCGACGACCGCCACAAGCGCCAGGGCATGAGCCGCTATCTGGTCGAGCCCAACATCAAGGAAGGCAAGGGGGGCCTGCGCGATCTCCAGACGCTGTTCTGGATCGCCAAGTACTTCTACCGCGTCAAGGATGCCCGCGAGCTGGTCGGCGAGGGCGTCTTCTCGCAGTCGGAGTACCGCCGTTTCGAGCGCTGCGACGACTTCCTGTGGGGCATCCGCTGCCACATGCACTTCGCCACCAACCGGGCGGAGGAGCGCCTCTCCTTCGACCTCCAGCGCGAGATCGCCGGCCGCCTCGGCTATGTCGACAAGGGCGGCATGCGCGCCGTCGAGCGCTTCATGAAGCACTACTTCCTGGTGGCCAAGGACGTCGGCGACCTGACGCTGATCTTCTGCTCGGCGCTCGAGGAGGAACACGTCAAGCAGACCCCGGCGCTCAACCGCCTGCTCGGCCGCCTCACCCGCCGCCGCAAGCCCAAGACCGGCGACGGCGAGCCCTTCGTGGTCGACAACCGCCGCATCAACGTCGCCGACGACGGCGTCTTCGCCCGCGATCCGGTCAATCTGATCCGCATCTTCCACGAGGCCGACCGCAACAACCTCGACTTCCACCCCGATGCGCTGCGTCTGCTGACGCGGTCGCTGACGCTGATCGACGAGGCCGTCCGCGCCGACGAGACCGCCAATCGCCTCTTCATCGACATCGTCGCCTCGCGTCATTCGCCCGAACGCATCCTGAGGCGGATGAACGAGACCGGCGTGCTCGGCCGCTTCGTGCCGGAGTTCGGCAAGGTCGTGGCGATGATGCAGTTCAACATGTATCACCACTACACCGTCGACGAGCATCTGCTGCGCACGCTGGGCGAGCTCTCGTCGCTGGAGAACGGCACGCTGGCCGAGGAATGCCCGCTCGCCACCGAGCTCTTCCCCGGCATCCAGAACCGCAAGGTGATCTACCTCGCGACCTTCCTGCACGACATCGCCAAGGGCCGGCCCGAGGATCATTCGATCTACGGCGCCAAGATCGCCCGCAAGGTCGGTCCGCGCTTCGGCCTGTCGCCGGCCGAGACCGAGACCGTCGCCTGGCTGGTCGAGAACCATCTGGTGATGAGCTCGGTCGCGCAGGGACGCGATCTCAACGATCGCCGCACCATCGAGACCTTCGCCGAGATCGTGCAGAGCCCCGAGCGCCTGCGCCTCCTCCTCTGCCTGACCGTCGCCGACATCCGCGCCGTCGGCCCGGGCGTCTTCAACGGCTGGAAGGGTCAGCTCCTCAGGACGCTCTACTACGAGACCGAGCCCTATCTCGCCGGCGGCCATTCCCAGGTCACCCGCGACCAGCGCGTCGCCGCCGCCAAGCGCGAGCTCTGCGATCGGCTCTCCGGCTGGACCGACATCGAGAAGCAGGCCTATGTCGAGCGCCATTACGCGCCCTACTGGCTGCGCGTCGACGTCGCCCGCAAGGTCGAGCACGCCAACTTCATCCGTGAGGCGACGCAGGGCCGCAAGCACCTCGCCACCTCGGTCATGCCGCACGTCTTCGAGGGCGTCACCGAGATCACCGTTCTCGCCGACGACCATCCCCGCCTGCTCTCGGCCATCGCCGGGGCCTGCGCCGTGGCCGGCGCCAACATCGTCGACGCGCAGATCTACACCACGACCGACGGCCTCGCCCTCGACACGATCTTCGTCGGCCGCGAGTTCACCGACGACGTCGACGAGCGCCGCCGCGGCCAGCGCATCACCGCGCTGATCGAGAAGACGCTGACCGGCGCCGAGCGCCTGCCCGAACAGGTCGAGCAGAAGAAGGGCGCCGCCAAGGGCCGCCTCAAGGCCTTCCAGATCCCGACCGACGTCATGGTCAACAACGCCTGGTCGGACCGCTTCACGGTGATCGAGGTCTCCGGCCTCGACCGCCCGGGCCTGCTCTTCGACCTGACGCGGGCGATCTCGGATCTGAACCTCAACATCGCCTCGGCCCATGTCGCGACCTTCGGCGAGCGCGCGGTCGACGTCTTCTACGTGACCGATCTGATCGGCCACAAGGTCGAGAACCGCTCGCGCGAGAAGACCATCCGCGAACACCTCGTGCGCGCCTTCGACGGCGCGCCGCGGGAGACCAGCCGCAAGCCCGCCGCCTGAGAGGGCGTCGGGCATCCGGGGTGCCGAGCATGAGACTGCTGCGCAATGCCCTCGGCGTCGGCGCCGCGACGCTGGCGAGCCGGATCCTCGGCTTCCTGCGCGACGGCATGCTCGCCGCCGTGCTCGGCTCCGGGCCGGTGGCCGACGCCTTCGTGGTGGCGCTGCGCCTGCCCAATCTCTTCCGCCGGCTCTTCGCCGAGGGCGCCTTCGCCGCCGCCTTCGTGCCGCTCTACGTCCGCCTGCGCTCGAGCGACGGCCCGCTCGCCGCC
>DBMN01000170.1:348-9045 GCA_002298965.1 Rhizobiales bacterium UBA697 | reverse complement strand
GCCGCCTCGAGGCCGCCGGTCGACTTCGGCCGGATCGCACCCATCGACGCCGCGGGGGGCATGGCGGCGGTGGCGGTCGGGGCACCGCCGCTCGGCACCGCGAAGAGCAGCGCGCGGGCATTGGCGGGATCGGGGGCGAGCGCCAGCATCGAGGTGCCGGCGGGGGCGTCCTCGATGGTGCCGACCCAGACGCGCACCGGCGGGCCGGGCTCGAAACGTTCGGTGAGGTAGGAGACGCGCTGCGGGCGTTGCTCGGCGCCGGGGCGGATCACCGCGCCGGGGTCCTGACGAGAATTGCTCGCCTCGATGCGGCCGAGTTCTTCCGGGTCCGGCGGATCGGCGCGCTTCGGCCCGCAGATCTCCTTCTTGACGTCGCGCACCGGATTGCCGGCCTCGGCGCCGCGCGCCATGCGATCGATCGTCTCGTGGGCGGAGAAGCCGCCGAAGAGGCTGCCGCCCGAGCCTTCGAAGCCGCGGGTGAAGAGTTCGGCGGCGAGTTCGGCGCGCTGGCGGGCCGAGCGCGAGCCGAGCACCACGGCGACGAGCCGGCGATTGCCGCGCGTCGCCGAGGCGACCACGTTGAAGCCCGACGAGCAGATGAAGCCGGTCTTCATGCCGTCGGCGCCGGGGAAGTGGTCGATCAGGTGATTGTGGTTGCGGATGACCTCGTTGCCGAGCTGGATGCCCGGCAGGTGCCACAGTTCCTCGGCCTCGGGGAACTCGTGCAGCAGGGCGCGGGCGAGCAGGCCGAGATCGCGGGCGGTCGTCACCTGACCGGCATCGGGCAGACCGTGCGGATTGTTGAAATGGGTCGCGTTCATGCCGAGCAGGCGGGCCTGCCGGTTCATCTCGGCGACGAAGGCGTCCTTGGAGCCGCCGACGGCTTCGGCGAGTGCCCAGGAGACGTCGTTGGCCGACTTCACCATGATGATCTTCAGGGCGTTGTCGACGGTCACCACCTGACCGGCGTTGAAGCCCATCTTGCTCGGCGGCTGACGGGTGGCGGTCGGCGTCATGGTGACGAGCGAGGCCGGGGTGATGCGGCCGGCGCGGATCGCCTGCAGCGTCACCCAGGTCGTCATCAGCTTGGTGACGGAGGCGGGATACCACGCCTGATCGGCGTTGTGGCGGGCGACGACCTCGCCGCTCGCGGCGTCGAAGACCAGCCAGGCGCCGGCACTCGGCGCGGCGACGGCGGGCATCGCGAGGCCCATCGTCAGCACGGCGAGGACGACGGCGGCGATGCGGCGCGGCGCGCTCTTTCGCGTCGGGACCGCGGCGGACGCGCCGGTCGTCGTGGTGGGTCTCATCACGGCTCTCTGCTTCTGGCGGCGACGACGGCCGCAAATCCGGGATTCGTCACTCTCGATAACGCATTCGGCCGGCCGGGGCCAAGGCGCGAGCGACATCGGGCATCGTCGAGAGGATACCGCGTCCACAGGTCGCGCCAAAATGCGACGACATCGGGGCGACCGACGGGCGAGACCGGCGCAGGCCACGGGTTTCGTCCGGCCGCGTGTCGGTGTAACCGGGAAGACGAGGAGCCGCCGATGACAGACCCCGCCCAGACCGTCGAAGACCCGATCGTGCTGCAGCGCGCCCGCGGACGCGCGAGCGTGTCCTTCAAGGCGGTCGACGGCGTCACCCGGCTCGATCGGCTGTTCCAGGAGGGGCAGGCGAAGATCCGCATCCCCAAGCCGCAGGCCGGCGAGGCGCCGACCGCGGTCGCCATCAACACCGGCGGCGGCATCGCCGGCGGCGATCGGATCGCCTGGGGCGTGACGATCGGCGCGGGGGCGCGGGCGGTCGCGACGTCGCAGGCGGCCGAGCGGGTCTATCGCACCTCGCGGACCGACGGCGAGCTCTCCGGCGAGATCGACACCACGATCATGGTCGAGGCCGGCGGCCATCTCGACTGGCTGCCGCAGGAGACGATCCTGTTCGACGCCTCCGCCCTGTCGCGGCGGCTCGACGTGACGCTCGGGGCGGGGGCGACGGCGCTGCTCGTCGAACAGATCGTGCTCGGCCGCGCCGCCATGGGTGAGGCGGTCGAGACCTGCCGCCTGATCGACCGCTGGCGCATCCGCCGCGAGGGTCGACTGGTCTTCGCCGACACGTTCCGCCTCGAAGGCGCGACGCGGGCGATCCTCGCGGGGCGGGCGACCGGCGGCGGGGCGCGGGCCTTCGCCACCGTCGTCGTCGCCGACCCGGCGGCGGAGGCGCGGCTCGACGACATCCGCGCGGTGCTGGAGGCCGGCACCTGCGATGCGGGGGCGAGCGCCTTCGACGGGCTGGTGGTGGCGCGGCTCGCGCATGCTTCGGCGACGGTGTTGCGATCCGAACTCGTCCGCCTGGTTCTGCACATTCGGCAGGCAGATATGCCGCGCGTCTGGTCTTGCTGACCGACCGCGCTCGATAGACACTGCCCGAAAGACGATCAGTCCCGATCCGCGCGCGACGCGGCGGGCGCCCACGAAGGACCCTCCGGCGATGAACCTGACGCCCCGCGAAAAGGACAAGCTGCTGATTTCGATGGCGGCGATGGTGGCGCGACGCCGGCTGGAACGGGGCGTGAAGCTCAATCATCCGGAGGCGATCGCGTTGATCACCGACTTCGTGGTCGAGGGCGCGCGCGACGGTCGTACGGTCGCCGAGCTGATGGAGGCCGGCGCCCACGTGATCGGCCGCGATCAGGTGATGGCGGGCGTGCCGGAGATGATCCACGACATCCAGGTCGAGGCGACCTTTCCGGACGGCACCAAGCTCGTCACGGTCCACCACCCCATCCGCTGAGGTGTGAGGAAAGTCGCAGCCGAGGGGCGGCGGGGGCGTCAGGCTCGCGCCTTCCCCTCGCAAGACAGGAGACCGGGACATGCTCGAACTCAGACCCAACTGCGAATGCTGCGATCGCGACCTGCCGCCGGACGCCACCGCCTACATCTGTTCCTTCGAATGCACCTGGTGCGCGACCTGCGCCGACGAGGTGCTGAAGGGCGTCTGTCCCAACTGCGGCGGCGAACTGGTGCGCCGCCCGGTGCGCCCGGCGGGCAAGCTCGCGAACAATCCGCCGCCGACGAAGCGCGTGCTGCGCGCCGAACCCTGTCCGCCGATCGCCGCCGAGTGAGGAGAGACCCATGATTCCCGGTGAAGTCATTCCCGCCGCTGGCGAGATCGAGCTCAATGCCGGTCTGCCGGTGACCGAACTCGAGGTCGCCAACACCGGCGACCGGCCGGTTCAGGTCGGCAGCCACTATCACTTCGCCGAGACCAATCCGGGCCTCGCCTTCGATCGCGCCGCGGCGCGCGGGCTGCGGCTCGACATTCCCGCCGGCACGGCGGTGCGTTTCGAGCCGGGTCAGACGCGGACGGTGCGGCTGGTGCCCTTCGGCGGCGCCCGCGTCGTCCACGGCTTCCGCGGCGACGTCGCCGGCGCCCTCTGACAACGCGAACGGACCGCCCGATGTCGATCTGGTTCCTCGTCGCCTTCGTCCTCACCAACATCTTCCTCGATCTGGCGCCGGGTTCGGCGGTCCAGCGGGTGGTGGCCGAGGGTATGGCCAAGGGGCTCTTCGGCGCGCAGGCGGCGATCCTCGGCGTGCTCGCCGCCGACTTCATCTGGTGCTTCCTGGCGATCTCGGCGCTGTTCACGGTGATGGAGACGGTGCCGCTGCTGCTCTACGGGGCGAAATGGTTCGGCCTCGCCTGCCTCTTGGTGCTGCTCGCCCGGGCGCTGCGCATCGCGGTGGTCGGACGCGGCGTCCACGTGGTGGCGCCGAGCGATCACGAGCGCGGCTCGGGCTTCGACACTTTCCGCTCGGCCTTCCTGATGCAGATGCGGCACCCGACGACGATGATCTTCTTCTTCGCGGTGCTCTCGGTCTTCGCCGGCTCGCGCGAGGGCTGGGAGATCCGTCTCGCCGACTTCGGTCTCTTCGCGGTGATCCTCGAGTGGCCGGTCTTCGCGCTCTATGCCTTCTGCGGCGCCGAGGCGGCGCGGGCGGCGTCGCGGCGCGGCGTCAAGACGATCCAGGAGGCGCTCGCCTCGGTCTTCCTCCTCACCGCGACGGGCTTCGTCGCGGCTCCCTCGGTTTCCGTCGAAAACAGGTGATGGCCCCATGTCCTTCAAGATGAACCGCGGCGCCTACGCCGACATGTTCGGACCGACGGTCGGCGACAAGGTGCGCCTCGCCGACACCGATCTGATCGTCGAGGTCGAGAAGGACTTCACCACCTACGGCGAGGAGGTGAAGTTCGGCGGCGGCAAGGTGATCCGCGACGGCATGGGCCAGTCGCAGGTGTCGCGCGCCGGCGGCGCGGTCGACACGGTCATCACCAACGCGCTGATCATCGACGCCAAGCTCGGCGTGGTGAAGGCCGACGTCGGCCTCAAGGACGGCCGCATCGTCGGCATCGGCAAGGCCGGTAACCCGGATGTCCAGCCGGGCGTGACGATCATCGTCGGTCCGGGCACGGAGGCGATCGCCGGCGAGGGCAAGATCCTGACGGCGGGCGGCATCGACACCCACATCCACTTCATCGCCCCGCAGCAGATCGACGAGGCGCTGATGTCGGGCGTCACCACCATGCTCGGCGGCGGCACCGGGCCGGCGACCGGCACGGCGGCGACCACCTGCACCCCCGGCCCGTGGCATCTCGCCCGGATGTTCCAGGCGGCGGAAGCCTTCCCGATGAACCTCGCCTTCACCGGCAAGGGCAACGCCTCGCTGCCCGAGGCGCTGGCCGAACAGGTGGTGGCGGGCGCCTGCGGCCTCAAGCTGCACGAGGACTGGGGCACGACGCCGGCGGCGATCCGCAACTGTCTGACGGTCGCCGACAAATACGACGTCCAGGTCGCGATCCACACCGACACGCTGAACGAATCGGGCTTCGTCGAGGACACGATCGCCGCCTTCGAGGGGCGCACCATCCACGCCTATCACTCCGAGGGCGCCGGCGGCGGCCATGCGCCGGACATCATCCGCGTCTGCGGTCTGCCCAACGTCATCCCGTCGTCGACCAACCCGACGCGGCCCTACACGCGCAACACGCTCGACGAACATCTCGACATGCTGATGGTCTGCCACCACCTCGACGGGTCGATCCCGGAGGACGTGGCCTTCGCCGAGAGCCGCATCCGGCGCGAGACGATCGCGGCGGAGGACATCCTGCACGATCTCGGCGCCTTCTCGATCATCTCCTCCGACAGCCAGGCCATGGGCCGCATCGGCGAGGTGATCATCCGCACCTTCCAGACGGCGCACAAGATGAAGGTCCAGCGCGGCCGTCTCGCCGGTGAGGCGGGCGAGAACGACAATCTGCGCGTCCGCCGCTATCTGGCGAAGGTCACGATCAATCCGGCGGTGGCGCACGGCATGTCGAAGCACGTCGGCTCGATCGAGGTCGGCAAGTTCGCCGATCTGGTCTTGTGGTCGCCGGCCTTCTTCGGCGTGAAGCCGGATCTGGTGCTGAAGCTCGGCACCATCGTGGCGGCGCCGATGGGCGATCCCAACGCCTCGATCCCGACGCCGCAGCCGGTCCACTACCGGCCGATGTTCGGCGCCTTCGGCAAGGCGGTGGCGGCGTCCTCGATCACCTTCGTGTCGCGGGCCGCCTGGACCGGCGGCATCGCCGAGAAACTGTCGCTCGAACGCATCGTTCTACCGGTCGAGGACTGCCGCTCGATCGGCAAGAAGGACATGGTGCTGAACGACGCCATGCCGGTGATCGAGGTCGACCCCGAGACCTACGAGGTCCGCGCCGACGGCGAGCTGCTGACCTGCGAGCCGGCCGAAGTGCTGCCGATGGCGCAGCGGTATTTCCTGTTCTGAGGCCGATCCCGAGGCCCGTGGGCCTCAGGCGCGCATGCGTTCGACGAAGGCGTCGGTCTCGCTGCGCAGGCGCTCGGCGGCCTCCGCCAGCTCGTCGGAAGCCGAGACCATCGACACCGCCGCCTCGTTGGCGAGGCGGGTGGCCGCGTCGACGGAACGGACGTTGTCGGCGACCGCCGAGGTGTCGCGGGTGGTGACCTCGATCGAGCGGTTGATCTCGCGCGTCGCCGCGGTCTGCTCGGTCATGGCGCCGGAGACGGCACCGACGATGGTGCCGATCTCGCCGACCGTCGCGGTGATGCCGCCGATGGCGCCGACCGCCGAATCGGTGGCGGTGCGGACGGCGTCGATCTGGCGGGCGATCTCTTCCGTCGCGCGCGAGGTCTGGGCGGCGAGCGCCTTGACCTCCTGGGCGACGACGGCGAAGCCGCGCCCGGCCTCGCCGGCGCGCGCCGCCTCGATCGTGGCGTTGAGGGCGAGAAGGTTGGTCTGGCCGGCGACGGCCTCGATCAGGCCGACGATCTCGCCGATCCGGCGGGTGGCCTGCGACAGGTTGGCGACGACGGCGTTGGTGGTCTCGGCGCGGGCGACGGCGTCGCGGGAGACCGCGTCGACGCGCAGCATGCGTTCCTCGACCTGACCGATGGCGCCGGCGAGCTCGCCGGCGGCGGCGGCGACCAGGGCGACGTTGCGATCGGTGCGCTCCATCGCCTCGTTGGTCTCGCCCGAGCGCCGGCTGGCGTCGCGGGAGACGTCGTCGACGCGGCGGGCGTCGGTGCCGATGCGTTCGGCGGCATGGCCGAGGCTCTCGACCACCGAGGCGACGCGCCGGGCGAAGTCGTCGGCGAGTTCGCGGCGTTCGCGGTGACGTTCGGCGCGCATGCGCTCCTCCTCCGTCGCCTTCTCGGCGCGCATGCGCTCGCGCGCCTCGATCGCCTCGCGGAAGACGTCGGTCGCCCGCGCCATCTCGCCGATCTCGTCGTCGCGTTCGACATGGGGGACGGTGACGTCGCGGCGGTCGCCGGCGAGGTCGCGCATGACGCCGGAGAGGGCACCGATCGGGCCGACGACGCCGCGCAGCAGCGCCCAGCCGGCGAAGGCGGTGAGGAGCGAGACGAGGCCCATGGCGACGGTGGCGGCGACGCCGGCGAAGAATTCGGCCGAGACCAGCGCGTCGAGGTTGCCGTGGGTGTCCTCGGAGGCCTTGCTCAGCATGTCCGCGCGCACGGTCTGGAGCGCGGCGATCTGCTCGGAGAGCGCCTCGGCGGCGGCGTCGAAGGTCGGCATCATGGCGTTGCCGGCGCCGGTGCCCTGGGCGGCATAGGCCTCGGCCATCTTGCGGCCGGTGGCGAAATAGGGGGCGAAGGCCTTGCTCACGTCGTCGAGCTCGGCGACGACGTCCTTGCGGCCGAGCCCCTCGGCGATGGTGCGGGCGGCGGCGACGTGGTCGCGGAAGTCGCCGGCGGACTTCTCCGCCTCCTCGAGGCCCTTGTCGAGCCCGTCCTCGCCGCGGGTGGCGGAATAGTCCTGGAGGAACTGCTGGACCTGGACGACGTCGCGCTCGAGGTCCTTGATCAGTCCGCCGAGCGGGGTGATCCGGGTCTCGATCAGCCGGTTCTGGTCGGCGACGGCGGCGGTCAGCCCCGAGGTCTTGTGCGACAGGGCGGCGAGGAGGCCGACGGTCGCGAGATTGCCGCAGACGAGGCAGGCGACGAATGCGATGGTCTTTGTGCGAAGCGAAAGGGCCACGGCCGGTCCTCCGTCTTTTCCCGGATGTCCCATGAAGCCGGGAAAAGATTGAGGAATCCTGAGTATTCGCGGCAAAATGCGCGGATCCGCGCCGATCACGCCTGCGGCACCGGGCTTGCCAGCCGAACGGATCGGGGCGAATGTCGCCGTCCGGCCCGACCGGGCCCCCAATCCGCTCGAGGTCTCGATTGCAATGATCCGTGCCACCAAGGTTCTTCCCGCCGGTACCTGGCCCTCCGCGCTCGCCCGCGACCGCGTCGTGCTCGACGTCGAGGAGCGGCGGCGCCGCCGCGGCGTGGCGATCGGTGAGAAGGGGATCGAGTTCCTCGTCGACCTCGCCGAGACGCCGGTTCTGGCCGACGGCGATGCCTTCGAGCTCGAGGACGGGCGCCTCGTCGCGGTGGTCGCGGCCCCCGAGAAGCTGGTCGAGTTCCGCGTCGCCGACGCCCATGCCTTCACCCGCATCGCCTGGCACCTCGGCAACCGCCACACGCCGACGCAGATCCTGCCCGGCGCGCTGCGCATCCGCGACGACTACGTGCTGGTCGAGATGGTCAAGAAGCTCGGCGGCGCGACGATCGGCTTCGTCGAGGCGCCCTTCGATCCGGAGGGCGGTGCCTACGGCCACGGCACGGTGACCGGTCACGCGATCGCCCACGGCCATTCGCACGACCACGGGCACGACCATGACCACGATCACGACCATGGGCACGACCATGGGCACGGGCATGCCCACCCGCATGCGCCGACGGTGAGCGATCCGGAACTGGCGGCGGCGCTCGCCCGCCGCGCCGAACGCCGCGCCCGCCGCGCCCCCCATGTCCACGGCCCCGACTGCGGCCCGGACTGCGGTCACGATCATTCCCACGATCACGATCACGGGCACGCGCACGGCCATTCCCACGATCATGATCACGACCATGGCCACGACCACGGTCATGGACACGATCATCACGGCCATGGTCATTCCCACGACCACGACCACGACCATGCGCATGGGCACGATCACGACCATGAGCATGGCCGCTGAGACGGGCGGGCGGGCCGATCCGGTCGGTGATCTCCTGACGTTGCAGGTCTGGCTGTCGCCGGCCTTTCCGGTCGGCGGCTTCACCTACAG
>DBMN01000170.1:0-202 GCA_002298965.1 Rhizobiales bacterium UBA697 | reverse complement strand
GCGCTGCAGCCGTCCAAGGAGCGGCGGCTGGAGGCGGGGGCGCAAGGCGCCGCCTTCGTGCGGGCGATCGCCGACACCTGGTCCGATCCGCGTTTCGAGGTCCTGACGACGGCGCTGGCGACGCGCTTCGCCAAGCCGGTCTGGCCGGCGGTGCCGTGGACCCATGCGGCGGCCGTCGGCGTGGCGGCGGCGGCCCACGGGC
>DBMN01000308.1 GCA_002298965.1 Rhizobiales bacterium UBA697 | reverse complement strand
AGATGCCGGGCAGCGTCATCTCGGCGGAAATGCGCTCCGACGCGGCCGCAACGGCGAATTCCGCGCGCGCGACCCTGCACCAGGCCGAGGCCACGCATCACCAGGCCGCGGCCGCGCGCGACCAGGCCGTCGCCGCCGTGCAGCAGGCTTCGGTCGCGCTGGATCGCGCGAAGCTCGACCTCGACCGCACCGAAGTGCGCGCGCCGGTCGACGGCTACGTCACCAACCTCGACATCCATCCGGGCGACTACGCCGCCGCCGGCACGGCGCGCCTGGCGTTGATCGACCGCAACTCGTACTGGATCTACGGCTATTTCGAGGAGACCAAGCTGCCGTACGTGCGCGTCGGCGACGATGTCGAGATCCGCCTGATGGCGGGCGGCGTGGTCATCCACGGCCGCGTCGAGAGCATCGCGCGCGGCATCGGCGACGTCGACAATCCGACCGGCGCGAACCTGCTCGCCAACGTGGCGCCGACGTTCAGCTGGGTCCGCCTCGCGCAGCGCGTGCCGGTGCGCATCGCGATCGACCTGTCGCAGCTTCCGCCGGGCCTGACGCTGGCGGCGGGCATGACGGCGACGGTGGTGTCGACGCCGCAGGGCCGCGATGGTGCGGGCTGATGCCGCAGGCCGGCGCCGTCGGGCGTTCCCGCTGCGCGGATGCGCGGCGACATCGGGTGACAAGGCGGTGGGTCCGGATGGTCGCGGTCCCCGCGACGCGGGCCGGCCTTCACGCGAAGGCGATGAGCCCCTTTTCGTCAGCCGAGGGACGGGTCATCCCTCTCGTCGCGGATTCGGCCGGGAAGATCAGAATGCATCCCCGCGTTCGCGGGGATGACGGAGCGTTCGCGAGGATGGCGGGGCTTTCGCGGGAATGGAGAGGCTCCCGGGATCTCTAGGAGCCCATCTGCGCCGCCGACCGCGCAGCGATCCACTCCTCGTTCGTCGGCTCGACGACGACGAGCACGCGGCTGGCACGAGTCGATATCACGGCCGCGCCGTCCGCGTTCGCCGCCGCATCGAGTTCGACGCCGAGCCAGCCGAGCTCGCGGCAGACGCGCGAGCGCACTTCCGCGTTGTGCTCGCCGATGCCGGCGGTGAAGGCGAGCAGGTCGAGCCCGCCGAGGGTCGCGACGAGGGCGCCGGTCTCGCGCACGATGCGGCGCACGTACAGCGCGAGCGCGAGACGCGCGCGCTCGTCCGTCGCCTCGCGCGGGAACAGCACGCGCGGATCGGGCGAGATGCCCGAGACACCGAGCAGGCCGGAGTCGTGGTAGAGCAGGGCGGCGACCTCGTCGACTCCGAGCTTCTCGATCTGCATCAGGTAGAGCAGGGCGCCGGGATCCAGCGAGCCGCAACGCGTGCCCATCATCAGGCCGTCGAGCGCGGAGAAGCCCATCGTCGTCGCGACGCTGCGGAGGTCCTGCATCGCGCACAGGCTGGCGCCGCTGCCGAGATGCGCGCAGATCGTGCGGCCGCGCGCGCGGTCGCCGAGGCGTTCGCGCAAGGCGATCGACAGGTATTCGTAGGACAGGCCGTGGAAGCCGTAGCGGCGCAGTCCGCGCTGCCATGCGTCCCACGGCAGCGGCAGCAGCTTCTCGACCTCCGGCAGGGTGTGGTGGAACGCGGTGTCGAAGCAGGCCACCTGCGGGATGTCCGGACGCTCGCGCAGCAGCGTCCCGATCGCCTCGAGCGCGAACGGCTGGTGCAACGGAGCGAGCGGGATGTAGTGGTGCAGGTCGTCCAGCACGGCGGCGTCGACGCGCACCGGCTGCGAGTACTTCGAGCCGCCGTGCACCACGCGATGGGCGACCGCGGCGAGGCGCGCATCGCCGAGCCGGGCCAGCACGCGCGTGCGGATGCAGCGGAGCGCATCGTGGTAGGGCTGCGCGGCATCCAGCTCCAGCGGCTGCGACGGCCTGTCGCTCTCGTCGAGACTGGCTTCGCCGCTGCCGATGCCGTTGATCTTGCCGCTCCACTCGGGCCGCCGCGGGAGCGGCGTCCCGGCAGCGTCGAACAACGCGAACTTGATGCTCGACGAGCCGCAGTTGAGGACGAGGATGCGTTCGCTCACGGTACGGCGATCCGGCGGCGGTTGGCCACCAGCACCGCGAGCGCGCACGAGGCGATGCGCGTCTCGCGCGGGTCCGCGCGGCTGGTCAGGATCACCGGCACGCGCAGGCCCATGACAAGGCCGGCACTGGCGGCGCCGCCGAGGTACTCGAGCTGCTTCGCGAGCATGTTGCCGCTTTCGAGGTCCGGCACGACGAGCACGTCGGCGCGGCCGGCCACGTCGGAGGCGATGCCCTTGATGCGGGCGGCTTCCGCCGAGATCGCGTTGTCGAACGCGAGCGGGCCGTCGAGGATTGCGCGATCGGGACCGGCGCCGTCGATCTGGCCGCGGTCGGCCATCTTGCACAGTGCGGCGGCGTCCAGTGTCGCCGGCATGCGCGGATTGACCGTCTCCACGGCGGCGAGGATCGCGACGCGCGGCGTCGCCGCGCCGAGGAGCCGCGCGAGGTCGATCGCGTTGCGCACGATGTCGGCCTTGTCCTCGAGCGTCGGCGCGATGTTGATCGCCGCGTCGCTGATGATGAACGGACGCGGATACGCCGGCGTCTGCATCACGTAGCAATGCGACACGCGCCGTTCCGTGCGCAGCCCGGCGTCGCGACCGAGCACGGCGCCCATCAGTTCGTCGGTGTGCAGGCTGCCCTTCATCAGCGCGTCGACGTACCCGGTCGCGGCCAGCTCAGCCGCGCGCGCGGCCGCAGCGTGGCTGTGCGGCACGTCCTCGATCGCGATGCCGCCGAGGTCGAAACCGGCGGCCAGCGCGATCGCTTCGATCTTCGCGCGCGGCGCGACGAGGACCGGGTCGATGTAGCCCGCCTGCCGGGCGTCGAGCGCGGCGCCGAGGCTGGGTTCGTCACACGGATGCACGACGGCGACGCGGATCGCGCCGGGTAGGCGCGCGACTTCCGTCAGCGGCCTGTCGCCGACGAGGATCGCGACGGCATGGCCGGCTGCGGCGGCGGGAACGGGCATGGATTCGTTCATGGGGATCCGGCGGGCGGTCGACGGCCGATCATCGCGGCTCGCGCGGCGGAACGGAAGCGCCGTCGCCGTCGCACCGCCCGCGGCGTTCGCGCTACGCTCGGCCATCCTGCCTGCGCGAGGTGTCCAGCAGATGAAACTCCAGTTCCTCGGTGCCGCAGGTACCGTGACGGGTTCCAAATACCTCGTGACGTCACGCCGCACGAAGGTCCTCGTCGACTGCGGCCTGTTCCAGGGGTTGAAGGAACTGCGATTGCGCAACCGGGCGCCGTTCCCGGTCGAACCCTCGTCGCTCGGCGCCGTGGTGCTGACCCACGCGCACCTGGACCATTCCGGTCACCTGCCGCTGCTCGTGAAGCAGGGATTCCGCGGGCCGGTCCACTGCACGCCGGCGACGTACGATCTGTGCAGGCTGCTGCTGCCCGACAGCGGTCGCCTGCAGGAAGAGGACGCGGAATACGCGAACCGGCGAGGCTTCTCGAAGCACCACCCGGCGCTGCCGCTGTACACCGAGGACGACGCGCTGAAGTCGCTGCGCCTGTTCAAGCCGGTCGGATACGACCGCGACGTCGAACTCGGCGACGGTCTGCGCGCTCGTTTCGCGCCGGCGGGCCACATCCTCGGTTCGGCCATCGTCACGCTGGTCGACGCCGACGGGCGCCGGCTCGCGTTCTCCGGTGACCTCGGACGCCCGCACGATCCGGTCATGAAGGCGCCACGCGCTCCCGGTGCCGCCGACCACCTGCTGGTCGAATCGACCTACGGCGACCGCCGCCACGCGTCGATCGCGCCGACGGACGAACTCGAGCCGGTCATCGCGCGCACGATCGCGCGCGGTGGCGTGGTCGTGGTGCCCGCGTTCGCGGTGGGACGCGCGCAGGAACTGCTGCATTGCATCGCGCGCCTCAAGCGCGCCGACCGCATCCCGCGTGCGTTGCCGGTGTACCTCAACAGCCCGATGGCGGCCGACGTCACCGACCTCTATCGGCGCCACCGCGACGAACATCGCCTCGACGACGCCGATTGCGAGGCGCTCCGCGACGTGGCGACATTCGTCAATACCGTGGAGGAATCCAAGCGGCTGAACTCGCTGCGCGGCCCGATGGTCATCGTCGCCGCGAGCGGCATGGCGACCGGCGGTCGCGTCGTGCATCACCTGAAGGCGTTCGCACCGGATCCGCGCAACACGATCCTGTTCTCGGGCTACCAGGCGGCCGGGACGCGCGGCGCCGCGATGCTCGGCGGCGCCCGCACCATCCGCATCCACGGCCAGGACGTTCCCCTGCGAGCCGAGGTGGCGGCGCTGTCCTCGTTGTCGGCGCATGCGGACTACGAGGAAATACTCGACTGGCTGCGCCAGGCGCCGCAGGCGCCGCGGACGACCTTCGTCGTGCATGGCGATCCGGACGCCGCCATGGCGATGCGCGATCACATCGAGCGCGCCCTGCACTGGCCGGTGCGCGTGCCGAAGCACCTCGAGATCGTCGACCTCGACGAAGGCGCGTGACGAGCCTCCTTCCTCTTTCCGGGGAAGTTTGAACGAGACGGGCATGGCGTCGGGCCCCAAGGTCCGCAGGCGCCGTGGAGAGCCTTCCGCAAGTTCGCGGCTCCAGCGGAGCGCGACGATTCCTCGTCATCCCTCCGTGAAGGTCCGAGCGACGGCATTGCCGTCATGCCCGCGAACGCGGGCATCCATGGCGCACTGTGGACTCCCGCGTTCGCGGGAATGACGAGCAATGAACGGCGTATGAGCTAGCGGTGGGAAAGACGAGTAGTCACAGAAAGACCGAGCTGCGACGGAGGTAAACAGCCCCTGTGGGTGCAGCAGACGCAGCGAACCGCGGCCCGGATGGCTCATCCGGATGACGAACCACGCCGGCGCTCGACGATCCCTCAGAAATCCAGTCCGACCGCCGCACAGAGATAGTCGATCATCGGCGCGATGCGCTTGTACGTGTCGACGAGGTACGGATGCAGTTCGTCCGAGCAGGCGAGAGCGTCGGGAAAATCCTGTCCAGCGGCGTAGTTCTTGAGCTTGATGTCCTCGATCAGCTCGTGCGCGGGATCGTAGCCGCGCGGCGGGCGTGTCAATCGCTCGCCCCAGAACCCGAATCGTTCCTCGAAGGCTTTCGAGTGCACGGCCTTCTTCCACGACGCCGGGTTGTCGGCGAGGAACTCGCGGATCTTCTTCAGCGTCGCCGGCTCCGGATGCCAGATGCCGCCGCCGGCGAAGCAGCCGCGTGGCTGGATGTGCATGTAGAACGACGGCGCCTCGATCTCGCGCCGGCGCTCGTGGCCGAAGCGCGCGCCGGCCCAGGTCTTGTACGGCGTCTTGTCGTTGGCGAAGCGCGTGTCGCGATGGATGCGGAACAGCGAGCCGCCCTGCGTGCGCGGATCGGCGCGGTAGTGCGGGCTGATCTTCGCCAGCGGCGCGGCGAGGTCGCCGATCAGGCGCAGGTACGGGTCGCGCAGGTCGGCCTCGTAGCGGGCACGGTGGGCGGCGAACCACTCGCGGTTGTTGTTCGCGGCGAGGTCGCGCAGGAACGCGAAGGTCTTCTTCGAGAAATAGGTGTCGGCCATCGTCGGCTCCGGAGGGATGACGCGATTATCGCGGTCACGGCTGCCGCAGGCATCCCCGTCGCGCCGGTGTCGAAGCGGCGTCAGGCCGGCAAGGGCGGGAACCCGCGTTCCCGGTGACGGTCCGGCGCCACCGGAGGACGGGCTCGACCGCCTCGCGCCGGCAGGAGGGCGCCGGCTCCGACCGGGATCCCGCCGCCACGTGGCGTGCCGCTATCATGTGCGGCTGCCGCGCCCGCGGCGGTTGAAAGCCGCTGCCCCGGCCTCATCTGCGCGGCACTGACGACATCCGGAGGGAGCCCATGAATTCCAAACCCGAAACCCGAGCCTTCGAGGCCGAGGTCTCCCAGGTCCTGCACCTGGTCACGCATTCGCTGTACTCGCACAAGGAGATCTTCCTGCGCGAGCTGATCTCCAACGCCTCCGACGCCTGCGACAAATTGCGCTTCGCCGCGTTGTCCGATGCTTCGCTGACGGGCGACGACGCGGAGCTGCGCATCGAAATCGTCGCCGACAAGGACGCGCGCACGCTGACGATCCGCGACAACGGCATCGGCATGACGCGCGAGGAGGTGATCGAGAACATCGGCACGATCGCGCGCTCGGGCACGCGCCGCTTCCTGGAGTCGCTGTCCGGCGACTCGCGCAAGGACACGCAGTTGATCGGCCAGTTCGGCGTCGGCTTCTATTCCGCCTTCATCGTCGCCGACCGGGTCACCCTGGTGACGCGCAAGGCCGGTGCGGCCGCGGGCGACGGCGTGCGCTGGGAGTCGGGTGGCAGCGGCGAATACACGCTGGAAGCCGTCGACGCGCCGGAGCGCGGCACCTCGGTGACGCTGCACCTCAAGGAAGACGAAACCGAATTCCTCGACAACTGGAAGCTGCGCGAGCTGATCACGCGCTACTCCGACCACGTCGCTTTCCCGATCCGCCTGCCGAAGATGGAAGATGGCAAGCCGACGGCCGGGTTCGAGACGGTCAACCACGCCGCCGCGCTATGGACGCGCGCGAAGAGCGAGTTGACTGACGAGGACTACCAGGGCTTCTACAAGTCGCTTGCGCACGACTACAACGACGCGCTGGCATGGACCCACAACCGCGTCGAAGGTTCGCAGAGCTATACGCTGCTGCTGTACGTGCCGGAGAAGCCGCCGTTCGACGCCGTGTTCACCGGCCGCGACGAGCGCAAGGGCCTCAAGCTCTACATCCGCCGCGTTTTCATCATGGACGCGAGCGAGCAACTGCTGCCGTCGTACCTGCGCTTCGTGCGCGGCGTCGTCGATTCCGACGACCTGCCGCTCAACGTCAGCCGCGAGATCCTGCAGGACAACCGCCTCGTCGCGCAGATCCGCGCGGCCTGCGTCAAGCGCACGCTGGACCTGCTCGAGAAACTCGCCAAGGACGAACCGGAGAAGTTCGCGCAGTTCACCAACGCGTTCGGCAACGTGCTGAAGGAAGGCATCGCCGAGGACGGCGCGAACCGCGAGCGCATCGCCAAGCTGCTGCGCTTCGCCTCGACCGCGTCGGACGGCGACGCCAAGACCGTTTCGCTGGACGACTACATCGGCCGCATGCAGGCCGGCCAGGACGCGATCTGGTACGTCACCGCCGATTCGTTCGCCGCGGCGAAGAGCAGCCCGCTGATCGAGGGCCTGCGCGCGAAGGGCGTCGAGGTGCTGCTGCTCGGCGACCGCATCGACGAATGGATGATCGGCTATCTCGGCGAGTACGGCGGCAAGAAGCTGCGCAACGCGGCCAAGGGCGAGCTCGACGCGGCCGACGGCGCGGAGAAGGAGCGCCGCGAGAAGGCGGCGGCGGAAGCCAGGCCCTTGCTCGACCGGCTGGCGGCCATGCTCGGCGACCGCGTGGCCGAAGTGCGCGTCAGCGACCGTCTGACCGAGTCGCCGTCGTGCATCGTGCTCGGCGAGTACGACATGGCCCTGCACATGCAGCGCCTGTTGCGCGAAGCCGGCCACGACGTGCCCGACAGCAAGCCGATCCTCGAGATCAATCCGGCGCATCCGCTGGTGCAGCGCCTCGCCGGGAGCTGGATCGCCGCAGGGGCGATGCGTGACGAGAGTCCTTGACGGCGGGCGAGGGGCGGATAAACCGGGCGGCGACCGTCCTTGAAAGAGGTGACCGATCCGATGTCCCACGCCGTCTCGCCGCTCGCGCCCAAGTCGAACCCGACCCTTCCGGCGATCGAAGGCGTCCGCTTCGCCACCGCCGAAGCCGGGATCAAGTACAAGAACCGCACCGACGTGCTGCTGGCGATCTTCGATCCCGGCACGACGGTCGCCGGCGTCTTCACCACCTCGAAGTGCCCGTCGGCGCCGGTCGACTGGTGTCGGAAGAACCTCGCCGGCGGCACCGCCCGCGCGCTGGTGGTCAATTCCGGCAATGCCAACGCCTTCACCGGAAAGAAGGGCGTCGAGACGGTGACGATCACCGCCGACATCGCCGCCCGTGCCGTCGGCTGCGCCCCGTCGGAGGTCTTCCTCGCCTCGACCGGCGTGATCGGCGAACCGCTCGATCCGACGAAGTTCGAAGGCGTGCTCGCCGAGACCGCGACGCGGGTGGCCGACGGCCCCTACATCGCGGCGGCCGAGGCGATCATGACCACCGACACCTTCCCGAAGGTCGCGACCCGCACGGTCGACCTCGGCGGCGTCGCGGTCTCGATCAACGGCATCGCCAAGGGCGCCGGCATGATCGCCCCCGACATGGCGACGATGCTCTCCTTCATCTTCACCGACGTCGCGATCGATCCGGCGGTGCTGCAGGGTCTGGTCTCGGCCGGCGTCGTCGACAGCTACAACGCGCTGACCATCGACGGCGACACCTCGACCTCCGACACGGTCATCGCCTTCGCCACGGGCAAGGCCGCCGCGCGCGGTCAGGCGCCGATCGGCTCGGCCGACGATCCGCGTCTGCCGGCCTTCAAGGCGGCGCTCGAGGGCGTGATGCTCGATCTCGCCCGGCTCGTCGCCCGCGACGGCGAGGGCGCGCGCAAGTTCGTCACCGTCACCGTCGAGGGCGCGGTCTCCAAGGCGTCGGCGCGGCGGATCGCCATGTCGATCGCCAATTCGCCGCTGGTGAAGACGGCGATCGCCGGCGAGGACGCCAACTGGGGTCGCGTCGTCATGGCGGTGGGCAAGGCCGGCGAGCCGGCCGACCGCGACCGGCTGGCGATCTGGTTCGGCGACGTCCGCGTGGCGGTCGAAGGCGAACGCGACCCGGCCTACTCGGAGGCCGCGGCTTCCGCCCACATGAAGCAGGACGAGATCGACATCCGCGTCGAGATCGGTCTGGGCGATGCGTCGGACCGCGTCTACACCTGCGATCTCACCAAGGAATACGTCGCCATCAACGGCGACTACCGGAGCTGAGGCGCATGGCGCGAATCGTTCTCGTCGCCGCGGTGGCGCTCGTCGATGCCGACGGGCGCGTGCTGCTCGCCCGTCGCCCCGAAGGCAAGTCCATGGCGGGCCTGTGGGAATTCCCCGGCGGCAAGGTCGAGCCGGGCGAGCGGCCGGAAGAGACGCTGATCCGCGAGCTCCACGAGGAGCTCGGGATCGAGGTCAAGGAAGCCTGTCTCGCCCCCCTGACGTTCGCCAGCCACGGTTATGAGAATTTTCATTTGCTCATGCCACTCTGGATATGCCGTCGATGGACGGGGACCGTCGTCGGGCGCGAGGGACAGGAACTCAGTTGGGTTCGTCCACAACGCCTGCGCGAGTTTCCGATGCCGCCGGCGGACGAACCGATCATTCCACACCTCCTCGATCTCCTGAGGTGAGGCAACCGAACGCGAAGCGATGCGCGAACACGACGAGACACCGGGAAGCTCTCCCCAGCGCCGGATCGGCGCGTTCGTTCGCGACGAACGCGGCGCGACGGCGGTCGAATACGGGCTGATTGCCGCGCTGATCATTCTGGTGATCGTCGCCGGGGTCGGTTCGACCGGCGGCGGCGTCGGCGACGCCTGGACGAGCATGTCGGGCAAGGCGGTCAACGCCATGCAGAACGCCAACTGAGATCGATCCGTCGGACGGATCACGTCTCGCCTTCGGTGTCTCCGCCGAGGGCGATTTCGCGCGTGTTCAGTGCATCGGCCAGCCGCACGGCGGCGCTTCCCGGACGCAGCGGCTTCTGTTGGCTCTCGTGCGGCACCCAGCCCGAGGCCGAGACGATCTCGAAGGTGGCGCGGATGCGCCCGTCGGCGTCGGCATGGCGCTCGGCATAGATCTCGGCGGCGCGCAGGAACAGCGCCCGCGCGGTCGGCCGGCGCGAACGTTCCACCAGCGGATTGGTCGCCCCCATCGCCCGGAGATCGGCCATCAGATCGAAGAGGCTGGCGTAGCGCACGGTGACGCGGTCGGTGTCGGTCACCGGCAGGGCGAAGCCGGCGCGCTGCAGGAGCCCGCCGAGATCGCGCACGTCGAGGAAGGGCACGACGCGCGGCGACAGGCCGCCGGTCAGCTCGATCTCGGCGGCGGCGAGGCTGTCGCGCAGCTCGTGCAGCGTCTGGCCGCCGAGCAGGCTCGCGAGGAACAGGCCGTCGGGCACCAGGGCGCGGCGGATCTGCACCAGCGTGCCGGGCAGGTCGTCGACGAGATGCAGCGACAGCAGCGAGACGACGAGATCGAGGCTCGCGGGCGCAAAGGGCAGGGTCTCCTCGTCGGTGACGAGATCGACCGCTCCGGCGTCGGGACCGGCGGTCACGACCTGACCGACCTTGCCCGAGGCGGCGAGCCGGGCGGCGCCGGCGCCGGCGAAGGCGCCGAGATCGACGGCGCGTTCGAAACGGCGCAGCACCGTCGACAGCCGATCGTCGAGGTCTTCGGCGACGCGGGTGAGGAGGAAGTCGGCGCCGGGACGCGGCCGGGCACGGGCACGAGCCCGGCGGGCGGCGAGGAGGGCGCGATCGAAGAGGCGGGGCGGCATCGACATGGCTCCTGCTTCGCACGGCCCGGCGGGCCGCGTCAAAGGGGGCTGCCGCATGGGAAGGCGCTCGCGTGGCCACGCGAACCGGCCTAGTCTTCGTCCGGGAGGCGTCGACCATGGGGCGCAAGGGGGACGAGGAAGCCGACGAGGACCAGCGCGAACCGATCGCCGCCCGCATTCTCGCCCGGCTGATGGACGAGGCGCGGCGGGTCGGCAGCGGTCTCTTCGACCTCGTGCTGCCGCCGGTCTGCACCGCCTGCCGCAAGCCGGTCGAGCGGGCGCACGCGCTGTGCGGCGACTGCTGGTCGGGGTTGCGCCAGATCGAGCGGCCCTATTGCGAGCGGCTCGGCATTCCCTTCGGCTACGACATCGGACCCGGCGCGCTGTCGGCCTCCGCCATCGCCGATCCGCCGGTCTTCGACCGGGCGCGGGCGGCGGTGCTCTACGAGGGGGCGGCGTGCGAACTCGTGCGGGCGCTGAAGTATCGCGACCGAACGGAAGCGGCGCGGCTGGTCGGCCGGATGACGGCGCGGGCGGGGCGCGAGATCCTCGGCGATGCCGATCTCCTGGTGCCGATGCCGCTCCATCGCAATCGACTGTGGGTCCGGACCTTCAACCAGGCGGCGCTGATGGCCTTCGAGATCGGCCGGGCGACCGGGGTGCCGGTCGACACCGCGGCGCTGATGCGCATCCGCGCGACGCGGCCGCAGGTCGGCCTCGCCGAGGCCGAACGGCAGGCGAACGTGCGCGGCGCCTTCCGCGTGCCGGCCTCACGCAAGGCCTCGGTCGCCGGGCGACGGGTGGTGCTGGTCGACGACGTGCTGACGACGGGGGCGACGGCGAGTGCGGCGACGCGCGCCCTCAAACGGGCGGGGGCGATCCGGGTCGACGTGCTCACCTTCGCGCGGGTTGCTCCCGGCGGTCCGCTCGCGATATGAGGTGAGGGAGAGAAACCGCGTTCGAAGCAGGAATCGATGACCACGCCGCACGTTCTCGTCTACACCCGCGACGGTTGCCCCTATTGCACGATGGCCAAGGTGCTCCTGACCTCCAAGGGCGTCGCCTTCGAGGAGAAGAACGCCAGCCGCGATCCGGCGGTGCGCGGCGAGATGGTCGCGGCGTCGGGGCGCAATACATTCCCTCAGATCTTCGTCGGCGCGACCCATGTCGGCGGCTGCGACGATCTCCATGCGCTCGACGCGCGCGGCGGGCTCGACCCGCTGCTCGCCGGGGCCTGAAGGACACCGGTCATGACCGCATTCCGCGTTGCTCTCGTCCAGATGACCTCGTCGCGTTCGGTCGACGGCAACATCGCGGCGATGGACGCGCTGGTGCGCGAGGCGGCGGCCGGCGGGGCGGTCTATGTCCAGACGCCGGAGACCACCGGCATCATGGACGAGGATCCCAAGCGCCTGTTCGAGACGCTGGCCTTCGAGGACGGCGACCGCGTGCTCGCCCATGCCCGCGGGCTGGCGAAGGAGCTGGGCATCCACCTCCACCTCGGCTCGCTGGCGATCAAGGTCGGCGACGGCACCAAGGCGGCGAACCGCGCCTTCGTCATCGCGCCGACCGGCGAGATCTTGGCGCGCTACGACAAGATCCATCTCTTCGACGTGCAGCTCGCCGACGGGCAGGTCTATCGCGAGAGTGCGCGCTACGTCGCCGGCGACCGCGCCGTCACCGTCGATCTGCCGTGGGGCCGGCTCGGCCTCTCGGTCTGCTACGACCTGCGCTTCCCGCATCTCTTCCGCAGCCTCTGCCGTGACGGCGGGGCGACGATGCTGGCCATTCCCGCCGCCTTCACCCGGCCGACCGGCGAGGCGCACTGGACCGTGCTGATGCGCGCCCGGGCGATCGAGAACGGCGCCTGGGTGATGGCCGCGGCGCAGGCCGGCGTCCACGAGAACGGGCGGGAGACCTTCGGGCATTCGCTGATCGTCGACCCCTGGGGACGGGTCGTCGCCGAGGCCGGAATCGAGCCCGGCGTGATCTTCGCCGACGTCGATCCGGACCTGTCGACGACCATGCGCGGCCGCGTTCCGGCGCTGGTGCACGATCGGCCGTTCGAACTCGCGCCGGCGGCCGGGGAGGGCACGCCATGATCCACTACACGCTGGTGTGCGATCGCGATCATTCCTTCGAGGGCTGGTTCCGCTCGTCCGACGATTTCGACGCGCAGGTCGCGGACGGTCTGGTGAGCTGCCCGATCTGCGGGTCGGTGGCGATCTCGCGCGGGCTGATGGCGCCGTCGGTGCAGTCCGGCCGCGCCCGCGACGAGCGCGAGGACGCGGCACGGCGCCAGACCGTGATGATGCCCGACCGGGCGCAGAAGATGATGCTCGACGCCATCCGCGAGATCCGCAAGAAGGTGACCGAGAACGCCACCTACGTCGGCGACCGTTTCGCCGAGGAAGCCCGCAAGATGCATTACGGCGAGGTCGAGCATCAGGGCATCTGGGGCGAGGCGACCACCGAGGAAGCCTCCTCGCTCTCCGAAGAGGGCATCGAGGTCCAGCCGCTGCCGGGTCTGCCGGAAGAGCGCAATTGAACCTCGCGCCCGAACGATCGGGCGAGAAGGCCCCGCGGTTGCGCCGACTGGTGGCGCGCGAGGCCGAACGGCTCGGCTTCTCCGCCTTCGGCATCGCCGATCCGGCCGCCTTGGGCGACGCCGCGCGCGATCTCGCCGGGTTCCTCGAGGCGGGGCACCACGGCTCCATGGGCTGGATGGCGGAGACGGCCGAGCGACGCGCCGATCCGCGCGTGCTGTGGCCGGAGGTCCGCTCGATCCTGGTCTTCGCCTTCGACTACGGGCCGGAGACGAACCCGCTCGAGGGGCCGCGTGACGACGGCTGCGGCGAGATCTCGGCCTATGCCCGCAATCGCGACTATCACGAGCTGATCAAGGGCCGCCTCAAAGAGATCGCCGGAAAGCTCGCCGCCGCCGCGCGAGCGGAAGGGCTTTCGTGCGACCTCAAGGTCTTCGTCGACACCGCGCCGGTGATGGAGAAGCCGCTGGCGCAGGCGGCCGGGATCAGTTGGGTGGCGAAGTCGACGCTGGCGATCTCGCGCAGGATCGGTGGATGGTTCTTCATCGGCTCGATCTTCACGACGCTGGATCTGCCGTTCGACGCGCCCGAGGAGCAACACTGCGGCTCGTGCCGGCGCTGCCTCGACGTCTGCCCGACGGGCGCGCTGCCGGAGCCCTTCCGCATCGATGCGCGGGCCTGCATCTCCTATCTGACGATCGAACATGCCGGGCCGATCCCGCGCGCGCATCGCGTCGCGATCGGCGACCGGATCTACGGCTGCGACGACTGTCTCGCGGTCTGCCCGTGGAACCGGTTCGCGGAAGCCGCCCGCGAGGCGAAGCTGATCGCGCGGCCCGAACTGGTGCGACCGCGGCTCGGCGATCTCGTCGGGCTCGACGATGCGGCGTTCCGGGCGCTCTTCGTCGGGTCACCGGTCAAGCGGGTCGGCCGCGACCGCTTCCTGCGCAACGTGCTCGTCGCCATCGGCAACACGGGTGACGCGGGCTTTGTGCCGGCGGTGGTCGAACGGCTCGACGATGCGGCCCCGGTGGTGCGCGGTGCGGCGGTCTGGGCGCTCGGGCGGCTCGATCCGGCGGGCTTCGACGCCGAGCGAGCTCGCCGGGCGGTGGGCGAGACGGATGCGGACGTCGCCGCCGAATGGGCGGCGGGCGCGGAGCGTCAGGCCGGGTGATCCGCCATCCAGGCGATCGCCTGTTCGAGCCGGTCGTCGCCCCAGAAGAGTTCGCCGTCGGGGGTGAAGAGGCTCGGCGCACCGAAGATGCCGCGGGCCGTCGCCTCCTCGGTGCGGGCGACGAGCGCCGCCTTGATCTCGGGCGACCCGGCTTCCGCGAGCATCGCCTCGGCGTCGATGCCGAGCGCCGTCAGGATCTCGGCGAGGAGGGCGCGATCGGCAATGTCGCGGCCCTCCTGGAACTCGGCGGCGAAGACGGCGCGGCTGAAGGGGGCGACGAAGCCGTGTTTCTCACCGACCAGCGCCAGACGGGCGGCGACGAGGCTGTTCGCCGGGAAGACCGCGGGCCAGACGAGCGGCAGGCCGCGGGCCTGCGTGATGCGCTCCATGTCGCGGCGCATGTGGCGACCCTTGGCGGGGAAGAGATTGAAGGGCGAGGAGGTCCACCCCTGCGTCCGGAAGATCGGGCCGAGCAGGAAAGGGCGCCAGACCACCTCGTGGCCGGCGTCCCGTGCCAGATCCTCGATCCGCACGGCGGCGAGCCAGGAATAGTTCGAGGCGAATTCGTACCAGAACTCGATCCGGGCCATCGGCGCGTCTCCCCCCGTCTTCTTTTGCCCCGAGCCTCGCCGATCGTGCCGCGGCCGTCGAGGGGAAAAGCGAAACGCCGCCCGGGGTGCGGGCGGCGTTCGAAGACGTGTCGGATCGCAGATCGATCAGGCGATGGCGCGCGAGGCGTCCTTGACCTTGCGGGTGGCGTCGTCGATCTCGCGGGTGGCCGAGGCGATCGCCTGCATGCCCTGGTCGATCACCTCGACGCCGCGGGCGGCGGTCTGCATGTTCTCGGACATGTCGCGGGTCACCGCTTCCTGTTCCTCGACGGCGGAGGCGATGGCGGTGGAGATCTCGTTGATCTTGCCGATGGTCGCCGAGATGCCGGAGATGGCATCGACCGCCTGACGGGTGTTGTTCTGCACCTCGGCGATCTGGGCACCGATCTCGTCGGTCGCCTTCGACGTCTGGGTCGCGAGGTTCTTGACCTCGGAGGCGACGACGGCGAAGCCGCGGCCCGCCTCGCCGGCGCGCGCCGCCTCGATCGTGGCGTTGAGCGCGAGGAGGTTGGTCTGGGCGGCGATCGAGTTGATCAGGTCGACGACCTCGCCGATCTTCTGCGTCGCCGAGACCAGCGTGGTGATCGTGGCGTTGGTGGTGTCGGCCTGGGTCACGGCCTCGCCGGTGATCTCCAGCGCATGCGAGAGCTGGCGGCTGATCTCGGAGACCGAATGGGCGAGCTCCTCGGCGCCGGCCGCGACGGCCTGGACGTTGGACGAGGTCTGGGTCGAGGCGGCGACGGCGGCGGCGGCCTGGGTGTTGGTGCGCGACACGGCGTCGGTGATGGCGCCGAGGTCCTCGTCGATCACCTTCTGCACGTCGCCGCGGCGCATGCGCTCGCGCACCATGTCGGTGATGTCGGTGGCGATCTTCACCACCTTGACGACCTTGCCGGAAAGGTCGGCGACCGGTCCGTAGGTCGCCTGGATCCACACTTCGCGGCCGCCCTTGCCGATGCGCTTGAACTCGCCCTGCTGGGCGCGGCCCTGACGCAGCGCCTCCCAGAAGGCGCGATAGTCGGCGCTGTCGCGATACTTGGCGTCGACGAACATCGAGTGATGCTTGCCGCGCACCTCGCCCGCGCCGTAGCCGAGCGTCGAGAGGAAGTTGGTGTTGGCCTCGATGATGGTGCCGTCGATCTCGAAGGAGATCACCGCCTGGGTGCGGTCGATCATCGCCATCAGGGCGCGTTCCTCGGCGACCTTGGTCCGCTCCTCGGTGACGTCGATGGCGTATTTGACGACGCCGACCGCCTTGCCCGAACGGTCGAGGATCGGGTTGTAGGTCGCCTGGATCCAGACCATGCGGCCGCCCTTGGCGACGCGGCCGAACTCGCCGCGCTGGAAGCGACCGGCGCGCAGGTCGTTCCAGAAGCGGCGGTAGTCCTCGCTCTCGCGGGTCGTCTGATCGACGAACATCGAGTGATTGCGACCCTTGATCTCGTCGATCGTGTAGCCGAGCGTCGCGAGGAAATTCGCGTTGGCGTCGACGACGGTGCCGTCCAGCGCGAATTCGATCACGGCCTGCGACCGGTCGAGGGCTTCGAGACGGGCATCGGCTCTGCGGTTGTTCGAGAAGAAGGGCATAGACGGTTGTTTCCCCGTTGTCTGTTCGCGTGCCGTTGCTCCGCAGGGGACGGAAACCGGCGCTTTCGAGCGAAAGTGACGTAGGGTCGTTAAGATCACCTGAAGGAATGGTCGCCGTTTATAAGAAACATACAGAAACAATAGTCGAATTGGCTCCGATTTGGGCGGATCCGCGACGTCGCCCGCGTCAGGCGACGCGGGGGCGACCGGTCAGGCGGATCCAGCGCAGCGTCAGGGCGACGGCGACGGAGCCGAGGCCGAGGGCGAGGCCCATCCAGATGCCGCGGCCGGCGAGGCCGGCGGGCAGCGACAGTAGCACCGAGGCGGTCAGGCCGAGGCCCCAGTAGCCGACGGCGGCGAGCATCATCGGCACGCGAGTGTCGTGCAGGCCGCGCAGCATGCCGGCGGTGACGACCTGGATGCCGTCGACCAGCTGGAACAGCGCGGCGAGCGCCAGGAAGCCGCGGGCGAGCGCGAAGGTCGCCGCGGCGCTCGGATCGGCGGCATCGAGGAAGGCGCCGATCAGCCGGTTCGGCAGGGTGACCATGATCGTCGCGGTCGCCGCCATGCAGGCGACGACGACGCCGAACGCGGTCCAGCCGGCGACGAAGACGCCGCGCGGATCGTTGCGGCCGAAGGCGGTGCCGACGCGCACCGTCGAGGCCTGCGACACGCCGAGCGGCACCATGAAGGCGACCGAGGCGATCTGCAGCGTCACCGCATGGGCGGCGAGCGTCGCCGTGCCGAAGAGGCCGGCGAGGAAGGCGGCGGCGTTGAAGATCGTCGTCTCGAAGGCGACCATCAGGCCGATCGGCAGGCCGAGGCGGAGGAACTCGCGCCAGCGCGCCGCGTCGAAGCGCCAGACGCGGCCGAAGAGATGGTAGCGGGCGAAGCGCCGATCGGCGGCGATCACGAGGGCGAGCGTGCCGAACATGAAGCTGGTCGCGGCGAGCGTCGCCCAGCCGGCGCCGACCACGCCGAGCCGCGGCGCGCCCCAGTTGCCGAAGATCAGCGCCCAGCCGACGGCGGCGTCGACCGGCACCGCGAGAAGGCCGATCACCAGCGTCCACAGCGGCCGCTCCATCGCCGCCATGAAGCCGCGCAGGCCGACGAAGGCGAAGAAGGGCAGCAGCGACCACATCAGCACGCGGAGGATCGACGCCGCCTGACGGGCCAGCGCCGGGTCCTGGCCGAGCAGGGCGAGGATCGCCTCGGCCTGCCACAACACGCACCAGATCGGCAGCGCGAGGGTGGCGGCGACCCAGAGCGTCTGATGGAAGGTGCGGCGGATCTCGCGCACCGAATGGGCCATGCGGCCGCGCTCGCGCGCCACCATCGCCATGGTCGCCGTCATCACGCCGACGCCGAAGAGCATGAAGGCATTGTAGAGATTGACCGCCAGCGCGCCCGAGGCGAGCGCCTCCGGCCCGAGCCGGCCGAGCAGCAGCACGTCGACCGTCGACAGCGCGATCTGCGCCAGCTGCGTCAGAACGAGCGGCCAGGCGAGCGAAAGCGTGGCGCGGGTTTCACGCATCCAGTCGGCGAGGGTGGGGCGGTCGGTCATGGCTTGCTGGTCGATCGTTCGAGGGCGAGTTCCTAGCACGCCGCGGCGACGGCGGCACCCCCGCACCGCAGGCGCCGCACGATTTCCGTCTTCGTGTGGCCACGTCGGACCGCTAAACTCGCGAATCACGAGCCGCAAGGAACCACCTTCGATGTTCAGCCCCGCGAAATTCGCCGCCTCCGCCGTTTTCTGCCTCTCCGCCTTCCTGGCGGTGCCGGCGCAGGCCGAGGTGCCCTGCCGCACCGGCGGGTCGTTCGAGAGCTGGCTCGAGGGCTTCAAGCGCGAGGCGGCGGCCGAAGGGATCTCGCGATCGGCGATCGAGCGCGGTCTCGCCGGCGTCGCCTACGATCCGGCGATCGTCAAGCGCGACCACGGACAGGCCGTCTTCCAGCAGAGCTTCCTGCAGTTCTCCGACCGGATGATCTCGTCGGATCGTCTCGCCCGCGGGCCGCGGCTGGTCGCCCAGCACGGCGATCTCTTCCGCCGGATCGAGGCGAAATACGGTGTGCCCGGCGCGGTGCTCGTCGCTTTCTGGGGGCTCGAGACCGATTTCGGCTCCGACCTCGGCAAGTACAGGGCGCCGTCCGCGGTGGCGACGCTCGCCTACGACTGCCGCCGCGCCGAGATGTTCCGCACCGAGCTGAAGGGGTTGCTGCGCGTGGTCGAGCGCGGCGATCTCGCGCCGGAGGAGATGGTCGGTGACTGGGCCGGCGAGCTCGGCCATCTGATGTTTTCGCCGCACGACTATGCCCGCTACGGCACCGACTTCGACGGCGACGGCAAGGCCAACGTCATCCGCTCGATCCCCGACGCGATGGCGTCGGGTGCCGCCTTCCTGCAGGCGCTGGGCTGGCATCGCGGCGAACCGTGGATCGAGAGCGTCCAGGTGCCGGCCGAGATGGACTGGTCGAACGCCTCGCCGGAGGTGCACGCCACCCGCGCCGAATGGGCGCGCGCCGGTGTGCGTCGCGGCGACGGCGGTGCTCTCGCCGCCGGCGGGCCGGAGGCCTGGCTGTGGCTGCCGATGGGGCGCAACGGGCCGGCCTTCCTCGCCTATCCCAACTTCGACGTCTACCTCGGCTGGAACAAGGCGATGGTCTACGCCACGACCGCCGCGGTCTATGCCGCGCGGATCAACGGTGCCCCGCCGATCAACCGCGGCCGCGGTCAGGTGACGATGCTGTCGACCGAGGACGTCCGGAAGCTGCAGACCCTGCTGCGGCGGCACGGCTATTCCAACGAAGAGGTCGACGGGCGCGTCGGTCAGGCGACCCGGACGGCCGTGCGCAAGGCGCAGGTCGCGCTGGGGCTTCCCGCCGACGCCTTCCCCGATCAGGCGCTGATCGCGGCGCTGTCGCGCTGAACCGCGGGATGCGACGACACGGCGTGCGGATCGTTCGGACCGCGACGCGAGGGGGGATGACTTGCCGGATCCGTTGATCGACGCCGTGCTCGCCGCCGGGCGCGCCATCCTCGACGTCGCGAAGGGCGACATCGGGCTTTCCGCCAAGGCCGACGCCAGCCCGGTGACGATCGCCGACGGCAAGGCCGAGGCGATCCTGCTCGAGGCGCTTTCCCGCATTCACCCCGACGTGCCGGTGGTGGCGGAGGAGAGTGTTTCCGCCGGCATCGTGCCGGGGGCACTCGGCGACCGCTTCTTCCTGGTCGATCCGCTCGACGGCACGCGCGAGTTCGTCTCCGGCAACGGCGAATACACCGTCAACGTCGCGCTGGTGGAGGCGGGGCGGCCGACCTTCGGCATCGTCTACGCCCCGGCGCTCGGCGAGATCTTCGCCGGCCGGGTCGGCGACGGCGCCTGGGCGGGGAAGGTCTCGCCCGACGGCACGATCGAGCGGCGGAACATCGCCGTGCGCACGGTCGCCGCCGTTCCGCCGGTGGTGCTCGCCAGCCGCAGCCATCGTGGCGCCGAGACCGACGCCTTTCTCGACGCCCTCGGCGATCACGCCTGCGTCTCGGCCGGGTCGTCGCTGAAGTTCTGTCGGCTGGCGGAAGGGGCGGCCGACCTCTATCCCCGCCTCGGGCGGACGATGGAATGGGACACGGCTGCCGGCGAAGCGGTGCTCGCGGCGGCCGGCGGCGCGGTGGTCGGGCTCACCGGACGCCCGCTTTCCTGCGGCGACCGGACCGGCGGTTTCGCCAACCCGTGGTTCCTCGCCTTCGCCGATCCGGCACTCGGCGCCCGCGCCGTGGCGATCGCCGCGGAGGTGGCGCGTCGTGTCGTCGCGTCGGACGGCGTTTGACGGACCCGACGGGCGTGCTATCCCGCGACCCCGAGCAACAGGAGACGAGGACGGCGATGCAGGACGAGACGAGCCCGAGGGACCTTCGCCCCGCCGTCTTCTTCGATCGTGACGGCGTCCTCAACGTCGACCACGGCTACATCGGCTCGATCGATCGCTTCGAGTGGATCGAGGGCGCGCGCGAGGCGGTCCGGGCGGCGAACGAGGCGGGCTATCTCGTCTTCGTCGTCACCAACCAGTCGGGCATCGCCCGCGGCTACTATTCCGAGGACGATCATCACGCGGTGCAGGCGCATCTGCGCGACGGGCTCGCCCGGATCGGCGCGCGGATCGACGACGAGCGTTTCTGCCCCTATCTGGCGGACGCCACCGTCGAGGCCTATCGCCGCGACAGCGACTGGCGCAAGCCGGGGCCGGGCATGTTGCTCGACCTGATGGCGCATTGGCCGGTCGATCGGGCGGCGAGTTTCCTGATCGGCGACAAGGAGAGCGACCTCGAGGCCGCCGCCGCCGCCGGCATCGCCGGACATTTCTTCGCAGGCGGCGATCTCGCCGCCTTCGTCGCGCCGCTTCTCGGCCTGGCGGAGGATCGAGGCATGAGCGTCGCCGTTCCCTGTTCCACCGACCGTCTCGCCGCCGCGCGTGCCGAGGCCTTCGCCGCCTTCGAGGCGCAGCGGGCCTGGTTCGTCGACGATGTCCTGCCGCTGTGGGCGACGACCGGCGTCGATTTCCGGAACGGCGGCTTCTTCGAGAAGATCGGTCGCGATCTCGTGGCCATCGAGGAGCCGCGGCGCACCCGGGTGGTCGGGCGCCAGCTCTTCGTCTTCGCCAATGCGGCGCGGCTCGGCTGGCAGGGCCCCGGGCGGGCGCTGGTCTTCCACGGGCTCGAATGGTTCCGCCTCGCCTGCCTCGGTCCCGACGGCACGGCGATCCGCACCGCCCGTCGCGGCGGCGTGCCGGACGACGTCGACTTCGAACTCTACGATCAGGCCTTCGCCCTCTTCGGCCTCGCCGCCGCCTTCGGCGAGACCGGGTCTGAGGATCTGCCGGCCCTGGCGCGCGGCATCCGCGACGGCGTTCGTGCGGGATGGGGTCACCCGGTCGCCGGTTTCGAGGCGGCACGGCCGCGGCGTCTGCCGCTCGAGGCCAATCCGCACATGCACATGTTCGAGGCCGCCGTCGCCTGGGAGAAGGTGGCGCCGGAGGCCGATCGCGCCGACTGGGCGCGGCTCGCCGACGAGATCGGCGATCTGGCGCTCTCCCGCTTCATCGACCCGGCGACGGGCGCGCTGCGTGAATTCTTCGACGGCGACTGGCGACCGATCGCCGGCGAACAGGGCCGCATCGTCGAGCCGGGTCACCAGTTCGAATGGGGCTGGCTGCTCGACGGTTGGGCGCGGTCGCGCGGTCGTGCCGATGCGATCGCCGCCGCCCGCCGGCTGATCGCGGTCGGCGAGGATCACGGCGTCGATCGGACCCGCAACGTCGCGATCGCCGAGCTCTTCGACGACTTCACGGTGCGCGACGCGGCGACGCGGGTGTGGCCGCAGACCGAGCGGATGAAGGCCTGGGCCGCGGTCGCGGCATCGGCCGGCGACGCGGACGAACGCGCCGACGCGCTCGAACGGCTCGCGGC
>DBMN01000273.1 GCA_002298965.1 Rhizobiales bacterium UBA697 | reverse complement strand
CGCGCCGGCCGGCGCGCGCGCGGTCCAGCTGCCGTCGGCCGAAAGCACGGCACGGTGGGCGGTGATGCCGGCATCGCCGGTCGCGGTGGTGCGGGCGTAGGTCCAGGAATAGGTGTGCACCGGGTGGGCGGTGGCGACGAGCGGCGTGCCGGCGCGGGCGGTGATCGTCTCGGCGAGGCGCAGGCGTTCGGCCTCGAGCGCCGGCTTCTGACCGCTGCTCGCCGCGGTCGAGCCGGCGTGGACGCGCCAGCCGTAGGCGATGCGGTCGAGGTGTTCGACCGCGAGAAGGCGGTCGCTCGCGATCTCGGCGACGAAGGTCAGCGCCAGCCAGATGTCGAAGGCCGAGCCGATGCCCTCCGGCGGATGACGTTCGGCGATCGACCGCACCACGTCCGCCCGGAAGAAGGTGACGTGGTGCATGTAGAACCAGTGCAGCGCCGACAGCGGGTCGAAGTCGGGCTTGAGGAAGGGTTCGGTCCTGCCGGGGCGGAACTTCGCCTCGTCGCAATAGAGCAGGTCGAGGTCGGGAGCTGCGGCGAGGCGGGCGACGAGCGGGGCGAGATCGACCTCGTCGTCGTGGTCGAGGATGCCGACGTGGCGCCCGGTCGCGGCGGCGAAACCGTCGAGATAGGACGCGACGATGCCGAGGTTGGCGGCGTGGCGGATCAGCCGCAGCCGCAGGCCGCGACGCGCCATGTGCTCGGCGAAGGCGGTGACCTCGGGGCTTGCGGGCGTGTCGTCGACGACGATCCATTCGACCACGTCGCGCACCGGGGCGATCGAGGCGGCGAGGCGTTCGAGCTGCCAGACCGGCGTGCGGAAACAGGGCGTGACGAGGGTCGCGATCGGCGGCGGCAGGATGTCGGCGCGGATCATCGTCCGCCTCCCGGCGCGCGTTCGAAGCGGGCGCAGACGAGGCCGGCGAGATCGAGGCGATTGGGCGCCGCGCCGTCGGTCGGCGGCACGAAACAGTCGAAGGCGTCGAGCCGGGCGCCGACGCTCGCCGGGACCTCGACGACGATGCGGGTGTCGGAGGCCGCGAGGGCGGAGGCGGGGCGATCCTCGATCAGCGCCGGCGGGATGTTGGCGTGGAGGAAGCGGCCCGGCTCGAGGTCGGCGTAGCGGGTCGCGACGAGACCGTCGTAGGCGGCGGTGCGCAGGCGGATCGCGCGATGATCGAGGTCGGAGGCGAGGACCAACGTCGCCAGCGCCATGCCGGGATCGAGGGCGAGGCGGGCGCCGGCGGCGAGCCGCAGCACCGGGACCGTCATGAAGCCGTTCGCGCGCTCCAGCCGCTCGCAGGGGCCGACGACATGCGGGGCGAGGCGGTCGGGGCCGAGGAAGTCGACGGCGACCGCGTCGAGGATGCCGGCGGCGACACCGTGCGTCCGCACCTCGGCGATCCGCGGCGTGGCGGGATCGGCGGCGAGCGCGGTGATGCGTTCGGCGACGAGGCTGCCGATCACCGCGGAGGCGGTGCCGTGGTGATAGTGCGACTCGTCGGCATAGAGGAAGTCCGGCGGCCAGGGGCCGAAGCCGTCGTGCATCCAGCGGCGGATGTCGACCGGCGCGAGGCCGAGGCCGGCGCAGGCGGCCTTCTGGGCGTCGTAGATCCGGTTGGCGACGTCGAGCGCGAAGAAGGAGCGTGCCGCGAGGATCACCGGGACGAAGATCGCCCGGCCCGTCCGTTCGGCGAGCGCGGTCATGAGGATCGACTGGATCGCCCGCCAATGGGCGACGCCGTGGGTGCGGTGGTTGAGGTGGCCGGTGTCGTTCAGCGCGTATTCGTGGACGACGACGTCGAACTCGCCGAGGTCGGGGCGGGCGAGCAGGCGGGCGACGGCGCCGAGCGACGTGGTGCCGCCGACCGAGAGATTGGTGATCTCGACGGTCCGGCCGAGATGGACGGCGAAATGGCCGGCCATGTGGCGCACCCAACCGTCCGCGCTGAGCGAGTTCGAACCGCCGAGAATCAGGATCTTCATGGATGTCCCTTCGACAGCGGGGTCGACGTCACAGCGCGGCGCGCAGGGCTTCGCGGACCTGCTCGATCTCGTGCGCCTCGAGATATTCGCCGATCGGCAGGCTGAGGACCCGCCGTGCGAGGTCTTCGGCCACCGGCCAGGTGCCCGCCGGTCGTTTCAGCGCGGCGTAGCAGGGTTGGTCGGCGGGAATGACCGGATAGTGGACGAGCGTGCCGATGCCGGCGGCGTCCAGCCGGGCGACGAGATCGTCGCGGTCGCGGCAGACCAGCACGTACTGGTGCCAGACGCCGTCGAGGCCGGGCTCGAGCAGGCGGTGGAAGGCGCGGCCGTCGTCGCGGGCCGGCACCACCGCGTCGTAGGCGGCGGCGATGGCGGCGCGGCGGGCGTTGATCGCGTCGAGCCGTTCGAGCTTGAGGTCGAGGAACAGCGCCTGGATCGGATCGAGCCGGGAGTTCGAGCCGCAGAGCTCGTGGTGGTACTTGGCTGCGCTGCCGTAGTTGCCGAGCATGCGGATGCGGGCGGCGAGCGCCGGATCGTCGGTGACGACGCCGCCGGCGTCGCCGAGCGCGCCGAGGTTCTTGCCGGGATAGAAGGAGAAGCAGCCGACGTCGCCGTGGGCGCCGGCGCGCCGGCCGAAGCGGACGTGGCCGTGCGCCTGGGCGGCGTCCTCGATCACCCGCAGGCCGTGGCGGCGGGCGATCGGCAGGATGCGCGCCATGTCGGCGGTGGTCCCGTAGAGATGGACGGGCATGATCGCCCGGGTGCGCGGTCCGATCGCCGCCTCGATCAGGTCGGGATCGAGCGTGGCGCAGCCGGGGCGGACGTCGACGCCGACCGGCGTCGCGCCGACGCGGGTGACGGCGAGCCAGGTGGCGACGAAGGTGTGGGCGGGAACGATCACCTCGTCGCCGGGGCCGATGTCGAGGGCGCGCAGGGCGAGTTCCAGCGCGTCGAGGCCGTTGCCGGTGCCCACCGCGTGGCCGACGCCGCAATGGGCGGCGAAGGCGCGCTCGAAGGCGTCGAGCGCCTCGCCGCCGATGAAGCGGCCGGCGGCGAGGAAGGGCGCGAGCCGCGCCTGGAAGTCGGCCAGCAGCGGCTCGTTCAGGCGGGCGAGCGAGAGGAAGGGCACCGTCATCGCGTCAGTTCCGTCGTGCCGCGTCGTTCTCGGCCACGAAGGCGAGGAACGCGTCGTGATCGCGAATGTAGTCGTTCTCGTCGAAATTGGCGCTCGCCAGCACGCAGCAGACCGCGCCCGAGGTGAAGCCGTTGAGGACGCGCCAGATTCGCGGACAGACGTAGAAGGCGCGGTTGGGCTGGTCGAGCACCACTTCGCGGCGGGTGTGGCCGTCGTCGAGATGCAGGCGGAAGGCGCCGGAGAAGGCGAAGAACAGCTGATGCAGCGCGCGGTGGGCATGGCCCGCCCGTTCGACGCCGAAGGGGATGTCGTAGAGGAAGTACATCCGGTTGATGGTGAAGGGCAGGACGCCGTCGTTCTGGACGAACGACAGGTTGCCGCGTCGATCGGTGAACTGGGGCAGCTCGATGAACCGACAGGCGTCAACGGAGTAGGGCATCGCTCATCCAATTCTCGAAGTCGGCGAGGGTGCCGAGGACCGGGACGCCGGGGGCGCCGTCGTCGCTCTGCCGGGCGAGCCAGGTGCCGTCGCGCTGGCCGGCGGCGACGAGGCAGATCGGGATCCCGGCGAGTCGGGCCGCCCGCAGATCGCTCTCGGTATCGCCGACGAAACAGGCGATTTTCCGTCGGCGGAAGATTTCGGCCTTGGCGGCCGCCGCACCCGCGCCGGGAGCGACGACGTGAAGCTCGCCGACGAGGTCGGCGAGGCCGAGGTCGGCGATCTGACGGGCGATGCCGTCGGGGCGGCGGCGCGCCGAGACGATCGCGAGATCGTGGCGGGCGGCGAGCCGGGTCAGGACGGCGAGGGCGTCGGGCAGCAGCGGGTCGTGCGGCAGGAAGTCGTCGTCTTCGACCGTCTCGACCCAGCACGCGCCGATCCGTCGGGCCTCGGTCGCGTCGATACCGCAGGCGACGAGCGCCTCGACCAGCGTCGCGCCGTGGCGTCGGTGCTGCCACACGGCGTCGAGATCGAGCGGGGCGGCGAGGCCGCAGGCGGCCGCGGCGGCGACGAGGGCAGCCTGCTGACGCGGGCGGCAGTCGACGATCGTACCGTCGAAGTCTAGACCGATCTTCATGGCCGCGGGCTCTCGACACGGGTCGCCACGTCGCGCCAGGCGCGACAGACGAGGGTGGGCGAGAGGGACGCGGCGCGCGCCCGTGCCTCCTCGAAGGCCGCCCCGGCGCCGGGCAGACCGACGAGGTCGAGAAAGAACGGGGTGTAGAGGTCGACGCCGGCCGCCGTCGTCATCGAACTGCCGCCACCGCTGCGCGGGTTGACGTCGGTGACGAGGAGACCGCGCGCGGAGTCCATCGCCTGGAAGCAGAAGAGATCGGGCGTATCGAAGGCGGCGGCGACCGCCGCGGCGAGGGCCTCGAATTGCGCGTCGCGGAAGACCCGCACCTTGGTCGAGACGCCGGCCTTGATCTCCAGCCGTTCGCGGGCGATCGCCACGATCGCGTCGCCGCGGCGCAGGACGTCGACGGTGTATTCCGGACCGGTGCAGACCTCCTGGAAGACGACGTCGTCGACGAGGTCCTCGGGGCGCAGCGCCGATCGGTCGGCGACGAGACGGGCGCCGACGCTGCCGACGCCGCGGCGCGGCTTGCGGAAGAGCGGGAAGATGGCGTCGTCCGCCAGTTCGGCGCCGGTCACGGTCGTCGGCGCGGGGATGCCGGCGGCGACGCAATGGCGCGCGGCGGCGCGCTTGTCGCCGCAGAGATCGACGGCGGCGGCATCGCGGGC
>DBMN01000235.1:1878-2513 GCA_002298965.1 Rhizobiales bacterium UBA697 | reverse complement strand
GCCGACAGGTTCTTGGCCGAATCCGCGACCTCGCCGGAGGAGCGGGCGAAGCCCTGTGCCAGTTCCTGCATGCGATCGACGAAGTCGGTCGCCAGTTTCTCGCGGTGGGCGAGCGCCCGCAGTTCGGCCTCCTCGCGGGCGGCGCTCTCGCGGCGGGCTTCGTCGGCGGCACGGAGCTGTTCGCGCAGGGTCGCGAGCGCGCCGGTGATGACGCCGACCTCGTCGTGGCGATCGGTGTCGGTGATCTCGGTGTCGAGCGCGCCGCGCCCCAGGGCGGTCATGGCGACGACCGCGCGACGGACGGGGGCGCAGACGCCGGTGCGGACGAGGAAGACGGCGAGCGCCACGACCAGCACCACGGCGAGGCCGATGGCGATCAGGGTCTGCCACGCCGTCGACACGGCATTGGCGGTCGTGTCGCGGCTCTCGTCGTCGAGACGGGCGGTGATCTCGCGGGTGAGCGGCAGACCGGCCTCGAGCGCCGCGGTCAGCGCCGGGCGACACTGATCCTGCATCACGCGCGCGGCGGCGACCATGCCGCCGGTCTCGGCGGTGCGGTTGACCGCCATGCAGGCGCCCTCGGTGACCGCCATGAAGCCGCGTTCGATCTCGCCGAAGCGATCGGCGAGGCTCGG
>DBMN01000235.1:283-1856 GCA_002298965.1 Rhizobiales bacterium UBA697 | reverse complement strand
TCTGCCGCGCCTCGGGCGTCGGCGCCTCGATGCTCTGATGCAGACCGACCTCGTACATCGCCATGTAGCGCGCCGCGCGCGTGAACTTCAGCGTGCCGGCGACGGTGCTCTCGAGGACGCCCTGATAGGTCCCGGCGATCACCAGCAGCCGGTTGGTCGAATAGAGCGCGCCGGCGAGGCTCACACCGCCGAGCAGCAGCAACAGACTGACAACCTTCCAGACGATCGACCAATTCTTGAAGGACATGCTCCCGACCTCCTGTCGCGATCCGTCGCGCGCTTACCCAATAGATTCGGCAGCGCGACGACACCAAATCGAGCAATCAGCATGCTGTTTTTCTAGTTTCCGAATCTGAATCTTTGATTAATTGATATTTCACTAGTATTTCATCGATTAAATCGATGCGTATACGTATAATTGCTCAATTTCCCCGGCAAAATCACCTGACGTCAATGTTCGTTTTGAACGAATCGACCATGGCAAGCGGGGTCTAGACCGCCTTCGACGCGTTCGAGAGCCCGACGAAACACGAAAGCGCGACTAGAGGTCGCATGCTTGTCGCAAGTTGCAACGCTTCATCGTGCCTCGCCCGGGTGCCCATCGAAGCCGGCCGCGTCGTCGCATCCGCCGCGACATCGCGCCGACGGGCTCGCGACAGGCGCGTGTCGCGAGCCCGACAAAGCGCGACAGGGTGGCCGGCACGACGGCGCGACGGGGCCGAAAACCGCCGCGAAGGCGGCCGCGGCAGTTGGCGCGGGGCTTGCTCCGGGGCTCGGCACGCACCCCCGCGCGGTTCGGCGGGCGACTTCGGTCGTCCGTGCCGGCGGGNNCGGCGGGCCGCGTTCGACGTCAACCGAGACACCCCAGCGGAGCCGCCAGATGGCCAACGTGACCTTCTCTTCCCGCGTCCTTCCCAAGGACGTCACCGTCTACGCCGTCGCGGGCGACCGCGGCACCATTCTCTCGGTCGCCGAGAAGCACCGGATCCCGATCCCGTTCGAATGCCGCGACGGCGAGTGCGGCTCCTGCCTCGTCGAGATCGTGACGCTGACCGGCAAGACCATGGGTTCGCAGCTGACCGAGAAGGAGAAGGCGATGCTGAAGTCGCTCGGCCGCATCACGGCCGCCGAACTCGCCGACGCCGAGACCAACGACGTCATGCCGCGCTTCCGCCTCGCCTGTCAGACGATCGTGCGCGATCAGGACATTCTCGTCCGCTTCCTCGGCGACCAGCCGGGCGACGCCGTCTGACGGACCCACGGCCGGGGCGATCCGCCCCGGCCCCCTGCCCCGCCCCGGCGACCGGGCGGCGGGGCGCGACGACGAGGAGCGCGACATGAAGAACGTCGAGGAATTCCTGGCCTATGCCGTCAAGCTCGAGGAAGAGGCCATGCTGCGTTTCGGCGAACTCGCCGACAGCATGGAGACCTGGGGCAACGCCGATGTCGGCAAGCTCTTCCGCAAGCTCTCGGAATATTCCAAGTGGCACATGAGCGACGCCAAGGCGCGCTCGGGTTTCCGCGAGATCCCGGAGATCGCGCCGCACGAGTTCCACTGGCCGCAGGGCGAGAG
>DBMN01000235.1:0-236 GCA_002298965.1 Rhizobiales bacterium UBA697 | reverse complement strand
GAGACGACCGACGATCCGGAGATCGCCGCGCTCGCCAAGGAGTTCGTCGAGGAGGAGAGCGAGCACGTCGCCGAGCTGCTCAAGTGGATCGCCGCCCACAAGGCCGGCAAGCCGCTGCCGGCGCTCGCCTGAGGCGGACGCTCCCGCACCGACGTCGATGCCCCGGCTCGCCGGGGCTTTCGGCGTTGCGGGGCCGGTGTGGCGAGGCGTGGTGAGGCCGTGCGCGATGCTTCGAG
>DBMN01000010.1:8986-9225 GCA_002298965.1 Rhizobiales bacterium UBA697 | reverse complement strand
AAGGAACCGCCCGGCGCCCCCCAGCGCCGGGCGGTTTCGTTTGCACCCCCGACGGAGCCGACACGCCGTGTCGGAAATATCCAAGCCGACGTCGCGCGCCTGCAAGCCGTCCGCAGGCAAAACCGCGACACTGTCGCCGTCGCGTCCATTCGCATCGCCGGTCGGCGCGACGTTCCGCGGTCGACGGCGAAAGAGCGAACGATGCGAAGGTTCTCCCTCTCCTCCCTGGTGGCCCAGGC
>DBMN01000010.1:0-8970 GCA_002298965.1 Rhizobiales bacterium UBA697 | reverse complement strand
ATCGTCGGCGGCGGCGGCCATGGGCTGGCGACCGCCTACTACCTCGCCAGGGAACACGGCATCACCGATGTCGCGGTGCTGGAGAAGGGTTGGATCGGAGGCGGCAATTCGGGCCGCAACACCACGATCGTCCGCTCGAACTACCTCTACGACGAGAGCGCCGCGATCTACGAACATTCGCTGAAGCTCTGGGAAGGCCTGTCGGCCGAGCTGAACTACAACGTGATGTTCTCCCAGCGCGGCATCCTGATGCTGGCGCATCACCACCACGACGTCGCGAGCTTCCGCCGCCACGTCCACGCCAATCGCCTCAACGGCATCGACAACGAGTGGCTGACGCCGGAAGAGGCCAAGGCCTTCTGCCCCGAGCTCGATCTTTCGCCTGGCAAGCGTTACCCCGTCCTCGGCGCCGCCCTGCAACGGCGCGGCGGCACCGCCCGCCACGACGCGGTCAACTGGGGCTTCGCCCGCGCGGCCTCCGCTCTGGGCGTCGACATCGTCGAGAACTGCGAGGTCCTCGGCCTCGAGCGCGACGCCTTCGGCGCGGTCTGCGGCCTCGTCACGTCGCGCGGGCATATCGCGACGAAGCGCGTCGGCGTCTCCGTCGCCGGTCACACCTCGCAGCTGATGAGCCTCTTCGGCGTGCGCATGCCGCTCGAGAGCCAGCCCTTGCAGGCACTCGTCTCCGAGCCGATGAAGCCGACCATGCCCTGCGTCGTCATGTCGAACGCGGTCCACGCCTACATCTCCCAGTCCGACAAGGGCGAACTGGTGATCGGCGCCGGCACCGACCAATACGTCGGCTATTCGCAGCAGGGCGGCCTGCAGATCCCGATCCACACGCTCGACGCGATCTGCGAGCTCTTCCCGATCTTCACCCGGGTGAAGATGATGCGCTCGTGGGGCGGCATCACCGACAACACCGTCGATCGCTCGCCGATCCAGGGCCTGACGCCGATCCCCGGCCTCTACGTCAACGCCGGCTGGGGCACCGGCGGCTTCAAGGCGACGCCGGGCTCGGGCAATCTCTTCGCCCACTGTGTCGCCAAGGGCGAACCCCACCCGATCTCCCGCCCCTTCTCGCTCGATCGGTTCGTCACCGGCCGACTGATCGACGAAGCCGCCGCCGCCGCGGTCGCGCACTGAGGACCCCGAGATGCTGCTGATCGACTGCCCCTTCTGCGGGCCGCGCGCCGAGACCGAGTTCCGCTGCGGCGGCGAGGCCCACATCGCCCGCCCCGTCGACCCGTCCGCCCTCGACGACGTCGCCTGGGGCGACTTCCTCTACATGCGCTCCAACACCAAGGGCGTGCTGGCCGAGCGCTGGAACCACGTTCACGGCTGCGGCCGCTGGTTCAACGCCCTGCGCGACACGGTGAGCGACCGCTTCCTCGCCTGCTATCGCAGCGGCGAACCGCGCCCCGATCCCGTTCCCGCGGAGGCCGCCCGATGACCGCCCCCCGTCGCCTCGCCGCCGGCGGTCGCATCGACCGCACCCGGCCGATCACCTTTTCCTTCGACGGCGAAGAAATACCCGCCTTCCGCGGCGACACGCTCGCCTCGGCGCTGATCGCCGCGGGACGTCACCTCGTCGGCCGCTCCTTCAAGTACCACCGCCCGCGCGGCATCCTGACCCACGGGTCGGACGAACCGAGCGCGCTGGTCGCCGTCGATCGCGGCCCCGGCCGGGTCGATCCCAACAACCGCGTCTCGGTGATCGAGGCGACGAACGGGCTGAAGACCACGAGCCAGAACCGCTGGCCGAGCCTCGCCTTCGACGTCGGCGCGATCAACGATTCCCTCGCGCCGCTCTTCGTCGCCGGCTTCTACAACAAGACCTTCATGTGGCCGAAGTCCTTCTGGACGAAGGTCTACGAGCCGATCATCCGCGCCGCCGCCGGCCTCGGCAAGGCGCCGACCGCCCCCGATCCCGACCGCTACGCCAATCGCCACGCCCATTTCGACGTGCTGATCGTCGGCGCCGGCCCCGCCGGCCTCGCCGCGGCGCTCGCCGCCAGCCGTTCGGGCAGGCGCGTGGCGATCGCCGATGAACAGGCGGAATTCGGCGGCTCGCTGCTGCACGATCTCACCTCCGAGATCGACGGACGGCCGGCGGCGCAGTGGCTCGCCGAGACGGTCGCCGAACTGGCGGCGGCATCGAACGTCACCTGCCTGCCCCGCACCACGGTCTTCGGCTACTACAATCACAACCACGTCGTCGGCGTGGAGCGCGTCGCCGACCATCTCGACGCGCCGGACGGGCGGGTGCGCGAGCGGCTGTGGCAGATGCGGGTGGGCGAGGTCGTGCTGGCGACCGGCTCCTTCGAGCGCCCGCTGGTCTTCGCCGACAACGACCGTCCCGGCATCATGCTGGCCGAGAGCGTCCGCGCCTTCGTCAATCGCTGGGCGGCCCTGCCCGGCACCCGCGCCGTCTTCGCCACCACCGGCGCCTCCGCCTATCGCGCCGCGCTGGACACCGCGGCGGCGGGCATCGCCGTCACCATCGTCGACCTGCGCGCCGCCGAGATCGCCGGCCCCGAACGCGCCGAGGCGCTCGCCGCCGGTGTGACCGTGCTCTCCGGCCACACGGTGATCCGCGCCGAGGGCAAGACCCGCGTCTCCGCGCTCGTCGTCGCCCCGATCGACGCGACCGGTCGCATCGTCGGCCCGCGTCGGTCGCTCCCCTGCGACTGCGTCGGCATGTCGGGCGGCTGGACGCCGAGCGTCCACCTCTTCTCGCAGTCGCGCGGCAAGCTCGCGTGGAATGCCGCGATCGACTGTTTCGTCCCCGGCACCTCGGTGCAGAAGGAGCGCTCGGCCGGCGCCTGCCGCGCCACGTTCGACCTCGCCCGATGCCTCGCCGAAGGCTGGGCCGCCGGCGCCGAGGCGGTCGGCATCTCCGAGACCCGAACCTTCGTCGCCACGGCGACGCCGACCGGCTTCGTCCCCGTCCGCGTCCTGCCGACCGACGAGAACCCGGTGAAGGTCCGCGCCTTCGTCGACTTCCAGGGCGACGTCACCGCCAAGGACATCCGCCTCGCCGTGCGCGAGGGCTTCCACTCGATCGAGCACGTCAAGCGCTACACCACCACCGGCATGGCGTCGGACCAGGGCAAGACGTCCAACATGAACGCCCTCGGCCTCGTCGCCGAGCTGCTCGACCGCGAGATCCCGGCGGTCGGTACCACCACGTTCCGTCCGCCCTTCACCCCGGTCTCCTTCGGCGCGCTGGTCAACATCAACCGCCACGAGCTCTTCGAGCCGACCCGCCGCACGCCGATCCACGACTGGGCGGAAGAGCGCGGCGCGGTCTTCGAGCCGGTCGGCCAGTGGCTGCGCGCGCAGGCCTTCCCCGCCGCGGGCGAGGACCTGCACGCCGCCGTCGCCCGCGAGTGCCGGGCGGTGCGCGGAAGCGTCGGCCTCTTCGATGCCTCGACCCTCGGCAAGATCGAGGTCGTCGGCCCCGATGCGGCCGAGTTCCTGAACCGGCTCTACGTCAACGCCTTCGCCAGGCTCGAACCCGGCCGTTGCCGCTACGGGCTGATGCTGAAGGAGGACGGCTTCGTCATGGACGACGGTGTCGTCGCCCGCCTCGCCGCCGACCGTTTCCACCTGACGACGACGACCGGCGGTGCCGCCCGCGTGCTGGCCCACATGGAGGACTATCTCCAGACCGAATGGCCGGAGCTGCGCGTCCATCTGACCTCGACCACCGAGCAATGGGCGGTGATCGCGGTGCAGGGTCCGAAGGCCCGCGCCGTGCTCGAAAGCCTCGTCGAGGGGATCGACCTCTCGCCCGCCGCCATGCCGCACATGAGCGTGCGCGAGGGCAGGATCTGCGGCGTGCCGACCCGGCTCTTCCGCGTGTCCTTCACCGGCGAACTGGGCTTCGAGATCAACGTACCGGCCGACCACGGCCGCATGGTGTGGGAAGCCGTCCATGCCGCGGGCGAGCCCTTCGGCATCACGCCCTACGGCACCGAGGCGATGCACGTGCTGCGCGCCGAGAAGGGCTATCTGGTGGTCGGTCAGGACACCGACGGCACGATGACGCCCGACGACGTCGGCTATGCCGGCATGATCGCCAAGGCAAAGCCCGACTTCGTCGGCAAGCGCTCGCTCGCCCGTCCCGACATGCTCGCCGCCGACCGCCGCCAGTTCGTCGGCCTGCTGCCGGTCGATCCGACGGAGGTGCTGGTCGAGGGCGCCCAGATCGTCGCCACACCGAACCAGCCGATCCCGATGAAGATGATCGGCCACGTCACCTCGAGCTACATGAGCGCCGTGCTCGACCGGTCGATCGCGCTGGCCGTCGTCGCCGGCGGCCGCGCCCGCATCGGCGAGACCGTGTGGATCTCGACCGACGCCGGCGGCTTCACCCGCGCGGTGATCGCCGCGCCCGTGTTCTTCGACGCCAAGGGAGAACGCCTCGATGGCTGACCCGACCCCGACCCGCCGCCCCGCCCTCGGCCCCCTGGCGACGCGCCTTCCCGGCGTGACGATCGAACCGGCCCCGCTCGCCGCCCGCGTCGTCCTGCGCCTCGCCCCCGAGATCGCCGCGACGAAGACCGACGTCGCCGGCTTCGACCTCTCCGGCGCGATCAACACGGTGCGGGGCACCGCCGATCGCTTCGCCGCCCGGCTCGGCCCCGACGAATGGCTGCTCGTCGCCCCGGCGGGAGAAGAAGCGACGCTTCCCGCCGCGATCGATGCGGCGTTGGCGGACACGTTCCATTCCGCCGTCGACGTCTCCCACCGCAACGTCGGCCTCGCGCTCGAAGGCGACCGCGTGCCCGAGATCGTCAATGCCGCAAGCCCGCTCGACCTCGCCGATCACGTCTTCCCGCCGGGATCGGCGAGCCGCACCGTCTTCGCCAAGGCCGAGATCGTCCTCGTCCGCCCCGACGGCGGTGCTTGGCGGATCGAGACGGCGCGGTCCTTCGCGCCCTACGTCCTCGGCGTGCTGAACGAAGCGGCGCGCTGATCGCCCTTCTCGGGCTGTGCCCCACCGCGCAGGTCGGAGGGCGCCTGCCCGAAGACGGCGCGGAACTGCCGCGAGAAGTGCGAGGCGTCGCAGAAGCCGGTCTCGACCGCGACGGTCGTGAGGCTCTTGCCCGTGTTCTCGATCAGCCAGCGGGCGTGCGAAAGCCGCAGCCGGCGATAGACCGCGGCCGGCGACGCGCCGAGCGTCGCGCGGAACAGGCGCTCGAGCTGGCGCGCCGAGAGCCCCGCCCGTTCGGCGATCGTCTCGATGGCGATCGGCTCGGCGATCGCCTGCTCCATCACCAGAAGCGCGCGGCGCACCCGTTCGTCGCCGACCGCCTCGTCGAGCGGCGGATGCGGCTGGGCGGCATCCGCCCCGCGCGCCGCCTGCAACTGCATGACGTGCAGCGCCTTGAGCGCCGGCGCCCGGCCGATGTGTCGTTCGACCAGATGCGCCGCGAGATCGGCGACGCCCGCCCCGCCGGAACAGGTGACGCGGTCGCCGTCGTCGACGAAGAGCCGGTCGGCGACCGGGATCTGGTCGGGGAAGGCCTCGGCGAAGTCGGCGGCGTGGTACCACGAGACGCAGACCCGCCGGCCGTTCATCAGCCCGGCGCGCGACAGCACGAAGGACCCGGTGCAGACCCCGACCAGCGTCACGCCGGCCGCCGCGACCTTCTTCAGCCAGGCGAGCGTCTCGCCGTCGATCTGGTCGCCGCCGTGCAGGATGCCGCCGACGACGACCACGTAGTCGAAGTCGGTCGGCTCGCCGAGCGGCGCGGTGCGGTTGACGGTGAGGCCGCAGGAGGCGCGGATCGGCTGCGGGCTCGCCGCCATGATCGACCAGTGGCAGCGGATGGGGCGCGAGCGGTCGCCCTCGTCCGCCGCCAGCCGCAGTGTGTCGACGAAGAGCGACAGCGCCGAAAGCGTGAAATTGTGCGCCGGCACGAAGCCGACCCGGAGCACCGGAGCCGCCGTCATCGCGTCTCGTCCACCTGGAGGGCGAGGTAGAGCAGCATCAGATCCGCCGTCGCACCGAGATCGACGCCGCAGATCTCCGCGACCCGCTTCATGCGATAGTCGAGCGTGTTGCGGTGGATGCCGAGCGCCGCGGCGGTGCGGGCATGCTGCATGCCGTTGTCGAACCACGCGGCGAGCGTGCGCGCGAGTTCGCCCTTGCGGTCGGCCGCCGCCAGCCGCCGGGCCGGTTCGGCGAGTTCGTGCCGCTGCCAGCCGTCGCCGAGCGAGGCGACCAGCACCGGCAGACGCAGGTCGTCGTAGACGAAGACGTCGCCCGCCCCGCCGTTCCGCCTGCCGACCGAGAGCGTCGCAGCCGCCACACGGTAGGACCGCGCGACGCCGTCGGCACCCTCGAAGGCGCGTCCGAGCGCGAACTGCAGGCCGAGCGGGCTGCGGCCGCGCAGCCGACGCGCCAGATCCTCGACCAGCCGGCGATGGACCGCCGGATCGGCGGCCGCCGGCATCAGTACGACGACTTCGTCGAGCGACAGGGTGGCGGCGAGATGGCCGCGCTGCGGCGTCGCGATCAGCGTGTGCAGCCGTTGCAGCTCGACGAGCAGCGCCTCGCGCTCGAGCCCGCCACCGTCGACCTCGATCACCACGGCGACGCGCGGCAGCGCCGGATCGAGGCCGGAACGCGTCGCCCATTCGAGCCGCGAGGGCTCGAGCGCCTCGCCGCGCACCAGCGCCAGCACGAATTCCTCGCGCATGCGGGCATCGCGGGCGACGAGGTCGGCGAGCCGCGCCTGTTCCAGCATGGTCTCGGCGGCGAGGCGGACGAGTTCGGCGAACCGCGCCACCTCGGCCGGATCGCCGGTCAGGCCGATGCAGCCGACCACCTCGTCGCCGGCGCGCAGCGGCAGGTTGACGCCCGGGCGCACGCCGTCGAGCTTCGGCGCGAAGGCCTCGTCGATCTCGATCACCTTCTGGCGCGACAGCACCAGCAGGGCCCCCTGATGGATCTCGCCGACGCGCGCCGGATCGCCGCTGGCGATGATCACGCCGCGGGCGTCCATGATGTTGATGTTGCAGTCGATGATCTGCATCGAACGATCGACGATCGACTGGGCCAGCTGACGATCGATGTTCACGCGAGATCCTCCGGTCGCGCGCCGGCGGCACGGCGCGTCGTGTCGCGACCATAGCGCAAAAAAGCGCGCGGGAGAGGCGGAGGGTCCTCTCCCGCGCCGACCGTACGGATGCCGACGGCACCGTCCGGCGGGGTTCAAGCGACTTCGACGACCCGGAGATTGTTCGTCGAACCCGCCACCCCGAAGGGAATGCCCGCGACAGCCACGAAGTTGCGGCCGCGTTCGACCAGCCCCTCGTCGAGCGCCGCGCGGGTCGCCAGCGAAATCATTTCGTCGTAGCCGTGCGCGCCGTTCGACGGCAGGCCCTGCACGCCCCACATCAGCGCCAGACGCCGCGACACCGTGCTCGACGGCGTCAGCGCCAGGATCGGCAGCGCCGGCCGCTTGCGGGCGATGCGCGCCGCGGTCGCCCCCGACGAGGTGAAGGCGACGATCAGCGCGGAATCGATCGACACCGCGAGATCGGCCGCCGCCGCCGCAACGCCGTGCTGCGCCGTGCGCTCGTCGTGCGTCGCCGAGGCGTGGACGATCGAGGGGTAGAGCCCGTGCGCCTCGGTGGCGCGGATGACGCGGTCCATCATCGATACCGCCTCGACCGGATACTGGCCCGCCGCCGATTCCGCCGAGAGCATGACGGCGTCGGCGCCGTCGTAGATCGCGGTGGCGACGTCGGAGGCCTCGGCGCGGGTCGGCGTCGGCGAGGTGATCATCGAGTCGAGCATCTGGGTCGCCACGATCACCGGCTTGCCGGCGAGACGGCAGGCGCGCACCAGTTCCTTCTGGCGGCCCGGCACGTGCTCGTGCGGGATCTCGACGCCGAGATCGCCGCGCGCCACCATGATGCCGTCGGACATGGCGATGATCGCGTCGATCTCGTCCAGCGCCGAAGGCTTCTCGATCTTGGCGACGAGGCCGGCGCGGTCGCCGATCAGCGACTTCGCCTCGATCACGTCCGACGCCTTCTGCACGAAGGAGAGCGCCACCCAGTCGACCCCGAGCTCGAGGCCGAAGGCGAGGTCGGCGCGATCCTTGGCGGTCAGCGGCGACAGGTCGAGCACCGTGCCCGGCAGGTTGACGCCCTTGCGGTCGGAGAGCGTACCGCCGACCACCACCTCGGTCGCGATCCGGTCGGCCGCGACCTCGACGACGCGCAGCCGCACGCGGCCGTCGTCGATCAGCAGTTCGTGGCCCGGCAGTACCGCGGCGAAGATCTCGGGATGGGGCAGCGGCAGGGCGTCGACGCCGCCCGGCTCGGTGCCCGGGCGGAAGACGACGCTGTCGCCGGCCGCGACCGTGACCTTGCCGCCGGCGACCCGGCCGATGCGGATCTTCGGACCCTGGAGGTCCTGGAGGATGCCGATCGGCGCCTTCGTCTCACGCTCGAGATCGCGGATCGCGGCGAAGACCGCGGCGTGATCGGCGTGGGAGCCGTGGCTGAAGTTCAGACGGAACGTGTCGACACCCGCCTCGAACAGGCGCTTCAGCATGGCCGGATCGGCACTGGCCGGTCCGACGGTGGCGACGATCTTGGCTCTGCGCTGGCGTTTCATCGATCGGTTCCTCGACGCCCGAAGGCGGATGGAGTGGGGGCGACTCAGCCCTTCGCGCCGCGGCCGAAGCCGCCGAGCGCCAGGGTGGCGGCGACGTTGCGCGCCGTGCGGCGCAGGTTGGGTTCGGCCTCGGCGAGCGCCTCGGCGAGAGTGCAGGGGCGCGGCAGGATGCCGAAAACGGCGTCGATGCCGTGGGCATGGACCGCCTCGGCGCCGGCGCCGACCGAGCCGGCGATGGCGATCACCGGACAGCCGTGGCGGCGCGCCACCGCGGCGACGCCGACCGGCGTCTTGCCATGGACGGTCTGGCCGTCGATGCGGCCCTC
>DBMN01000080.1 GCA_002298965.1 Rhizobiales bacterium UBA697 | reverse complement strand
GGCGGCAACGTCACCCGCGCCGCGGCGCGGCTGGGCGTCCATCGTTCCACTCTCTACCGCCGGCTCTTCGACGGCCGGTGACGGCGTCCGACCGGGCCCGGCACGGGCTCGGCGACTGCCCGAAACACCGCGGTTCGCCTCGGATTTCTCCGGGAGACTGCGTATCTGTCGGCCAGCCGACAGTCGTTATGATAGATTCGACATAAGGAATCGTCGGCCGCAGGGAGGCGCGTCGACGAAAAATGCCGGTCGCCGGATTCTCGTCCGCACCGACCCCCGGCGGCCATGGCCGCGACGGGTCCTTCGTCCCGCCAGCCGGCCGTCCGCAGCGCGTGGAAGCCCCGGGCCTCGGCTCGGCACGCGCCGCCGGACCGGATCAGAAGCGGAGCGCGATGACGATGGACGTCTACGAGGACCTCATCAACGAGAGAAACGCGGGCCGTGCCTGCGCGCTGGCGACCATCGTCGCCTTCAAGGGATCCATTCCGGCCGCCTCGGACGCCAAGATGGTCGTCCACGAGGACGGCCGGATCGTCGGTACCGTCGGCGGTGGTCCGGCCGAGGCCGAGGTCATCCTCGCCGCCCGCGAGGTGATCGCCAAGGGCCGGCCGCAGATGGTCTCCTTCTCGCTGCACGACAATCCGAAGCTCGACACCGGCATGGTGTGCGGCGGCAGTCTCGACGTCTACGTCGAGCCGATCCTGCCGACCCCGACGATGTACCTCTTCGGCGCCGGCCACGTCGGCGTCGTCACGGCGCGGGCGGCGGAGGCGGCGGGCTGGTCGACGGTGATCGTCGACGACCGCGAGGAGTTCGCCACGACGGATCGCTTCCCCGGCGCGCGGGAAGTTCTCGCCGAACCCTTCGACGACGCCATGGCCGGGCTCGAGCCGGACAGCCGCTCGGCGATCTTCATCGCCACGCGCTGCCACGAGCTCGACGGCAAGGTCCTGAAATGGGCCGTCGGAACCAAGGCCGGCTACATCGGCATGATCGGCTCCAAACGCAAGGTCCTCACGGTCTTCGCCGCGCTGCAGAGCGAGGGCGTGCCGGCCGAGGCCTTCGAGCGGGTCCATGCCCCGGTCGGCCTCGACATCGGTGCGGAGACGCCGGCGGAAATCGCCGTCTCCGTGATCGCCGAAGCGATCGCCTGGCGCCGCGGCGCCGAGGCGGTCCGCCCGATCATGCGCAACATGCGCAACCTCGGCCAGGCGGCGACGAGAAAGGAGGCCTCGTGACGCGGAGGGCGACCGCGTCGACCCCGACTCGCATTCGGCAATCCCCAGAACACCAAAACCAATCGGTCTCTACGGCGTGGGCGACGGACGCCTCACCGCAGGAAGGAGACGAAAAATGAAGCGCATTCCTCTCAACGTGAACGGTGTCGATCGTTGGATCGTCGCCGAAGGCGACGCGACCCTCGCGGACGTGCTGCGCGAGCAGATGCTGCTCACCGGCTGCAAGGTGTGTTGCGAAGACGGCCAGTGCGGATCCTGCACCGTCGTGCTCGACGGCAAGCCGGTTCGCGCCTGCACCCTGCCCATGACGAAGGTCGCCGAGAACGCCGCGATCACCACGATCGAAGGCCTCGGCACCCCGTCGAACCTGCACCCGCTGCAGATCGCCTGGATGGCCCACGGCGGCGCCCAGTGCGGCGTCTGCACGCCCGGCTTCATCATGTCGGCCAAGGTGCTGCTCGACAACAACGTGAACCCGACGCGCGAACAGGTCCGCGCCTGGTTCAACCGCAATCGCAACCTCTGCCGCTGCACCGGTTACAAGCCGCTGGTGGACGCGGTGATGGACGCGGCCGCGATGATGCGCGGCGAGAAGACCGCCGAACAGATCCTCGACAAGCCGAAGGCCGACGGTTCGATCGTCGGAACCAAGGCCATCCGTCCCTCGGCGCTCGCCAAGGTCACGGGCACCTGGGACTTCGGCGCCGACATCGCGCTGCGCATGCCGGAAGGCACGCTGCGTCTGGCGCTGGTCCAGGCCGAGGTCAGCCACGGCCTGATCAAGAACATCGACACGGCGGAAGCCGAGAAGATGCCGGGCGTCGAGCGGATCATCACGTGGAAGGACGTCGGCGGCAAGAACGCCATCACCGGCCTCATCACCTTCCCGACCAACAAGGGCGACGGCTGGGATCGTCCGATCCTGTGCAAGGAGAAGATCTTCCAGTTCGGTGACGCGATCGCCATCGTCGCCGCCGACACCGAGGCCCATGCCCGCGCGGCGGCCGCCAAGGTCAAGGTCGACGTCGAAGTGCTGCCGGCCTACATGTCCGGCTTCGCGGCGCTCGCCCCCGATGCGATGGAGATCCATCCCGGCGTGCCGAACGCCTACTACGAGCAGGGCGTCGTCAAGGGCGCCGACACCAAGCCGCTCATGGAGAGTGCGGCGGCGGTGGTCGACATCACCACCTACTGCTCGCGTCAGCCGCATCTGCATCTCGAGCCCGACTGCGGCGAAGCCTATGTCGACGACGACGGCGTGCTGACCATCCTGTCGAAGTCGATCGGCGTGCATCTCCATCACGCCATGATCTGCCCCGGTCTCGGCATTCCTCCCGAGAAGCTGCGGATCATCCAGAACCCGACCGGCGGTACCTTCGGCTACAAGTTCTCGCCGACGATGGAGGCGCTGCTCGGCGTCGCCGCTCTGGTCACCGGCAAGCCGGTGTCGCTGGTCTACGACCAGTTCCAGAACATCACCTATACCGGCAAGCGCAGCCCGGCCAACATCAACATCAAGCTCGCCTGCGACAAGAACGGCAAGCTGACGGCGATGGAGACCGACTGGTGGCTCGACCACGGTCCGTACTCGGAGTTCGGTGACCTCGTGACCCTGCGCCAGGCGCAGTTCACCGGCGCCGGCTATCACCTCGAGAACATCCGCGGCAAGGGCCTCACCGTCGCCACCAACCACGCCTGGGGCTCGGCCTTCCGTGGTTACGGCAGCCCGCAGGCCTTCCTGGCGGGTGAAATCGCCATGGACATGCTGGCGGAGAAGATGGGCGAGGATCCCTTCGAGTTCCGCTACAAGAACCTCTACAACGAGAACTCGACCACCCCGACCGGTCAGAAGCCCGAAGTGCTGGTGTTCAAGCAGCTCTTCGACATGATCCGGCCGCGATATCTCGAAGCCAAGGCCCGTTGCGCCGCGTTCAACAAGGTCAACACCGCCACCAAGCGCGGCGTCGGCATCTCGCTCGGCATCTACGGCTGCGGCCTCGACGGTCCGGACAGCTCCGAGGCGCGCGTCGAGATCACCCCGAACGGCTACATCGTCCATTCGGGTTGGGAAGACCACGGCCAGGGCGCGGATCTCTCCGCCCAGACCATGGCGCACGAAGTGCTCCGGGTCGCCGGCGCCAAGCAGGACGACATCAAGCTGGTGATGGCCGACACGTTCGGTCCCAACGGCGGTCCGGCCGGCGGCAGCCGCTCGAACGTCTTCTGCGGCAACGCCATCCGCGTCGCCTCGGAGATGCTGCTGAACGCCATGAAGAAGGCCGACGGCACCTATCGCACCTACAAGGAGATGGTGGCCGAGAACATCCCGGTCTCCTACGACGGCAAGTGGGTGGCGGCGGCCTGCACCGACTGCTCGGCCGAGACCGGCCAGGGCAACCCCTTCCCGATCTACATGTACGAAGTCTTCCTGCCGGAAGTCGAAGTCGACATGGAGACGGGCAAGGCGACCTGCGTGAAGCTGGCGACGGCGATCGACGTCGGCACCGTCATCAACAAGGCGACCTGCGACGGTCAGATCTACGGTGGTCTCGCCCAGGGCATCGGCCTGGCGCTCACCGAGGACTTCGACGATCTGGAAACCCACACCACCCTGCGTGACTGTGGCATTCCCTATCCGAAGGACGTCCCGGACGAGATCGAGATCCTCTATCTCCAGACCCCGCGGGCCGACGGTCCCTTCGGTGCGGCCGGTGTCGGCGAAGCGCCGCTCACCGCTCTGCATCCGGCGATCCTCAATGCCGTCTACAACGCCTGCGGCGTGCGGATCTTCAAGATCCCCGCTCTGCCGGAGGCGATCCTGGCGGGCCTCGAGGCCAACGGCACCGTCGTCAAGCAGGACGAACCGGCGGAGTGACGCCTGACGTCATGTCGCGTCGGACATGACGCGGCTCAAAGACGGAACCCGCGGCATCTTCCATGCTGCGGGTTCCCCAAAGCCGGATCGGATCCATCCGCCGATACCGGAAGGAGGCGACGATGGACGGCGAACAGGTCAAGGCATGGGAAGCCCTCTGCATCGAGGAGCAGCCGCCGGCCTGCACGGCCGCCTGCCCGCTCCATGTCGATGCCCGCGCGATGGCCGAGAAGATCGCCAAGGGCGACTTCGTCGGCGCCTTCGCGACCTATGCCCGGATCGTCCCCTTTCCCGCGATCGTCGCCCATGTCTGCGACCACCCCTGCGAGCCGGCCTGCCGCCGCGCCGAGGTCGGTGGATCGATCAGGATTTCCGCGCTCGAGCGCGCCTGCGTCGAGGAGGCCTATGCGGTCCTGACGCGCGCGCCGCAGCGCGCCCGCAAGCCGAAGAGGATCGCCGTGGTCGGCGGCGGGCTGACGGGGCTCACGGCGGCCCACGACCTCGCCATGAAGGGCCATCTCGTCACCGTGCTCGAGGCCGACGCCCGGCCGCTCGAGCGGCTGCGCCACTTCGATCCCGACGTGCTGCCGCCTTCGGCGATTGAGGCCGATCTCGGCGCGCTCGCCCGGCTCGGCGTCGAGATCGTCTGTCGTGCAAGGGTCTCCGGTGGTGACGGGCCGAACGGGCTCGACCGGCTCGCCGCCGACTACGACGCGGTGCTGATCGCTCCCGGCCGCGGGCCGACGCCCGCCTTCGCGCCGACGCTGGAGATGACCGCCGACGGGCGGATGGCGATCGACTGCAACGCCTGCACCACGTCGCATCCCAAGATCTTCGCCGCCTGTCTGCGCTCCGAGACGCGGCACGCGACCGACGGCACCTTCGCCGACTATTCGCCGATCGGCTCGATCCACGACGGACGGCGGGCGGCGATGACGGTCGACCGCTTCCTGCAGGGCGCCAGCCTGACGGCGGGGCGCGGCGACAGCGGCTCTCAGGCCTCCTGCCTCCATGTCGCGGTCGAGGCGCATGCGCCGGTCGCCCCGGTCGTGCCGGCCGATCCGGTCAAGGGCTACGACCGCGCCGAGGCGATGGCGGAGGCGGCGCGCTGCTTCCCCTGCCGCTGCCAGGAATGCGTCAAGGCCTGTCCCTATCTCGCCCGCTACGGCAGCTATCCCAAGCGCTACGTCCGCGAGATCTGGAACAACGACGGCATCGTCATGGGCAACCGCAAGGCCAACCGGATGATCGACGGCTGCACGCTGTGCGGCCTCTGCGCCGAGATCTGCCCGAACGACCTGTCGATGGGCGAGGTCTGTCTCGACGCCCGCCAGTCGATGGTGCGGCGGGGCAAGATGCCGCCGTCGCATCACGACTTCGCCCTGCGGGAGCTCGCCTTCTACCGTTCGGCCGAGGCGACGCTGGTGCGCCATCAGCCGGGGCGCGAGACGAGCGCGGTGCTGTTCTTCCCCGGCTGCCAGCTCGCCGGCTCGCGGCCCGATCACGTCCGCCGCATCTACGATCACCTCGCGGCGCGGATCGACGGCGGCGTCGGGCTCTTCCTCGACTGCTGCGGCGCGCCGGCCCATTGGGCCGGGCGGGTCGAGCTGCACGACGAGATCCGCACCGCCTTCGATGCCGAATGGCGGCGGATGGGCAGGCCGAAGGTCGTCACGGCGTGCTCGTCCTGCCTGAAGATGTTCCGCGACTTCCATCCGGAGGTCGAGGCGGCGTCGCTGTGGACGGTGCTCGAGATGGTCGGCCTGCCCGAGGCACCGGCGCTCTCGGTCGGCCCGCTCGCCATCCACGATCCCTGCACCGCGCGCCACGACGTCGCGACGCAGGAGGCGGTGCGGGCGATCGCGGCGGCGCGCGGCATCGCGTTGCGCGAGCTGACGGGAGCCGAGAAGACCACCTGCTGCGGCTACGGCGGTCTCGTCACCTATGCCGACGCGGATGTCGCCGACGCCATCGTCACGGCGCGGATCGCCCAGAGCCCGGACGACTTCCTCGCCTATTGCGCCATGTGCCGCGACACCTTCGCCAAGCACGGCAAGCGCACCGCCCATCTGCTCGATCTGGTCTTCGCCGACGACGGCGATGCCGCCGGGCGGATCGATCCCGGTCTGTCGCGCCGTCGCGACGCGCGGCTGCGGCTGAAGGCCGACCTGATGCGCGATCTCTGGGGGGAAGACATGGAGGTTGCCGTGCCGCGGATCACGCTGACGGTGCCCGAGGACGTCCGGCGCGACATGGAGCGCAAGCTCCTGCTGGTCGAGGACGCCGAACGCGTCATCGCCGAGGCGGAAGCCTCCGGCCGGCGGCTGAAGGACCCGGCGACGGGCCGTCTCGTCGCGGCGCACCGCAGCGGCGAGGTCACCTGCTGGGTCGCCTACGAGCCGGACGGCGACGGCTTCGTGCTGCGCCGCGCCTGGAGCCATCGCATGAGCGTGGAGGCCAAGCCGTGACCGAGACCCCGACTACCCCGGCGATGATCTGCCTCGCCTGCGACGTCGCCCTCGAGCCGGGAAAGATCGAGGCCGCCTATCTCGGCCAGACCTTCCCGGTCGATCTGCCGCGCTGCCCGAAATGCGGCTTCGTCTACGTCAGCGAGGAACTCGCGGCGGGGCGGATGCTGAAGGTCGAGCAGGCGCTGGAGGACAAGTGATGCAGGTCGCGCCGTCCACTGCCGGTCTCTACGGCGACGGCCGCGTCTGCGGCCCGGACGGCGCACCGCTGAGGCCGGGCGGGCCGGAACTGACCGAACGTCTCCTCGATCGCGCCGCCTTTCCCGCCGGGGGGGTGGTGGTCGACGTCGGTTGCGGCCAGGGGACCGGGGTCGCGGCGCTGTCGCGACGGGGCCTGCGCGCGATCGGCGTCGATCGCGCGGCGGCGACGCTCCAAAGGGCACGCGAACGCGAGGACGCCGCGCGTTTCCTCCTGGCCGACGCCGTCCGTCTGCCGTTCGCGACCGGGTCGCTCGACGGCGTCCTCTCCGAATGCGTCCTCTCGACCATGCCCGACCGCCGCGCCGCGCTCGCCGAATGGGCGCGGGTGGTGGCGATCGGGGGGCATCTGGCGCTCTCCGACGTCTTCGATCGCGCCGATCCGCTGCGCGGCGGGGCGGGTGCGCTCGCCGCCGTGCCGCGCGATCTCGCGGCCGACCTCGCGGCGAGCGGCTTCGCGCCGATGTGGTTCGAGGACTGTTCCGAGGTTCTGAAGAACTGGGTGGCGCGCTTCGTCTTTGCCCACGGCTCGCTCGACGCGCTGTGGGGCGAGGGCTGCGGCTGCACGGCAGACGGCCGGCGACCGACCCGGCCGGGCTATTTCATGCTGATCGCCGCGCGCGTCGCCGGCGGTTCGGAGGTTTCGTCATGAGCGATCCCGACACCACCTTCCGCATCGCCGAGATGCTGCTCTCCGGGCTCAAGTGCAGCCACGTGCTGATGAAACTGGCGCTCGAGGCACAGAACCGCGACGATCCCGATCTCGTCCGCGCCATGTCGGGTCTGGCGCTCGGCATGGGCCAGGGCTTCAACTGCGGCGCGCTGTCGGGCGGCTGCTGCGTGCTCGGCCTCGTCGCCGGGCGGGCGGGCGAGGACGAGGCCGAAGACCCACGCTTTGCCTCGGTGCTCGACGCCTTCTCCGGCTGGTTCCACACCTCGGCCAAGCAGCGCTTCGGCGGCATCGACTGCGCCGACATCATGAAGTTCGATCAGGCGCTGAAGGCCGAGCGCTGCCCGGCGCTGATCGGCGAGGTCTGGGACAAGCTCAACGAGATCCTCGCCGAACACGGCATCGATCCGACCGAGGTCCGGAGCGAGACGCCATGACCGACGCCCTCATCCCCGACCGCCGGCGTGTCGCCGCGGTCGTCCTCGCCGCCGGCCGCTCGACCCGCATGGGGTCGTCGAAGCCGCTGCTGCCCTTCGGCGGCCGCACGGTGATCGAACACGTCGTGGCGACGCTGGCCGAGGCCGGGATCGGGCCGATTCATGTGGTCGTCGGCCACCGTGGAGCGGAAGTCGCGGCGGTGCTCGCCGGCGGTCCGGCGGTGGTGGTCGAGAACGCCGCCTACGATCTCGGCATGTATTCGAGCCTGCGCGCCGGCATCGCCTCGCTGCCGGAAGCGATCGCGGGGACGCTCCTCATCCCCTGCGACGTGCCGGCGGTCCGGGCTTCGACCTTCGCCCGTGTCGCCGAGGCGGGGTTGGCGCGCGGCGGCATCGTCCACCCGACCTTCCGCGGCGAGCCGGGCCATCCGCCCTTCCTGCCGCAGGGGCTCTTTCCCGAGATCATCGCCGGCGACGGCGAGGGGGGCCTGCGCGCGCTCCTCGCCCGGCACGAGGGCGAGGCCTCGACCGTCGCGGTCTTCGATCGCGCCTGTCTCCACGACATGGACCACCCGCCGGAACACGCCGCCCTCGCCGAGGCTCTGGCGCATCGCCACGTGCCCGAGCCCGACGAATGCGAGGCGATCCTCGAGGCCCATGCGGTCGCCGAGCCGATCCGCCGGCACTGTCGGGCGGTGGCGGCGCTGGCGGTCGATCTGGCGCGACGGCTGAACGCCGCCGGCGTCGCGCTCGACGTCGATCTCGTCGGCGCAGGGGCGCTGCTGCACGACGTCGCCAAGGGCCATGCGCGTCACGCCGAGGTCGGGGCGGCGATCCTCGCCGATCTCGGCTTCCCGCGCGTCGCCGCGGTGATCGCGCAACACATGGCGATCGACTTCGCCCCCGGCGACCCGCTCGACGAGGCGGCCGTGGTGCATCTCGCCGACAAGTGCATCGCCGGAGAGCGTCGCGTCGGTCTCGACGAACGTTTCGCACCGGCCGAACGCCGTTTCGGCGACGATCCGGCCGCCCTCGCCGGCGCGCGTCGCCGCAGGGCCGCGGCCGAGGCCGTGTTGCGTGCGGTCGCGGCCCGCATCGACTTCGCCGACGGACCCGCGCCGCCGGCGGCGCCGCCCTTCGTCGAGGTCAGGATCGGCCGATGAGCTGCTGCGAGACCCCCGTGACGCGCATCGACACCGAGAGCGTCTGCCCGGTCTGCCTGACGACGATCCCGGCGGAGCGTTGGGCGATCGGCGANNGTGGTCGGCGACGCGGTGCATCTGGTCAAGACCTGTCCCGAGCACGGGACCTTCTCGACGCCGGTCTGGCGCGGCGTCGCCTCCTATGCCCGATGGGGCGCCGGCGCGCGGGCGCAGGCCCGGCCGACGGTGACGGCGACGACGGTCGAACGCGGCTGCCCGCACGACTGCGGCCTCTGCCCCGATCATCGCCAGCAGAGCTGCTGCGTCCTGCTCGAAGTGACGTCGCGCTGCGATCTCGCCTGTCCGGTTTGTTTCGCCTCGGCTGGACGGCAGGGGACGGACGCCTCGCTCGAGGAGATCGGCGGGTGGCTCGACGTGCTGAACGAGGGCGGCGGGCGCGTCCACATCCAGCTCTCGGGCGGCGAGCCGACGGTGCGCGACGATCTGCCGGAGATCGTCCGGCTGGTGCGCGCCCGCGGCTTCGACTTCGTCCAGCTCAACACCAACGGCGTCCGTCTGGCGATGGAGCCGGCCTATGTCGCGGCGCTGGCCGAGGCCGGGCTCGACTGCGTCTTCCTCCAGTTCGACGGGGTCGACGACGCCGTCCACAAGGCGCTGCGCGGGGCGAAGCTGGCGCGGCTGAAGGACTTGGCGATCCGCCGCTGCGGCGACGCCGGGATCGGCGTCGTGCTGGTGCCGACGGTGGTGCCGGGCATCAACGACGGCCAGATCGGCGCCATCGTCGATCATGCGATCGCGCTGATGCCGGTGGTCCGTGCCGTCCATTTCCAGCCGATCTCCTATTTCGGCCGCCGCCCCCACGAGCCGACCGCGGCCGACCGCATCACCCTGCCGGAAGTGATGGCGGCGCTGATCGCCCATTCGGGCGGCACCATCGCGCTCGACGACTTCAACCCCGGTTCGGCCGAGAACCCCTATTGCTCGTTCAGCGGCCGTTTCGCGGTCGATGCCGCGGGCCGGCTACGCTCGACGGGGGCGAAGGCGTCGTGCTGCGGCGTGCCGGCGGAGGCGCCGAAGGAAGAGGCGAGCGCCTGTTGCGGCTCGACCCGGCCGAGCGCCGACGTCGCCCGCGCCCGGCGCTACGTCGCCGGCCAGTGGACGCGGCCCGTGGGGGAGGGCGGCGCCGAGGGCGATGCCTTCGACCGGTTCCTCGCGGCGCAGGAGCGGATGCTCGGGCTTTCCGGCATGGCCTTCCAGGACGCCTGGACGCTCGATCTCGAGCGGCTGCGGCAATGCCACATCCACGTCGTGTCGCCGGACAAGCGGGTCATCCCCTTCTGCGCCTACAATCTGACCGACCGCGACGGCGGCGCGCTGCACCGGCCGCAGACGCGGCGGCGGGAGGCGGTGTCGTGACCACCCCGCTCGACGATCGGCTGGCGGTGCTGCACGGGCTTCCGCTCGACTTCGACCGCGCCGCGCTCGAGGCGCTGCAGTTCGTCCGGCTCGCCGAGACGATCGCCCATGCGCGCGCCCGCAGCCCGTTCTACCGCGACCGGACCGACTGGCCGGAGGGGCCGATCGACGGTCGTGCGGCGCTGGCGCGTCTGCCCTTCACCACGCCCGACGATCTCGTCCGCGCCGATCCGCCGCTCGCCGCGGTGTCGGCGGGCGAGATCGAACGGATCGTGACGCAGCCGACGTCGGGGACGACGGGGGCGCCGAAGCGGGTCGGCTTCTCGGCCGAGGACCGCGAGGCGACGCTCGACTTCTTCCATCACGGCATGACGCTCTTCACGGGTCCCGAGGACCGCGTCGCCATCGCCTTTCCCGCCGATCGACCGGGCGGCGTCGGCGACGGGCTCGCCGCGGCGCTGCGCCGGCTGGGGGCGACGCCGCTGATCATGCCGAGCGACGCGACGCCGGAAGAATTCGCCGATTTCCTGCGCCGCGAGCGGGCGACGATGGCCGCCGGGCCGCCGGTGCGATTGCTCGCCGCCGCGCGGGTGTCGCGCTTCGACGGCGGCGCACCGATCCGGCTCCGGGCGGTGCTGGTCAGTTCCGATCACGCGAGCGGCGCGCTGCGGCGTGGTCTCGAACGCGCCTGGGGGGCGGCCGTCCACGATCACTGGGGCATGACCGAGACCGGCTACGGCGGGGCGGTCGAATGCGGGGCGCACGCCGGGCTGCACGTGCGCGAGGCCGATCTGCTCGTCGAGGTGATCGATCCGGCGACCGGCGCGGTCTGTCCCATGGGTGAGCCGGGCGAGGTGGTCGTCACCACGCTCGGGCGGCGCGCGATGCCGCTCCTGCGCTATCGCACCGGCGATCGCGGAAGGCTGATCGACGCGCCCTGCGCCTGTGGCTCGCGGCTCCTGCGTCTCGTCGGGCTCGACGGGCGGCTCGACGGCGACGTCGCGATCGACGGTCGGCGCTTCGGCATGCCGCGGCTCGACGAGATCCTGTTCGGCGTCGACGGGGTCTGCGACTTCGAGGTCCGTTTCGTCGACGGCGCGCCGCCGACGCTTGCCGTCTCCGTCGCGGCGGTCTCTGCCTGGCCCGACACGGCACTCGTCGCGGCGGTCGAGGCGGCCGTCGCGTCGGACGGACTCGTCGGTCCGCTCGTCGCCACCGGGCGGCTCCGCCTCGCGGTCGGGCGCAGCGAGGGCACGATCGTCGCGCGGCGGGGCAAGCGCCGGCTGGTCCGGGAGGAGGCGCCATGCGCCGCGTTCACCTGATCCGCCACGGCGCGGTCGTCGGCGACGGCCATCGCCGCTATCTCGGGCGCACCGATCTGGCGATGAGCGAGGCGGGCATCGCGCAGATCGCGGCGCTCGCCGAAGTCTTCGCCGAGGCGCCGCCCTTCGACGTCGTGTGGTGCAGCGATCTCGATCGGGCGCGGCAGACGGCGGAGATCCTCGCCGCACCGCGGGCGATCCCGATCCGGGTCGACGCGCGGCTGCGCGAGATCGACATGGGCGACTGGGAGGGGCTCGACCGGGTGACGCTGGCCGCGACCGATCCGGAGGCCCATGCGGCGCGCGGGCGCGATCTCTTCGGCTTCCGTCCGCCGGCCGGCGAGAGCTTCGCCGACGTGCTCGCCCGCGTCCTGCCGGTCTGGGCCGAAATCGCCGACGACGCCCGCGACGCCCGGATCGCCGTGGCGGGTCACGCCGGCGTCCATCGGCTGATCCTCTGCCGCATCCTCGGCATGGCGCCGGAGAACCTCTTCCGCCTGCCCAAGACCTACGGCCACGTCGACGTGCTGGAGCGTGGGCGCGACGGATGGGTGGCGCGGCTGCTGGATGCCGGGCCGATGGCGCTCGCCGACTGGCTGCGCGGATCGTCCCGACGGGCCGTCTGACGGCCGGGCGCGAGTGCCCGCCGGGCCGACCGGGGAGCCGTCGGCCACCCCTCCCGCATGAATTCGGATCGAAGCGGCGCCGTCTGTCGCACTGCAACGCGCCGACCGGTCGCGGGCGTTGTTGCGCGATCGTACAAACCTTTACGAATCGTTGATTTTCAATATTAGCCGAATAAACGTGCGGGTTGTCATCATAGGTTTGGCTATATCGTCTACGTTTGCGCCGCAATAAGGCATATTTGTGGTGTAACGACATGCGAGTCTGGCCGGAGAGAAAGGAACGTCACGCACGGATCGAGATCATTCCGATGATCGACGTGATGATGTTTCTTCTCGTATTCTTTGTATTGATCAGCACAAACGTGCTGCCGGCGCTCGGCCTCAAGGTCAATCCGCCGTCTTCGGCGCATCCCGACAAGGTCGTCGAGAAGGTCCGCTACACCGTCGGCATCGATCGCGAGGGGCGGATCTTCCTCGACGGGCGGCCGATGGAGCTCGCCGTACTCGCCGAGACGCTGAAGACCGCGACCGCCGAGAAGCCGGCGGCGGTGGTCATCGCCGGCGACGAGGGCGCCGCCCTGCAGACTCTGGTGAGCGTTCTCGACGCGCTGAAGTCGGCGGGTGTCGGCAGCGCGCAGATCGTCACGAGGGCGAAGTGAGTGCGTGCCGATCATGAAACCCGACCGGGACGCTCGTCTTTCGAATGCCGTCGCGATGCTGGTGATGGCCGGGGCGGTCTATGCCGCGGCCTCCTCGGCCGCGTCGCTGCCGCCTCCGCCGCCGGTGGAGACGACGATGGAACTGTCGCTGGCGCCGGCCGAGGAAGCGGCTGCGGAAGCGCCGACGCCGCCGGCCGAGGAACCGCCGCCGCCGGAGCCTCCGAAACCCGAGGAGCCCCCGCCGCC
>DBMN01000227.1:6056-6379 GCA_002298965.1 Rhizobiales bacterium UBA697 | reverse complement strand
CAGCTCGCGGCCTCGGCGAGCGAAGCCCCGACCAGCGCCGCCTCCGCGCCGCTCGCCCGGCGCGGCGTTCCCGCCATGCCGCCGAAGGCGATGCGCGCCTCGACCACCTGCCCGCCGGCAACGGTCAGACGGAGTGCCGCGAGCAGCGCCGAGATGTCCTGATCGTGGCGCTTGGAGATCTTGAAGGCGCGGAAATGCTGGCCCGGCCCGAGGCGCGGCACGTGGATGCTCGTCAGGATCTCGCCCGGGCCACGGTCCTGACGGCCGTAGTCGATGAAGAAGTCCTCGAGCTCGATCGTCCGGGTGGCGTCGCCCCTGGCGAG
>DBMN01000227.1:0-6041 GCA_002298965.1 Rhizobiales bacterium UBA697 | reverse complement strand
GCGATGTTGCCGCCGAGCGTGCCCGAGGCGCGCACCTGGGCGCCGGCGATGCGGGAGAAGACGGCGGCGACGTCCGGATCGATGCGGCCGAGCACCTTGCCGGCGCGCTCCAGCGAGACGGCGGCACCGAGCGTCACCGANNGCCTCCTCGACGACGGCGTCGAGCCCTTCGATGCGGGAGAGATGGATGATGCGCGGCAGATCGCGGCCGGCCTTGGTGACCCACAGGCCGACGTCGGTGGCGCCGCCGAGCAGGACGGCGTCGGGGAAGGCCTCGGCCAGCGTCAGCGCGGTCTCCAGCCGGCGCGGCGCGGCGAAGAAGCGGGTCTCGTCGCCGANNGCGAGCGCCTCGGCGGTCGAGGCCATGCGGTCGACGAAGGCGATCGGCGGGCGGGCGTCCGCGCGGGCGTCGCAGGCCTCGAGCGCGGCGTCGACGATCGGGCGATAGCCGGTGCAGCGGCAGAGGTTGCCGGCGAGCCGGTCGAGCACCGCCGCGCGGTCGACCTCGCCCTCGGACGCCCACAGGGTGAAGAGGCTCATGACGATGCCGGGGGTGCAGAAGCCGCACTGCGAACCGTGGTGGCGCACCAGCGCCTCCTGGATCGGATGCAGCCGTCCGTCGGCGGCGAGGTCCTCGACGGTGACGATCTCGCAGCCGTCGACGGTCGCGGTCGGGCGGATGCAGGCGCAGATCGGCTCGTAGACCAGACGGCCGCCCTCGAGACGGCCGAGCGCCACGGTGCAGGCGCCGCAGTCACCCTCGCCGCAGCCTTCCTTGGTCCCGGTCAGGCCGCGGGCGAGGCGGAGATGATCGAGCAGCATGTCGGTGGGGGCGACGTCGGCGACTTCGACCACCCGTCCGCGGGAGAGATACTTCACCGTCCCGCGCATGCCGATCAACTCCCTCGATAGGTCGAATATCCGAAGGGCGAGACGAGCAGCGGCACGTGAATATGGCCGCTCGCGTCGCCGACCCCGAAGCGGATCGGGATCTCGTCCAAGAATGCCGGATCGGCGAGGTCGAGGCCAAGCCCCCAGAAATAGGCACCGACGTGAAAAATGATCTCGTAGGTGCCGACGCGGAAGGCCGAGCCCTCGAGCAGGCCGCCGTCGACGCGCCCGTCGGCGTTGGTGCGGACCTCGCGCAGCAGTTCGCGGCCACCGTCGGGCTCGAGCCACCACAGGGCGATCGACAGATCGGCGGCCGGAAGGCCCGTCGAAGTGTCGAGAACATGCGTCGTCAATCGGCCCATCGGTCCTCTCAGTGCGGCGCACCGCCGGGCGCCTGCGACGATCGTTTCGGTTGTCGTTTGCGTGACAATGCTCGAACCGCGTTATAGGAAACAGCGCAGAATTTCGAGCACTCCGTTCGCATTACGGCATCGATCCGAAACCGAGATCGAGCATTGGGCAGGTTTACGGCTCTATTGCCCGGTTTTCGGGCCGTTGCTGCCCCAGGCTTCCTCGACCAGATCGACGAAGGCGGCGACCGCGAGACTGGGAACGGACCCGGTGCGGGCCACGACCATCAGCCGATCGAGCGCCAGATCGTCGTCGGCGAGGGGGACCCAGACCAGTTCGCCCCTGCGCAACTCGCCTTCGATGCCGACTCGCGTCAGGAAGGCGACCGAATCGGAGCGACGGACCAGTGCCGACATCAGCCGCAGCGAGTTGAGTTCGGCGCGCACCTTGAGCATCCGCCGACGCGGCGCGATCAGGGGATCGAGCGCGGCGCGCAGCGACAGGCCGCGGGCCGGCAGGACGAGGTTCTCCTCGACGAGATCGTCGAAGCGCAGCGTCTCGCGGCCGGCGAGGCGATGATCGGCGGCCATCAGCGCCCCGACCGGATGGGGCTCCTCGTGGAGCAGGCGGAAACCGTCGAGATCGTGGGTGGAGAAGGCGAAGCCGACGTCGGCCTGCCCCTCGTCGACCAGCCGCGTCACGGTGTGGGCACCGGCGACGGTCAGCACCACCTCGATGCCCGGATGGCGGCGCCAGAATTCGGCGAGCAGGTCGGGCAGGCGCTCGATCGAGATGCTCTCGACGGTGACGATGCGGATGCGGCCGCGGCGCAGGCCGCGCAGCGTGTCGAGTTCGGTGACGACGTCGTCGTAGCGGTCGAGCGTCTCGCGCACCTGCCGGACCAGGATCTGCCCCGCCTCCGACAGGCGCAGGCCGCGGCCGACACGGTCGAACAGGCGGATGCCCATGCTCTCCTCGAGCAGGAGGATCTGCCGGTTGACGGCGGAGGAGACGATGTTGAGTTCGCGCGCGGCGGCGCGGATCGAGCCGGCGTCGGCGACCGCCATGAAATAGCGGAAGGCGGTAGACAGAATCGCCGTGTCGTTGCGCAAGCCCCATCCCCCCTCGTCGCCCCCCGGCGACGGCGACGACTCTCACCTTCCGCGGAGATGTCGGCAATGGGACCTAAGGCGGACCGGTCCTGCGATCACCGCGGGTCGGACGCAGCGGCAGGCGGTTCGGCGGGCGGCGCGGGCTTGCGCCGGCGGTCGACGACGACGAGGGCGAGGAGGTTCACCCAGGCACCGACCGAGGTGGCGAAGGCGAGACCGGCGACGTCCCAGTGGTCGGAGAGCACGAACTTCAACGCCACGTTGACGCCGATGCCGAGGAAGGCGATCCACATCGGCGTGCGGGTGTCGCCGCGGGCATGGAAGCCCGGCACGACGGAACGCAGCAGTACGATCGCCAAGAGGCCGACGCCGTAGGCGCGCAGTGTCGCCGCCGAGCGCAGTGCCGCGGTCTCGTCGAAGGCGCCGCGGGCGAAGACCAGCTTCACCAGCAGTTCGGGGAAGGCGACGAAGGCGACGACGAAGGGCGCCGTCAGCACCGTCGACCAGAAGATCGCCCGCTTCTGGGCGCGCCGGGCACCCGGTTCGTCGCCGGCTGCGAGGCGGCGCGACAGTTCGGGCAGCAGTACCGTGCCGATGGCGATGGCGATGACGCCGATCGGCAGCTGGTAGAGGCGGTCGGCATAGTACATCGCCGAGATCGCACCGAGCGGCAGGGCGGCGGCGAGGATCGTGTCGACGAACATGGCGATCTGCGACGCGCCCGAGCCGATGGTCGCCGGCCCGAGCCGCTTCAGGAAGGTGACGACCTCGGCATCGAGCACCGGCCGGGCCGGTGCGAGCGAGAGGCCGGCGGGGCGCATCGCCCACAGAAGCAGCGCCAGTTCGGCGAAGCCGGCGACGGCCACGCCGATCGCCGCGCCGTGGACCGGGCCGTTCGGCCAGGTCGCGGCGAAGGGGGCGAGGCCGAGCACGCCGACGACGATCGCGACGTTGAAGAGGATCGGCGCGCCGGCCGCCGCCGCATAGCGGTGATGGGCGTTGAGGACGGCGCCGTAGACCGTCACCAGCGTGACGCAGGCGAGATAGGGGAAGGTGATGCGGGTGAGCCGCACCGTCAGCTCGCCGAGCGCGCTCGCGCCGGCGAAGCCGGGGGTGAGCAGGCGCAGCAGCGGCTCGGTCCAGATCTCGGCGGCGGCGAGCAGCACCAGTTGCACGACGAGCAGCGCCCCGAGCACCCGGGCGGCGAAGACCAGCGCCCGCTCGGCGCCGTCGCGTTCGAGGCAGCCGGCATAGGTCGGCACGAAGGCGGCGTTGAAGGCGCCCTCGGCGAAGAGGGCGCGGAAATGGTTGGGGATGCGCAGCGCGATGAAGAAGGCGTCGGCGATCGGGCCGGCGCCGATCAGCCAGGCGAGCACCACGTCGCGGACGAAGCCGGTGAGGCGTGAGGCCATGGTGAAGCCGGAGACGGTGCCCACGCGGGCGAGGAACTTTCCGGCGGGGCCGGACAGGGCGAAGCGCGGCATCTCTTCCTCGGCGGGATCGGCGACGGGATTGCCTTATGCGGGAACCGCCGCCACGACAAGCTCGACCGCGGCGCGCCCGCTCACGCCGCTTCGTTGGGCGAGCCGGGGCGGGTCTGCCAGATCTTCTGGCGATTGCGCACGGCGCGCGGCGCCGGACCGAAATAGGTCGGCGTCTTCACGAATTCGCGCGGGTGCAGGATCACCGAGGCGATGCGCTGGTAGAGCGCCTTGGCCGAGATCGGCTTGCACAACAATTCGTGAATGCCGAGCTTGCGCGCCTCCAGGATGCGCGAGCGCTCGGTGTGGGCGGTGACCATGATCACCGGCACGTAGGCGAAGGGGTTCTGCGGGTTGCGGATCATCCGCACCATGTCGGCGCCGTCGAGGATCGGCATCACCCAGTCGAGGATCAGGATGTCCGGATTGGCGCGATCCATCGCCTCCAGACCGGAGGCACCGTCTTCCGCCTCGACGATACGGCGCGCGCCGAACCCCTGCAGCATGGTGCGCAGGATGGTTCGCATGTAGGCGCTGTCCTCGACGACGAGGAAGGTCAACGACGAAAGGTCGAGGTTCACGAGGCTCTCCTTGGAGCCTCAGAATCTCCCAGAAAGGTGAACGAGCGGTTTCTCGCCCCCCACTGCGACGACGGACCACGCTCCGTAAATCCCCTCAGTGTCAAATGTCACGCGGTTGATCGTGGTCAAAGTGCTTCGAATTCCTGTAAGTCTATATGCGATGGACGAGAGCTCGCGACGGTCGCCGTCCGTCTCGACCGATCGTCGGTGAAAAAGTCGCGACCCGCATCGCGGAGGGGACGCCGCCGGGCCCGTGGGGCCGAACGGCAGTCGGATGCGGGACGCCACGGAGAACGAGTCACAGCTCGAGGACGGACATGAACTATCAGTCGATTTTCGAGGGCGCGATCGACCAGCTGAAGGCCGAGAAGCGCTACCGGGTCTTTGCCGACCTCGAACGCATCGTCGGTCGCTTCCCGCATGCGATCTGGCGCAAGGGCGATCAGACCCGCGAGGTCGTGATCTGGTGCTCCAACGACTATCTCGGCATGGGCCAGCATCAGTCCGTGCTCGGCGCCATGGTCGACACCGCGCTCGGCATGGGCACCGGCGCCGGCGGCACCCGCAACATCTCGGGCAACAACCATCCCCTCGTCGAGCTCGAGGCCGAACTCGCCGACCTGCACGGCAAGGAGGCGGGTCTCGTCTTCACCTCCGGCTTCGTGTCGAACGAAGCGGCGATCTCGACCATCGCCCGGCTGCTGCCGGACTGCCTGATCCTCTCCGACGAGCTGAACCACGCCTCGATGATCGAGGGCATCCGCCGCTCGGGCTGCGAGAAGAAGCTGTGGCGTCACAACGACGTCGAACACCTCGAGGAGCTGCTCGCCGCCGCCGAGCCCGGCCGCGCCAAGCTGATCGTCTTCGAGAGCGTCTATTCGATGGACGGCGACGTCTCGCCGATCGCCGCGATCTGCGATCTCGCCGAGAAGTACGGCGCTCTGACCTACATCGACGAGGTCCATGCGGTCGGCATGTACGGCCCGCGCGGCGGCGGCATCGCCGATCGCGAAGGTCAGATGCACCGCATCGACGTGATCGAGGGCACGCTCGCCAAGGCCTTCGGCACGCTCGGCGGCTACATCACCGGCACGAAGGCGATCTGCGACGCGGTGCGCTCCTATGCGCCGGGCTTCATCTTCACGACCGCCCTGCCCCCGGCGATCGCCGCGGCCGCCGCCGCCTCGATCCGCCACCTCAAGCGCTCCTCGGCCGAACGCGACATGCAGCAGCGTCAGGCGAGCCGCGCCAAGGACGTGCTCGGCGGCGCCGGCCTGCCGGTGATGCCGTCGGAAACCCACATCGTGCCGATCTGGGTGGGCGACGCCGACCTGTGCAAGCGGGCCTCCGACCTGCTGCTGGAGGAACACGGCATCTACATCCAGCCGATCAACTANNCTGCGCATCACGCCGACGCCGTTCCACGACGACGATCTGGTCGAGAAGCTGCGCGTCGCGCTCACCGACGTGTGGGGCCGCATCGGCCTGCCGCTGTCCGGCCCGGTCGATCTCGCCGAGATCGCCCGTCTGCAGGAAAAGCCGGTCGCCCGCGTCGCGGTCCCGCGCTCGGGCGGCTGAGGCCGTCCGCTTCGAATGCGAAGAGAGCCCCGACGGCGACGTCGGGG
>DBMN01000169.1 GCA_002298965.1 Rhizobiales bacterium UBA697 | reverse complement strand
CGGAGCGGCAGCGGCCGGAGCCGCGGCAGCCGGCGCGGCGGCGGGCTTCGCGGCGGCCTTCGCCTTGCGGCAGTCGGCGAGATAGCTGTTCCAGGTCTGGCCGGGCTTGACCTGCTTGGATTCCTTCAGCTGCTGCCACTCGGCGCCGCAGGCCTTCATCACGTCGGCCTGGGCGAACGCGGAGGCCGAACCGACGACCACGGCGGCAGCGAAGAACACGGAACCAATTCCTAAGGACCGACGGACCATTGCGGCCTCCCTCGAGACTGTCGCGCCGCGTTGCGCGGCGGGCCCCCTCTCGCATGATCGCGCGAGAGGTCGAGCGGTGTGCAGCATCGACGAGATTCGTGTAGTTTTCCAGTCCGTAACGTGGCGAAAACCCGTATGGGCCCGAAGCGCGCACCATACGTTCGTCGTAACCGAGGTCCGCACCTCACGCAGCGTCGGGAAAAGCGGCTCCGGCCACCCTCGGGGAGCGGCCGGAGCGGTATCCGGTTCAGGCGCCGAGACCGGCCACCAGCATGTACTTCTTCTCGAGGAACTCCTCGATGCCGTGGTGCGAGCCCTCGCGCGAGTTGCCGCTNNGTTGATGCCGACCATGCCGTATTCGAGCCCTTCGCCGACCCGGAACACCCGACCGACGTCGCGGGTGTAGACATAGGCGGCGAGGCCGAACTCGGTGGCGTTGGCGGCGTCGATCGCTTCTTTCTCGGTCTCGAAGCGGAAGACCGGGGCGAGCGGACCGAAGGTCTCCTCGCGCGCCACCGCCATGTCGGCGGTCACGCCGGCGAGCACGGTCGGCTCGAAGAAGGTCCGGCCGAGGGCATGGCGATTGCCGCCGGTCACGACCGACGCGCCCTTGGCGCGGGCGTCGGCGACGTGACGCTCGACCTTGGCGATCGCCTCGTCGTTGATCAGCGGCCCCTGGACGACGCCGTCCTCGGTGCCGACGCCGACCTTGAGCTTCGCCACGGCGGCGGAGAGCTTGGCGACGAAGGCGTCGTAGACGCCGGCCTGGGCATAGATGCGGTTGGCGCAGACGCAGGTCTGGCCGGCGTTGCGGAACTTGGCGATCAGCGCGCCCTCGACCGCCGCGTCGACGTCGGCGTCGTCGAACACCAGGAACGGCGCGTTGCCGCCGAGTTCCAGCGCGACCTTCTTCACCGTGCCGGCCGACTGGCGCATCAGCAGCTTGCCGACTTCGGTCGAGCCGGTGAAGCCGACGACGCGGACGGCCGGATGCGAGGTCAGCACGCCGCCGATCGCCGGGGCGTCGCCGGTGATGACGTTGAAGACGCCCTTGGGGATGCCGGCGCGCTCGGCGAGCACACACAGCGCCAGCGCCGACAGCGGCGTCTCCGGCGCCGGCTTGACCACCACCGAGCAGCCGGCGGCGAGAGCCGGCGACACCTTGCGGGTGATCATCGCCGAGGGGAAGTTCCACGGCGTGATCGCCGCGACGACGCCGACCGGCTGACGGATGACGAGAACGCGCGCGTCGGCCCGGTGGGTCGGCAGCGTCTCGCCGCGGATGCGCTTGGCTTCCTCGGCGTAGAACTCGACATAAGCCGCGCCGTAGTCGATCTCGCCGCGGGCCTCGGCCAGCGGCTTGCCCTGCTCGGCGGTCAGGATCATCGCCAGATCGTCACGGTTCTCGGTGATGAGATCGAACCAGCGGCGCAGGATCTTCGAGCGTTCCTTGGCGAGCTTGGCGGCCCAGGCCGGCATGGCGGCAGCCGCCGCCTCGACCGCGGCGGTCGCCTCCGCGGCGCCGAAGCGCGGCACCAGGGCGAGGCGCGTGCCGGTCGCCGGATCGTCGACCGGGTCGACGCCTTCACCGACGAAGGCACCGTCGATCCAGCACTGCGTGGCCAAGAGGGAGGGATCCCGCAGGCGATCCGCCAGCGGCTTCAAGGAAACGGCGATGTTCATGGCTTCTCCTCGCGGTCCCGTCCGACCGCTGCGCAAGGGCGGAAACGAACCGTCGGCGATCCCGGACGCGATGCCGGGATCGTCGATGGTCGTGTCGGGGAACGCCGATCGGCTCGATCGGTGTCCGGATCAGGCGCGGGCGGCGACCAGCGCGGTCTCGAGCGCCTTCAGGCCGTCCTCGAGCACGGCGTCGGAGACGGTCAGCGGCACCAGGATGCGGATCACGTTGCCGTGGACGCCGCAGGACAGCAGGATCAGGCCGGCCTCGAGGGCGGCGGCGGTCACCCGCTTGGTGGCGTCGGCATCCGGCTCGTAGGCGCCGTGCGACTTGACGATGTCGAAGCCGATCATCGCGCCGCGACCGCGGATGGCGGTGATCGGGACGATGTCGTTGCGGGTCGCGAGCGCCTCGAGGCGGCCCTTGATCGCGGCGCCGATGGCGTTGGCGCGATCGAGCAGCTTCTCCTGGTCGATGACGTCGAGGACGGCGAGCGCGGCGGCGCAGGCGAGCGGGCTGCCGGCATAGGTGCCGCCGAGGCCGCCCGGCTCCGGCGCGTCCATGATGTGGGCGCGGCCCATGACGCCGGAGATCGGGAAGCCGCCGCCGAGCGACTTGGCCATGGTGACGAGATCCGGCTCGACGCCGGTGTGCTCGATCGCGAAGAGCTTGCCGGTGCGGCCGAAGCCGGTTTGCACCTCGTCGGCGACCAGCACGATGCCGTGCTCGTCGCAGATCTTGCGCAGCGCCTGGAACAGCTCGGTCGGGGTCTCGTAGAAGCCACCTTCGCCCTGCACCGGCTCGACCACGATCGCGGCGACGCGCTCGGGCTCGACGTCGGCGCGGAAGAGGAAGCCGAGCGCGTCGAGCGCCTGCTTCACGGTGACGCCCTGGGCCTCGTTCGGGAAGGGCAGGTGCCACACCTCGGCCGGCATCGGGCCGAACTTCTTCTTGTAGGGCAGGACCTTGCCGGTCATCGCCATGGTCAGCATGGTGCGGCCGTGGAAGGCGCCGGTGAAGGTGATGACGCCCGAACGGCCGGTGTGGGCGCGCGCGATCTTCACCGCGTTCTCGAGCGCCTCGCCGCCGGTCGTGAAGAAGATGGTCTTGGCCGGGCCGGAGAAGGGCGCCCGCGCGTTCAGCTTCTCGGCGAGCTCGATGTAGCTCTCGTAGGCGTTGACCTGGAAGGCGGTGTGGGTGAAGCGGCCGAGCTGCGCCTCGACGGCGGCGACCACCTTCGGGTGGCGATGGCCGGTGTTGAGAACCGCGATGCCGCCGGCGAAGTCGACGTAGCGCTTGCCTTCGACGTCCCACATCTCGGCGTTTTCGGCGCGATCGGCATAGACGGGAGTCGCGGTGGCGACGCCCCGCGGAACGGCTGCGGCGCGGCGGGCGAGGAGATCGGCGTTGGTGGTCATGGTGGCGCTCTGTCCCGGTGGGTGAAGAAGCCCCGATGCTGCTACGCATTTCCCCGTCGGGCGAGACCCTTTGTTCTCACCATGGTGGAGCCCTGAGTGCACCACCATGACGAAAAAGGCGCCGAAACCGGCGCCTTCTCGATGGCTGCACGTGGTGCATCTCACGCTCGGGCGGGGCTCGCTCCGCCCTGTGCCGCCTGCTTCGCCGCCCGCCGGCGCGTGAGACCCCAGGCGATCGCCCCGCCGGCGACGAGCACGCCGATCGCCAGCAGAGGCCGCGCCGCGAACCAGGCGACGGCGATGACGATCGATCCGAGCACCACCGTCGCCGTCAGCGACACCAGGAAGACGGCGCCCTGGACGAGGCCGCCGACGATCGGGATCCAGTCGGTCAGGAGCTGGACGGGGGCGAAGAACAGCGAGAAGCCGATCAGCATGAAGAGCAGACCGACGCCGCGGATGATCCAGGTGAAGATGCGATTCTCCTCCTGCGCCTCCTTGAACATCGCGTCGGCCGGCACGATGCCGCGATCGGCGAGCAGGATCTCGCGACCGTTCGAGGCGGTGTGGGCGATGATCGCGCCCGCCTGCTGGCGCCCGACGAAGGAGGCGGGGCCGGTGCGGGCGATCGTGTGGGTGATGCGGAGATCGCCGACATGCGGGTTCGCCGGGTCCTGACCGACGTAGAGCCCGCCCATGTCGGCGCGGGCGCGCGCGCCGAGCACCGACCGCGCCTTCGCCACCGCGGCGTCGTCGAGCAGGAAACGGTCGCCCGTCGGCAGTTCGCCGAGTGCCGCCGGCGAGATCGCCAGCGCGCCGATGCGGGCGTCCTGCGCGGCGAAGCTGCCGCCCTCGAGCCGGAACGGCGGGTTGGAATGGCCCGACGGCGCATGGAAGCCCTCGGAATTGATCGGGCTCGCCGACCACTTGCGGTCATAGACGAAGCGGCGGTCGCTGCCCGAGCCCTTCTCGGTCTCGTACCACTGGTACATCTCGACCTTGCGCTCGAGCTTCAGCCCGGCCGTGGCGAGGCCGAGATCGGGATCGGCGACGCCGCGCGCGCTCACCGTCTCGCCGCTGGCATGGATGAGCCGACCGTCGAGGAAGGCGTCGACCCGGTCGGTGGTCGCGGCCTGCACCGTCGCGGCACCTTCCTTCAGCGCCTTGGCGACCTCGACCGCGTTGTTCTCGTTCCAGAAGAGGCCGATGGTCGACCCGATCACGAAGAGAAGGCCGACCAGCACCGCCGAGAAGGAGTTGCCGATGCGGGACAAGATCCCCTCCGGCGCCGCCACCACGTCGGGGCCGCCGGAGTCGCCGGTCGGCGCCCAGGACACGTCGTTGCTGGAATTGTCGTCGCTCATCGTCCGTCCCCCCGATTGCGGCGGCTCCCGACCGCCGTTTCGCGACCGCTCAGCGGTCCGAGAAAGTGATGCGATTGTCGCCCGGTCGGCTCGCCATGAAGACGCCGCCGACGCAGTTTCCGGCCGGATCGACGCCGATCCAGGGATGCGTCAGATAGGTCTGCTGGCGATAGGCCTCGCCCGGCTGCAGTTCGCGGTAGAACTTGGCGTCGCCGCGGAAGTCGAGCCAGTGGACGCGCAACGGCCGGTTCGTCCCGTTGAGGAAGACGATCGCCGCCGGATCGTCCGAGTTGAACGACACGATGTCGCCCGGTGCCGGGCAGCCGGCGGCGCGCGCCGGAGTGGCCGAGGTCGTGGCGAAGATCGCGGCGGCGGCCGCGAGGGCGGCGGCGAACAGGGTCTTCATCGTCGTGTCCGTCGTTGCGTTGCGTCATCCCTATCGGGGCAGGTCCGGCCACCTCCTGTCAACTGCGGCGCGGCCATGATGCGGCGAGGGGCTGCCTCAATGAAAGTCGCGCGACTTCGGCAGCACCCGCACGTCGCGAGGATGACGGGCGGCATTGCCGGTCGGGTCCGTCTCCGAGCCGTCGTCGAGGGCGAGGCCGTCGAGCAGGGCGGTGCGGTCCTCCACCCGCCGCCCCATCAGGTGGACGACGCCCTTGTGGCTCTTCTGCACGACGCCCTCGATCAGCATCAGCCGCGCGCCGACCACCTGGGCGCGGAAGCGCTCGAACTCGCGCGCCCACAACAGCGCGTTGGCGACGCCGGTCTCGTCCTCCAGCGTGACGAAGATCGCCTTGCCGTTGCCCGGCCGCTGGCGCACCAGCACGACGCCCGCCGCCTTGGCCCAGGCCCCGTCACGGGCGGCGGCGAGATCCGCCGTGGTCAGCACGCCCTCGGCGGCGAAACGGTCGCGCAGGAGCGCCATCGGATGGGCCTTCAGCGACAGGCGGACGGTCTGATAGTCGGCGACGACCTGTTCGGCGAGCCCCATCTCGGGGAGCGCGATGGCGGGTTCCGCCGCCAGTTCCGGCGCCCCCATGGCGGCGAAGAGGGGGAGGGGCGCGGCATCGGGCAGCCGTCGGATCGCCCAGGCCGCAGCCCGTCGGTCGAGCCCCATCGAGCGGAAGGCGTCGGCATCGGCGAGGAGCCGCAGCGAGCGTTGGTCGAGCCGCGCCCGCCGCGCCAGATCCTCGACCGAGAGAAAACCCTCCCCGCGCGCCGCCACGATCCGCTCGGCGGCGTCCTGCGACAGCCCGTCGACCTGCCGGAAACCGAGGCGCAGCGCGATCGTCCCGTCCGGGCGCGCGCCGAGCCGGTTGTCGTAGGTCGAGCGGGCGACGTCGACCGCGCCGACCGGCACGCCGTGGTCGCGGGCGTCGCGGACGATCTGGGCCGGGGCGTAGAAGCCCATCGGCTGGGAATTGAGCAGCGCGCAGGCGAAGACCGCCGGGTGGCGGCACTTGAGCCAGGCCGAGATCCAGACGAGCTTGGCGAAGCTCGCCGCGTGGCTCTCCGGAAAGCCATAGGAGCCGAAGCCCTTGATCTGCTCGAAACAGGCGCTTGCGAAGGCCTGATCGTAGCCGCGCGCCACCATGCGCCCGACCATCATCTCCTCGAAGGTCTGGATCGTGCCGATGTTGCGGAAGGTCGCCATGGCGCGACGCAGGCGGTTCGCCTCGGCGTCGGTGAACTTCGCCGCCACCATGGCGAGCTTCATCGCCTGTTCCTGGAAGAGCGGCACGCCGAGCGTCTTGCCGAGCACACCGTGAAGCTCGTCCGGCGGCCCTTGCTCCGGGGACGGCGAGGGGAAGTCGACGTCCTCGAGCCCCGCCCGACGCCGCAGGTAGGGATGCACCATGCCGCCCTGGATCGGCCCGGGCCGCACGATCGCCACCTCGATGACGAGGTCGTAGAAGCACTTCGGCGCGAGATGGGGCAGCATGTTCATCTGCGCCCGGCTCTCGATCTGGAAGACGCCGATCGTGTCGGCCCGCCCCAGCATCGCCCACACGGCCGGGTCTTCGAGCGGCACGTCGGCGAGGCCGAGGTCCGGCCCGCCCGACAACCGCAGCAGGTCGAAGGCCTTGCGGATGCAGGTCAGCATGCCGAGCGCCAGCACGTCGACCTTCATCAGCCGCAGCGTGTCGATGTCGTCCTTGTCCCATTCGATGAAGGTGCGGGCGTCCATCGCCGCGTTGCCGATCGCCACCGTCTCGTCGAGCCGCCCGCGCGCCAGGACGAAGCCGCCGACGTGTTGCGACAGATGGCGGGGAAAGCCGAGGATGCGCGAAGCGATCGTCAGCACCCGCGCGATGGTCGGATTGTCGGGATCGAACCCAGCCTGCCGTGCCCGCTCGGCCGAAATGCCGCCGCGCCCGTCGCGCAGCACGCCGGCGAGGCGGCGGATGACGTCTTCGCTCAGACCGAAGGCCTTGCCGACGTCGCGGATGGCGCTCCTCGGGCGATAGCTGATGACGGTCGCCACCAGGCCTGCGCGATGACGGCCGTATTTCTCGTAGACGTGTTGGATCACCTCCTCGCGCCGCTCGTGCTCGAAGTCGACGTCGATGTCGGGCGGCTCGCGCCGTTCCGCCGAGATGAAGCGGGCGAAGAGCAGATCGTTCTCCGCCGGATCGACGCAGGTGATGCCGAGCGCGTAGCAGACTGCGGAATTCGCCGCCGAGCCGCGCCCCTGACACAGGATGCCGCGCGAGCGGGCAAAGGCGACGATGTCGTGCACGGTGAGGAAATAGCGGGCGTAGTCGAGTTCGCCGATCAGCCGCAGTTCGCTGTCGAGCGACGCGGCGACCTTCTCCGGCACGCCCGCCGGCCAACGCTCGGCGGCCCGGCGGCGGGTCAGATCCTCGAGCCAGGCCTGCGCCGTCCAGCCCTCCGGCACAGGCTCGTCCGGGTACTCGTAGGTGAGGTCGCCGAGATCGAAGCGGATCGACGCGAGGAGCCGCCCGGCTTCGTCGACCGCGCCCGGAGCGTCCACGAAGAGGCGGCGCATCTCGGCTTCGCTCTTCAGATGCCGCTCGGCATTGGCCTCGAGCCGCCGACCCATGGCGGCGAGCGGCACCCGCTCGCGGATCGCCGACAGCACGTCCTGCACGTCGCGATCCTGCGGCGTGGCGTAGAGTGTGTCGTTGGTGGCCAGCAGCGCGACGCCGGCGGCGCGGCCCATGTCGATCAGCCCGGAAAGCCGTCGCCGGTCGGCCCCGCCGCGCGGCATGGCGGCGCACGCGTTGGCAACGAGGCTCGTGATGGCCTGCTCGATGCGGCCCCGGTCCCCCCGTATCGGGATCGGCCCGGGGGACCAGGAGACGCGCAGGCCGACGCGCTCCGCGAGTGTCTCGCGCACGGCGGCCTCCATGGCCTTCCCGATGCCGGTGAGGTCGAGGGGGCTGAGGGCAAGGACGCGGGTCACGCCGAACGCGCGGAGGCTCTGCACGATGTCGCGGGAGCG
>DBMN01000320.1:4144-4310 GCA_002298965.1 Rhizobiales bacterium UBA697 | reverse complement strand
GCGGCGTCGGCGTCGACGAGGCGCGGGACTTCCTCGATCCGACCGTCAAGGCCCTGATGCCCGATCCCTCGACCGTCACGGCGATGGACGAAGGCGCGGCACGGCTCGCCGATGCGGTCGAACGCGGCGAGCAGATCGCGCTCTTCGCCGACTACGACGTCGACGG
>DBMN01000320.1:0-4078 GCA_002298965.1 Rhizobiales bacterium UBA697 | reverse complement strand
GCGCGGCTCCTGGTGACGCTCGACTGCGGCTCGACCAGTTTCGAGGCGCTGGATCACGCCCGCGCCCTTGGGCTCGAGACGGTGGTGATCGATCATCACCAGTGCGGCGTCGATCTGCCGCCGGCGCTCGCGGTGATCAATCCCAACCGCCACGACGATCTCTCCGGTCTCGGCCATCTCTCGGCCGTCGGCGTCGCCTTCGTGACGATGGTGGCGCTGTCGCGCGAGTTGCGCCGCCGCGGCTTCTTCGCGGCACGCAAGGAGCCCGATCTCCTGACGCTGCTCGACCTCGTGGCGCTCGGCACGGTCGCCGACGTGGTGCCGCTCCTCGGGCTCAACCGCGCCTTCGTGGTCAAGGGCCTGCAGGTGGCGCGCAAGCGCGGCAACGTCGGGCTGGCGGCGCTTTCCGCCGTGGCGCGGGTCAACGGGCCGCTGTCGCCCTATCACCTCGGCTTCCTGATCGGGCCGCGCATCAACGCCGGCGGGCGCATCGGCGATGCCGGGCTCGGCTCGCGGCTGCTCGCCACCGACGATCCGGTCGAGGCCGAGCGCATCGCCGCCGAACTCGACCGGCTCAACAAGGAGCGGCAGGTGATGGAGGCCGCGATGGTCGAGGAGGCCGACGCCCAGGTCGTCGCCCGCCACGGCACCGATCCCGGCCCGATCGTCGTCGTCGGCTCGCCCGACTGGCACCCCGGCGTCGTCGGCCTGATCGCCTCGCGCCTCAAGGAACGCTGGCATCGCCCGGCGCTGGCGGTCTCCTTCGATCGCGGCGAACTCGGCACCGGTTCGGCGCGTTCCGTCGCCGGCGTCGATCTCGGTGCGGCGGTCAGGGCGGCGGTCGAGGCGGGGCTGGCGGTCAAGGGCGGCGGCCACAAGATGGCGGCGGGCCTGACGGTCGCGCGCGACCGGCTCGACGCGGTGCGCGACTTCCTCGCCGAGCGGATCGCTTCCGGCGTCGAGGCGGCGCTGGAGCGGCGCGATCTCGCGATCGACGGTGCGCTGACCGCGGCGGGCGCCACGGTGAACCTCGTCGAGACGATCGAACGGGCCGGACCCTTCGGCGCCGGCCAGCCCGAACCGCTCTTCGCCTTCCCGGCGCACCGCGTCACCTTCGCCGACGAAGTGGGGCAGGGGCACGTGCGGGCGACGCTGGCGGCGGGCAACGGCTCGACCCTCAAGGCGATCGCCTTCCGCGCCGCGAACGAGCCGATCGGCCGCACCATCCTCGATGCACGCGGCGAGACGCTGCACGTCGTGGGTGCGCTCGGTCTGGACCACTGGCAAGGTGATGCAAGAGTGCAACTACGCATCGTCGATGTCTGCCGACCCCGGATCGGGGGCTTGTGATGCCCGAATTATTCCCCTTTCTGGGGCCACAGATTCACCGTTCGGTAACGTGAAGGATTCGATGCTGTCGTTGCCGTGTGTTGCCGCATTCGGGGGTTTTTCATGTCTGTCATCGGGGAAGGCGTCGTCGTGAGCATGGTCGACAGCGGAGAGAAGATTCGGGTTTCGCGGCGTGATCGCCGCCTCGTTCGTGCCGCGCTGGCGATCATCGCCGTGCTCGCCGTGACCGACGCCGTTCTCTATCTCGGTCAGATCATCTGATCGCGGCCGGCGCCTTAGGGCGCTGCGACCCGTCGAAAAAAGACGCCGCCCTCGGGCGGCGTCTTTTTCATGTCCGCCTCATTTAGACCGGTCCCGCCCGAGCCACCAGCCGGCGGCGAGCAGGGCGGCGAGGACACCCGCCGCCACCAGCACGAAGAGGCCGAATTCCCCGTCGCGGGCCGCGCCGACGCCCTGGCGGGTGACGATCGCCACGAGAGCGAGCGCCAGCGCCATGGCGCCGAGACGGCCGGGATCGCGCAGGAAGGAGCGGGGATCCTTCGCCATGAAACCTCCTCAGCCGCCCACCAGTTCGCCGAGCAGCGCGTCGAGCGCGCCGACGAGGGCATCGACGTCCGCGTCCGTGGTCGACGGCGCGATCAGCAGCATGTTGTGGAAGGGCGTGATGACGAGGCCGCGCTCGATCAGGGCGAGGCGCAGCGCGCCCTCGATCTCGCCGTCGCCGATCAGCGCCGCCTCGCCGCCGGTGCGGGGCCGCGTGGGCGACAGCATGAACTCGACCCGGGCGCCGACCGAGGTCACGACCCAGGGCAGCCCATGGCGGGCGATGACGCTCTCGAGGGCTGCCGCGAGGCGGCCGGCGCCGGCGATCATGCCGGCGTAGGCCTCCGCCGTCATGACCTCGGCGAGGTTCGCCCGCATGGCGGCGAGGGCGAGGGCATTGGCGGTCAGCGTCGTGCCCATGCCGGAATAGCCCGGCGTCGCGGCACGGGCGGCGCGCATGGCGCGTTCGACCTCTTCCGTGAAGCCCCAGACCGCGGCGGGCAGGCCGCCGGCGATCGGCTTGCCGACGACGAAGAAGTCGGGTTCGAGCCCGTGGGCGCGGGTGTAGCCGCCGGGGCCGGACGAGATCGTGTGGGTCTCGTCGATGGCGAGCAGCGTGCCGTGGCGGCGGGTGATCTCGCGCAGGCGTTCGTGATAGCCGGGCTCGGGCAGCACCATGCCGATGTTGGTCATCACCGGTTCGGCGAGGACCAGCGCCACCGAGCGGTCGGCGAGTGCCGCCTCGAGGGCGGCCTCGTCGTTGAACTGGACGACACGGGTGTGTTCGGTGAGTGGCCAGACCTGTCCCATCAGGCCGGGGCGCAGGATCGGCTTGCCGTCCTTCAGACGGACGTGGGTGTCGTCGACCGCGCCGTGATAGGCGCCGTCGAAGATCAGGATGTTGGGCCGGCCGGTCGCGGCGCGGGCCCAGCGGATCACCGAGCGGTTGGCGTCGGACGCCGTCATGGTGATCTGCCAGCGCGGCAGGCCGAAACGTTCGGCGAGCATGCGGCCGACCTCGGGGACGAGGGCGGAGGGCATCATCGCCGTCATGCCGCGCGCCGCCTGACGCTCGATCGCGGCGACGACGGGAGCGGGCGCATGGCCGAACATCGAGCCGGTGTCGCCGAGGCAGAAGTCGACGTGGGCGATGCCGTCGACGTCGGTCAGGGTCGAGCCGTGGGCCTCCGCCACGAAGAGCGGGAAGGGCAGACCCCAGTCGGTCATCCAGTGGAGAGGCACGCCGTCGAGCCAATGCTCGGCCGCCTCGCGGGCGAGCGCGGCGGAGCGGGTGCGGCGTTCGGTGAAGCGGGCGCGTTCGCGCGCCGTCAGCGCCGCGAGCCGCGCGAGATCGATGCCGTGGCGGCGGCCGGAGGCCGGGGACTGGGTCTCGCTGGTCGTCATGTCATCCTCGATCGCGACGGGGCACGAAATTGTGCGATCGCTCGAGGAGGAAGGCAAGCCGCCGTCAGCGCAGCGACAGCGCGGCCAGGGTCATGGCGGCGAGGCATCCGAGCACGAAGGCGTCGAAGCCGGTGATCGAGGGCAGGCGAGAGAAGAGACGAGACAGAGCGGTCATGCCGAACATCCCGATACGCATTGGAAACCGGAGGGTGGATGTTGGAAACACGAGAATCGTGACGGCGGCGTGACGAACGTCAAGCGGTGCGGGCCGCGCACGCAAATTTGTTCGTGTGACGGGGGCGCTGTCGTTCGGACGACGGCTCCGGCACACTCTGACGACGCGATCCGACCGATTCGCACGCGGCTCCTCTTGTCGTCCCGTCGACGACGAGCCAGATTGGACGAGGGACGGGGTCAGAGGAGGCGCGCATGGCCGTCGAATCCTCCCGATCGATCGGCCCCGCCGCCGGCGCGGCGGCGAGCGGGCTCGATCTTTCGAGCCTGTCCGCCGGTCGCCAGGTCGAGGCGCGGGTGACGGCGCTCGCCGGTCAGATGGCGACGCTGGCGACCCGTCACGGCTCGCTCGAGGTCGACCTCGGCAAGGCGAAGGTCGCGGTCGGCGACATCCTGCGTTTCGAAGTGCAGGCGGTGCCCGGCGGCGATGGCAAGAGCGGCATCCGCCTCGAACTCATGCCGAACGAGCAGCAGACGGCGACGCAGGCGGCGCAGGCCCCGGCGGTCGATCCGGCGCGCGCGGCGCTGGGGCGCGCGGTGGCGCGGG
>DBMN01000204.1 GCA_002298965.1 Rhizobiales bacterium UBA697 | reverse complement strand
GTGCGGTGGGCCTCGGCGACGAGGCGGCCGACGGCGCCGGGCAGGGGCGACCAGACGGCGGCTTCGGCGAGGGTGCGGGCGCTGCCGGCGGTCGAAGGGACGGCGAGGCCCTGGTCGAGCAGATGGGCGATGCGGCGCTGGAGATCGCGCGAGATCTCGACGACGCCGTCGTCGCCGTGGCCCTCGAGGCCGCGCAGCAGGCGGGCGGTCTGTTCGGCGCGCTCGAGATAACGGCCGAACCAGAAGAGATTGTCGGCGGCGCGCGACGGCAGGATGCCGTTGTCGCGGCGGATCGCCACCTTGTCGGGCTCGGGCATCAGCCGGGCCTCGGGCTTGGCCTCGCTGCGGCTCGCCGCGCGCTGGCCCAGCACCCAGACGTCGCCGGAGCGACCGCCGCGCTGCATCGACAGCAGGCGCACATCGGAGCGTTCGGCGAAACGGGCGAGGCCGCCGGGCATCACCGACCAGCCGTCGGCGGTGCGGGCGACGAAGACGCGGATGGCGAAGGGGCGGGGCACCAGCCGGCCCTTCTCCCACACCGGCGCGGTCGAGAGGCGCAGCGGCTCGCGGCCGACGAAGTCGATGCCGCGGCGGGAGAGCTTGGCGGCATAGCGCTCGCGCTCGGCGCGGGTCAGCTTCTTGCCGAGGACACCGGCGCTGTCGAGGATGCCGGGCAGGGTGCGGCCGAAGGCGGGGGCGAGCACCAGATCGTCGAGGTCGGCGATCACCGTGTCGCGCGCCGCCGGCTCGCCGCACCACCAGGTCGCGACGTTGGGCAGCGCCAGTTCCTCGCCGATGAGGCGGCGGCTCAGCGCCGGGAGATAGCCGGTCAGCGCCGGGGCCTCGACCAGACCGGTGCCGAGCGCGTTGCTGACGACGACGCGGCCGGCGCGCACCGCCTCGACGAGGCCGGGGACGCCGAGGCGCGAATTGGGGTTGAGCTCGAGCGGATCGGCCCAGTCGGCGTCGATGCGGCGCACCAGCACGTCGATCGGCTCGAGGCCGGCGACGGTGCGCACCGCGACGCCCGCCTCCGAGGCGACGAGATCACCCGCCTCGACCAGCTGGAAGCCGAGCGAGCGGGCGAGGAAGGCGTGTTCGAAATAGGTCTCGGACCACGGACCCGGCGACATCAGGGCGATGCGCGGTTCGGTGCCGCGGGCGGCGACCTGGGCGAGGCCGACGCGGACCGCCTGGAAGAACGGGCCGAGGCGCTCGACGCCGATGTCCTCGAAGGCCTCCGGCAGGGCGCGCGACAGGGCGACGCGGTTCTCGATGGCGTAGCCGGCACCCGACGGCGCCTGGGTACGGTCGGCGAGCACCCACCAGCGCCCGTCGGGCGCGCGGGTGACGTCGGCGGCATAGAGATGCAGGAAATGGCCGCCCTTGGGGCGGATGCCGGCGACGGGGCGCAGGAACTCGGGATTGCCGGCGACGAGTGCGGCCGGCACGGCGCCGGAGGCGACGAGATCGGCCGGGCCCATCAGGTCGGCGATCAGCGCCTCGAACAGGCGGGCGCGCTGCTCGACGCCGTGGGCGAGGCCGGCCCAGTCGGCGGCGTCGAGGACGATCGGCAGATGGGCGAGCGGCCAGGGGCGGTCGAAGTTCTGACCGTCCTCGTAGACGCGGTAGACGACGCCGCTCTCGCTCAGATAGCGGTCGGCGCCGACGAAGCGGGCCTCGACGTCGGTCGCACCGTGACGGCCGAGATGGGCGAGCAACGACAGCCAGTGCGGACGAATGCGACCGGCCTCGTCCACGAGTTCGTCGTGGACGCCGGGTACCGGTCGATAGCCGGCGACGAGCTCGGCGATGGCCGGATCGACCTCGCCCGACCAGCGCATCGCCAATTCCAACTGGGTCGAGTTCACCATGCCCCCCGGGCGCGTGTCCGCGTCGCCTTCCTCAGGTTCGAGAGGGGGGGCGACGCAGGTCGAGAGTCAAGGGGTATTCGCTCGTCCGCTCGGACGGGGGAACGGTGACGAAACCCGGCGTGTGGCCGTGGTCGACGAAACGTGCCAGACGCCGCGCCTCGGCCTCGTAGGAATTGACCGGGAAGGTGTCGTAGTTGCGCCCGCCGGGATGGGCGACGTGATAGACGCAGCCGCCGAGCGACCGCCCCGTCCACCGGTCGAGGATGTCGAAGGTGATCGGCGGGTGGGTCGGGATGGTCGGGTGGAAGCCCGAGGCCGGCTGCCACGCCTTGTAGCGCACGCCCGCCACCGCCTCGCCGGAGGTGCCGGTCGAGGCGAGCGGCACCGGACGGCCGTTCGCGGTCACGACATGGCGCTTGGCGTCGAAGCCCTCGACGCGCACCTGCAGGCGCTCGACGGAACTGTCGACATAACGCACCGTGCCGCCGACCGCGCCTTCTTCGCCGGTGACGTGCCAGGGCTCGAGCGCCTGACGGATCTCGAGCTTCACGCCGCCGTGCTCCACCGTGCCGTAATAGGGGAAGCGGAACTCGAACTGCGCCTTGAACCACAGCGGATCGAAGGCGTAGCCGGCGCGGCCGAGGTCGTCGAGCACGCCGAGGAAGTCCTCCCACACGAAGTGGGGCAGCATGTAGCGGTCGTGCAGCGCGGTGCCGAAGCGGGAGAACTCGCCCTGCTGCGGCTCGCGCCACAGCCAGGCGATCATCGCGCGCAACAGGAGCTGCTGGGCGAGCGACATGCGCGCGTCCGGCGGCATCTCGAAGCAGCGGAACTCGACGAGGCCGAGCCGGCCGGTCGGGCCGTCGGGCGAGTAGAGCTTGTCGATGCAGATCTCGGTGCGGTGGGTGTTGCCCGAGACGTCGACGAGGAGATTGCGGAAGAGCCGGTCGACCAGCCACGGCGGCGGCGCGAAGCCCTCGCCCGGAGCCGGCACGTTGGCGAGCGCGATCTCGAGTTCGTAGAGCCCGTCGTGGCGGGCCTCGTCGATGCGCGGCGCCTGCGACGTCGGGCCGATGAAGAGGCCGGAGAAGAGGTAGCTGAGCGAGGGGTGGCGCTGCCAGTAGAGCACCAGGCTCTTCAACAGGTCGGGGCGGCGCAGGAAGGGGCTGTCGCCCGGCCAGCGGGCGCCGACCACGACGTGGTTGCCGCCGCCGGTGCCGGTGTGGCGGCCGTCGACCATGAACTTCTCGGTGCCGAGCCGCGACAGCCGCGCCTCCTCGTAGAGGCGGGAGGTGATGTCGACGCATTCGGCCCAGGAGCCGGCGGGCTGGACGTTGACCTCGATGACGCCGGGGTCGGGGGTGACCTTGATCACCTCGAGCCGCGGGTCCCACGGCGGCGGATAGCCCTCGATGTGGACCGGCAGACGGTGGGCCTCGGCGGAGGCCTCGACCGCGGCGAGGAGCTCCAGATAGTCGTCGAGCGTCGAGACCGGCGGCATGAAGACGTGGAGGATGCCGTCGCGCGGCTCGATCGACAGGGCGGTGCGGACCTGATCGGCGCCGATCTCCTCGACGAAGCGCTGGGTGACGCGTTGCGCCGGGCCGGTGCGGCGATAGACCTGCGCCAGCTCGTCCGGATCCGGCAGGTCGGGACGCTCGACGAAGGGGTCGAGTTCCATCACGTACGGATAGGACGACGGCGGGATCCAAGGCAGCGAGGCGATCGGCAGGCGATAGCCTACGGGTGAGTCGCCGGGAATCAGGAACAGTTTCTCGCGGCGCAGGCGCCACTTCTCGGAGTACCAGCCCTGACCGGCGCGGCTCTGCCAACGCTGGACGGGGAGGACGTGACCGGTCGGTCTGGTCAGGCCGTGGTCGAAGACGCGGGCGATGCGGTGGCGGTCCTCGGCGTTCTCGAGCTTGGAGTTCGACGGATCGAGATTGACCGGAAGCTGCGCCTCCTGAACCAGCCAGTGGGCGGGGTCCTCGAAGGCGGGAATGACGTAGTCGCCGCCGATGTCGAGGCGCTCGGCGACGCCGTCGGCGATCAGCTTCGAATGTTCGGCCGTCGCGGCATGGGTCTCGCCTTCCGAGGCGATCAGCGTCGGATCGCGCCAGATCGGCTTGCCGTCCTTGCGCCAGTAGAGGGCGAAGGCCCAGCGCGGCAGGCTCTCGCCGGGATACCACTTGCCCTGGCCGTAGTGCAGGAAGCCACCGGGGGCGAAGCCCTCGCGCAGGCGGCGGATCAGCTCGTCGGCCTTGACGCGCTTGGTCGGGCCGACCGCGGCGGTGTTCCACTCGGCCGACTGGTAGTCGTCGATCGACACGAAGGTCGGCTCGCCGCCCATGGTCAGGCGGACGTCGTGGCGGGCGAGATCCTCGTCGACACGGGTGCCGAGCGCGTCGAGGGCGTCCCAGGCCTCGTCGGAGAAGGGCGCGGTGACGCGCGGCTTCTCGGCGATGCGGTCGATGTGCATGTCGAATTCGAACTGCACCTCGGCCGGATCGACCAGACCGGTGATCGGCGCGGCCGAGCGATAGTGCGGCGTGCCGCAGAGCGGCAGGTGTCCTTCGCCGGCGAAGAGACCGGAGGTCGGGTCGAGGCCGATCCAGCCGGCGCCGGGCAGATAGACCTCGCACCAGGCGTGGAGGTCGGTGAAGTCGTGGTCGGTGCCCGACGGGCCGTCGAGCGCCTTCACGTCGGGCTTCAGCTGAATCAGGTAGCCGGAGACGAAGCGGGCGGCGAGCCCCATGCGGCGGGCGATCTGGACCAGCAGCCAGGCGGTGTCGCGGCACGAGCCGGAGCCGAGTTCCAGCGTCTCGTCGGGCTCCTGCACGCCCGGCTCCATGCGGATGACGTAGCGGATGTCCTGGCTGAGGCGCTGGTTGAGGCGGACCAGATAGTCCACCGTGCGGACGTCGGTCTCGCGCACCGCCTCGAGATAGGTCTCGAAGCGCTCGCCGGTCTTCTCGGCGACGAGATAGGGCTTCAGCTCCTCCGCCAGCTCCGGCTTGTAGGCGAAGGGGAAGGTCTCGGCATATTCCTCGAGGAAGAAGTCGAAGGGGTTGAACACCGCCATCTCGGTCAGCAGGTCGACCTCGATGCGGAATTCGCGCGTCGTCTCGGGGAAGACGAAACGGGCGAGCCAGTTGCCGTGCGGGTCCTGCTGCCAGTTGACGAAGTGGTTCTCCGGCGTGATGCGGAGCGAATAGCTCGTCACCTTCGTCTTGCAGTGGGGCGCCGGCCTCAACCGGATGATCTGCGGCCCGAGCTGGACCGGGCGATCGTAGGCATAGGCGGTGAGGTGGTGCAGGGCGACTTGAATGGCCAAGGCAGGACTCTCTTCCGGCTCGTCGTCGGGTCGCGGGCCGACCCATCCATCAGCCTAATCCTTGGGCAGGGCCATGCAAGGGCCGAATGGCGGCAGGGCGTGCTCGAGAAGTGGGCATCGATTTTCGGGCGTCCCGCCCCGAAACGACGACACCCCGGAGGCGGGCCCCCGGGGTGTCGAAAGCGTGCCGATCGATCGGCCGATCACTTGGTGCGGGCGTCGAGCGCCTTGATCACGGCTTCGCCCATCTCGGTGGTCGAGACGGTGTTCTCGCCGGCCTTGGCGATGTCGGCGGTGCGGATGCCGGAGGCGAGCACGTCGGAGATCGCGCCGTCGAGCAGGTCGGCCGCCTCGCCGAGGCCGAGCGAATAGCGCAGCGCCATCGAGAAGGAGCCGATCATGGCGATCGGGTTGGCGAGGCCCTTGCCCGCGATGTCCGGAGCCGAGCCGTGGACGGGCTCGTACATCGACTTGGCGCGGCCGGTCTTGGGATCGGGGGCGCCGAGCGAGGCGGAGGGCAGCATGCCGAGCGAGCCGGTCAGCATCGCCGCGACGTCGGAGAGGATGTCGCCGAAGAGGTTGTCGCAGACGATGACGTCGAACTGCTTGGGGCGACGGACGAGCTGCATGGCGCAGTTGTCGGCGAGGATGTGCTCGAGGGCGACGTCCGGATATTCCTTGCCGACCGCGGTCACGACCTGCTTCCACAGCACGCCGGACTTCATCACGTTGTGCTTCTCGGCCGAGTGGACCTTGGAGCCGCGGGTGCGGGCGAGGTCGAAGGCGACGCGGGCGATGCGGTCGATCTCGGAGGTGGTGTAGAGCTGGGTGTCGACGGCGCGCTTCTCGCCGTTCTCCAGCGTCACGATCTCCTTCGGCTCGCCGAAATAGACGCCGCCGGTGAGCTCGCGCACGATCAGGATGTCGAGACCCTCGACCAGCTCGCGCTTCAGCGCCGAGGCATCGGCGAGCGCCGGATAGCAGATCGCCGGGCGCAGGTTGGCGAAGAGGCCGAGATCCTTGCGCAGGCGCAGCAGGCCGGCTTCCGGGCGGACCTCGTAGGGAACGTCGGCCCACTTCGGACCGCCGACGGCGCCGAAGATGACGGCGTCGGAGGCCTGGGCCAGCGCCATGTCGCTGTCGGAGATCGCCTTGCCGTGGGCGTCGTAGGCGCAGCCGCCGACGAGGCCGCGCTCGCGCTCGAAGGTGGCCAGCCCATGCTTCTCGAACCAGGAGACGACCTTCTCCACCTCGACCATGATTTCGGTGCCGATGCCGTCGCCGGGCAGAAGGAAGAGATTGAAGGAGGCCATGGGTTCGGTTCCTCGGGAGGGCTGAAAAAAGGGGTGAGCGGTGGCCCGCGCGGGGCCACCCTCTAGCAAGTCCGGCGACCGGCATCAACGATCGCCTGCCGGCGGAGACCGGCAAGTGGTCGGATTTCCGCCGGCGCCCGGCTCAGGCGGCGATGTCGGGCGTGTCGAGCCGGTTCCAGACCTTGGCGAACTCGTCGTAGACGTGCAGCTCGCCGAGCGCGATGTCGAACCAGGCGCCGTGCAGGCAGATCTCGCCCTTGCGTTCCAGGATGCGGATGCAGGGGAAGGTGCGCAGGTTCGCCAGCGAGTTGACGATCGACATGTGCTCGAGGCGGTTGATCCGCTCCTCCTCGGTGTCGTCGGCATGGCAGAGGCATTCCGCCTTGGGCTTCTCCAGCAGCGAGATCCACTTGCCGATGAAGTTGCCGGGCGACAGCGGCTCGGCCGTGTCGGAGGCGAGCGCCGCCTTGATGCCGCCGCAGCGGCCGTGGCCCATGACGATGATGTCCTTGACCTTCAGCGCCATCACCGCGAACTCGAGCGCGGCGGAGGTGCCGTGGTAGTCGTCGTCGGGGGCGTAGGGCGGCACCAGGTTGGCGACGTTGCGCACCACGAAGATCTCGCCGGGCGAGGCGTCGAAGATCAGCTCCGGCGCGGCACGGCTGTCGCAGCAGGCGATGATCAGCACGCCGGGGTTCTGACCGGTCTCGGCGAGGCGGCGGTAGCGCTCGTTCTCGGCCTGGAAGCGGCCGTTGCGGAACGAGGCGTAACCGTCGAGAAGGCGTCTGGGCAGCATGCGTGGCTCCTTTGTCGGCACCGCTCGTCGGTCGGGCGGCGCCTCTTCGGGGCGAAGGTCTCAGCCGGAGACGGCGGCGAGGGCTGCGAGGTCGACGTTGCCGCCGCACACCAGCACGCCGACCCGTTCCCCGGCACGCGGCATGTAGCGCCGTGCCAGCAGCGCGGCCAGTGCCGTGGCGCCACCCGGCTCTGCGGCGATGCGCAGGCTCGACCACAGACGGGCCTGCGCCTCGACGATGGCGCTGTCGGGAACGAGCAGCACGTCGTCGACGAAATCCTCGGCGATGGCATGGACCAGCTCGCCGACGCGCTTGGCGCCGAGGCTGTCGACGGCGACGGATTCGGTCTCGACGTCGACCGGACGGCCGGCCTCGCGGGCGGCGTGGAGGGCGCGCGAGCCCTGCGGCTCGACGGCGATCACCCGGGTGCGGCCGTGGAACCACAGCGCGACGCCCGAGACGAGGCCGCCGCCGCCGGCCGCCACCAGCACGGTGTCGAGGCCGTCGACCGCGTCTTCCTCCCACTCCAGACCGACGGTGCCCTGACCGGCGATGGTGTAGGGGCTGTCATAGGGGTGGACGACGAGGGCGCCGCTCTCCTTGGCCCAGGCCTCGGAGAGGAGGGCGGCGTCGGCATAGCGATCGCCGGCGACCACCACCTCGGCGCCGTAGGCGCGGATGCGGTCGACCTTCACCGGGCTCGACACGGTCGGCACGAAGATGCGGGCGCGATGGCCGAGGCAGGCGGCGGCATAGGCGACGGCGGCGCCGTGGTTGCCGCCGGAGGCCGCGGTCACGCCGATCTTCGGCACCGGTCGCGCGAGGAGATTGTTGAAGGCGCCGCGCGCCTTGAACGATCCGGTGTGCTGGAACAACTCGAGCTTCAGATGGACCCGGTCGGCGAGGCCGAAGGCGGCGCCTTCGACGATCATGCCGGGGGTGTGCCGCACATGGGGGCGGATGCGGGCCTCTGCGGCCTCGACGGCCGCGGGGGAGAGCACTTCGGCCATGGTTCGCGCGTCGCTCCCTCGTCTGTCGTCCCCGGCGAAGGGTTCGCCGAACTCGCCGGCGGCGACGGGACGTGCGGCCGACGCATAACGGATCGCGCCCCTTTCGCCAAGAGTGCAGGGCCGGGGTGCGACGTCGGCCGCCGTCTACGGCGCGTGCGCTCGCCAGAATTGCTGCACTGCAACATAATCCTTGCGATGACGCGCGCCGGCCGACTACAATGTGCTCCTGCCGCCGAGCCGGCCGCGCCGCCGATCGTCGCCGGTGCCGAGAGGACATTCATGACCAATCACCCCGCCATGACCACGTTCGACCATCTCGTCGCGCTCGGCCGGACCTGCACCGAGATCGCCAGCCTGTCGCCGATGGTGATCGCGCTGCGCACCGACGCGGCGCTGGGCGCGCTGGTCGACCCGGAGGCGATGCCGGTCGGCGAGCCGGCGCGGATGCTGGCGGAGAAGATCGACGCGGCGGCCGAAGGGGCGGTGGCGGCGATGCTCGAGAGCGGCCTCGCCCTCGGCCGGGTGCTCGGCGGCC
>DBMN01000203.1 GCA_002298965.1 Rhizobiales bacterium UBA697 | reverse complement strand
CATCGCCGTCGTCGCCGGCGCGACGCTGGTCGCCGACCGGACCGAGGTCGCGCGCGCCGCCGACGAGACCGGCATCTTCGTCTTCGGCGTCGAGGAGGCCGCATCGTGAGCGACGTCGTGAAGCCTTCCGTCCGCGTCTTCATGGTCGCCGGCGAGACCTCGGGCGACCTGCTCGGCGCCCGTCTCGCCCGCGGACTGCGTGCCGCGCTCGGCGATCGGCTGGCGCTCGAAGGCGTCGGCGGTCCGGCGCTGGCCGGGGAGGGGCTCGCGAGCCTCTTTCCCATGTCCGACATCGCCGTCATGGGCATCGGCCCGGTGCTGCGTCGGCTGCCGCTGATCCTGCGGCGCATCCGCGAGACGGCGGACGCCGCGATCGCCGCGCGCCCCGACGTGCTGGTGCTGATCGACAGCCCCGACTTCTGCCACCGCGTCGCCAAGCGGGTGAAGAAGCGCCGGCCAGACCAGAAGATCGTCATCTACGTCTCGCCGACCGTCTGGGCCTGGCGCCCGGGCCGGGCGGCGAAGATCGCCCGTTTCACCGACCGTCTGCTGGCGCTGCTGCCCTTCGAGCCGGAGGTCCACCGCCGCCTCGCCGGGCCGCCGACCTTCTACGTCGGTCATCCCTACATCGAACGCGTCGGCATCGTCCGCCGCCCCGACCGCGCCGATCTGCCGACGCCGGGCACGCGGCCCTTGAACCTGCTCGTGCTGCCCGGCAGTCGGCGTTCGGAAGTGACGCGGCTGATGGCGCCCTTCGGCGAGATCCTGCGCGGCTTCGCCGATCGCGTCGGCCCGTTCGAGGTGACGATCCCGGCGGTCGACCACGTCCGCGCCGAGATCGAGGCGCGGATCGCCGACTGGCCGGTCGTGCCGCGCATCGTCTCGGGCGAGGCGGCGAAGTTCGAGGCCTTCCGCGCCGCCGATCTGGCGCTGGCGGCATCCGGTACGGTGACGCTCGAGCTGGCGCTCGCCGGCATTCCGCACGTCGCCTGCTACCGGCTCGACGCCATCGGCCGCATCGTCAAGCATTTCCTCGACATCCCGAAGCCGCTGCGCGCGATGGCCAAGGTGCGCACGGCGCTGCTGCCCAACATCGTGCTCGGCGAACTGGCGGTGCCGGAATTCATCGACGAGACGCTGGTGCCGGAGACGGTCGCAAAGGCCCTCGCCGATCTCGCGACGCCGGGCGCGGCGCGGGCGGCGCAGGTCGCCGCCTTCGCCCGGCTCGACGCCGACATGCGCGAGGGCCTCGCCGAGACCCCCGGCGCCACGGCGACGCGCATCGTGCTCGATCTCCTCGGCGAGGGGTGAGGGCTCAGGCCCCCGTCACGACCGTCGTCTTGGGCGAGCCGCCCCATTCGGTCCACGAGCCGTCGTAGAGCGCCATCCGGTTGCGCGGCACGCCGAGGCTCTCGAGCGCCATCCACAGGATCGCCGCCGACACGCCCGAACCGCAGGACGTCACGATCGGCCGGTCGAGATCGACGGCGGCGAAGGCGGCGCGCAGCGTCGCCTCGTCGGCGAGACGGCCGCCCGAGACGATCGCCGAATGCGGCACGTTCTTCGCGCCGGGCATGTGGCCGGCCCTGAGACCCGCGCGCGGCTCCGGCGCCTCGCCGGCGAAACGCACCGCCGAACGGGCGTCGACCACCGTCGCCGAACCGGACGCCAGCACCTCGACGACGCCGTCGAGATCGGCGATGCGGCCGGTGTCGATCATCACGTTGAAGGTCGCGGGGGCAGGGGCCTTCGGCGGCGTGGTGTCGAGCGGGCGCCCCTCGGCCTTCCACTTCGGCAAGCCGCCGTCGAGGATACGGACGTCTCTCGCGCCGTAGACGGTCAGGTTCCACCACACGCGCGGCGCTGAGAAGAAGCCGGCGCCGTCGTAGACGACGATCTCGGCCGTCTCGGAGATGCCGAGCGCGCCGACCGCCGCGGCGAAGGCTTCGGCGCCGGCCAGCATGTGCGGCAGGTCGGTCGAATGATCGGCGATGGCGTCGAGGTCGAAATGCACGGCGCCGGGGATGCGTTCCGCTTCCCATTCGGCGCGGCCGGAGCGGTTCTCCGCCGGCATGTACCAGGAGGCGTCGACGATCACGAGACCGGGCGCACCCTGGCGCGCGGCGAGGTCTTCGGTCGAGATCAGCAGCTTCGAACGGTCGGTCATGATGGCTCTTCCGGTGGATGTCAGACGAAACGGACGCGGACGCGGCGGTTGATCTTGCCCTTCTTCTCGATCTTGGCGATCGAGAAGCGGCCGATCTCGCCGGTCGAACGGACATGGGTGCCGCCGCAGGGCTGGAGATCGATCGCGGTGTCCGAAGTCCCGACACGCACCAGCCGCACCCGGCCGGAGCCGCGCGGCGGGGCGACCGACATGGTCTTGACCAGCTCCGGATTGGCGTCGAGCTCGGCGTCGGTGATCCAGTCGAAGGTGACGGGCGCATCGGCCGCGACCAGTTCGGCGAGGCGGGCGTCGAGCGCGTCGCGGTCGAGATCGGCCTCGGGAATGTCGAAGTCGAGCCGGCCTTCCTCCTCGCCGACCGATCCGCCGGTGACGGGGTAGGGCAGCACCACCGAGAGGAGATGCAGCGCCGTGTGCATGCGCATCAGCTTGTGACGGCGGTCCCAGTCGAGTTCGAGGCGGACCTTGGTGCCGGCCTCCGGCAGCGGCATGCCCTCGGTCGCGACATGGGCGATCACCGTCTTGCCGCCGTCCTCCCAGACCGTGGTGACGACGCCGGTCTCGGTGCCGTCGTCCCAGACCATGCGGCCGCAGTCGCCGGGCTGGCCGCCGCCGGTCGGGTAGAAGATCGTCCGATCGAGGATGATGCCGCCCTTCTCGCCGCGGCCGATCACGGTCGCGTCGCAGGATTTCGCATAGGCATCGTCGCGGAAGACGGGTTCGGTCGCGGGAAACATGGCGCCTCTCGATCGGGTCGGACAGGAGGCGCCGATGGGATCACGAGACGGGCTCGAAGGGAACCGCGATTTGCGACGTGCGGGTCAGCCATTCGGGGATCGGTAGCCCCTTCTCGGCGAGGAAGGCGGGGTTCCAGAGCTTGGATTGATAGCGCCCGCCATGGTCGCAGAGGATCGTCACGATGGTGTGGCCGGGGCCGAGATCGCGGGCGAGCCGCTTGGCGCCGGCGATGTTGACGCCCGACGAGCCGCCGAGCACCAGGCCCTCGTGCTCGGCGAGGTCGAAGATCTCGCGCACGGCCTCGTCGTCGGCGATGCGATAGGCGTCGTCGACCGGCGCGCCCTCGAGATTGGCGGTGATCCGGCCCTGGCCGATGCCCTCGGTGATCGACGAGCCCTCGGCCTTCAGGACGCCGTTGACGTACCACTCGTAGAGGGCCGCGCCGTGCGGGTCGGCGAGCGCGATGCGGACGTTCGGGTTCTTGGCCTTGAGGCCTATCCCGACGCCGGCGAGCGTGCCGCCCGAACCGACGGCGGAGACGAAACCATCGATCTTGCCCTCGGTCTGCGCCCAGATCTCTTCCGCCGTGCTCTCGACATGCGCCTGCCGGTTGGCGACGTTGTCGAACTGGTTCGCCCAGACGGCGCCGTTGGGCTCGGTCTTGGCGAGTTCCTCGGCGAGGCGACCGGAGAGACGGACGTAGTTGTTGGGGTTCTTGTAGGGAACCGCCGGCACCTCGACGAGCTCGGCGCCGGCGAGCCGCAGCGCGTCCTTCTTTTCCTGGGACTGGGTCTCGGGAATGACGATGACGGTCTTGAAGCCGAGCGCCGAGGCGACCAGCGCCAGACCGATGCCGGTGTTGCCGGCGGTGCCCTCGACGATCGTGCCGCCGGGGCGGAGCCGACCGCGGGCGATCGCGTCGCGGACGATCCACAGCGCCGCGCGGTCCTTGACCGACTGACCGGGGTTCATGAACTCCGCCTTGCCGAGGATCTCGCAGCCGGTCTCGGCCGAGGCGCGGTTCAGGCGGATCAGCGGCGTGTTGCCGATCGCCTCGATCACGTCGCGACGGACGGGCGGAACCCATGCGGGAGAAGTCATGCCGGAATACCTCGAGAGGCACGCCCCTCGCGCGCCCGTTTCCCGGATCATGCCGTGCGGGTCGTTGCGCGCGAAGGCATGCCGTTCCGAATTCCGGCCATTCGGAAGAATGTCATGCTCGCGCGAGCGGCTCGACGACGGCTCAGCCGTGGGCTGCGCCGTGCCCGTTTCCGTTGCCGTTCTCGCGCAGGCGCCGTTCGATCTCGGCGCGCAGCTTCGCCTGTTCCTCGGCGCCGATCGGGAAGTTCCACACGAGGCGGACGGCGGCGAGCTTCAGCAGGATCGGCACGACGCAGTAGAGGAAGATCAGCGTCCAGGTGGCGAGCGGCTTCTGCTTCACCGGCTTGTCGGCGTCGGGGGCGTGGTGCTTGCGCTTCTTCGGCGGCACCGGCGGCTTCTCGACCTCGGCCGGGGCGACGACGGCACCTTCGGTCGGCGCGTGGGTCATCACGTGGATCTCGGCCTGGGACAGCGTGTCGGGCTGGTGGTCGCCCTTGTCGTAGCCGACGATGCCGAGCAGCACGAAGCCGACGCCGAGCGCGATCGACAGCGCGATCTTGTTGGCGAGCGCCCAGGAGGCGAAATAGAAGCCGGTGTGCTGTTCTCCCGAGCGCGCGGTGTCGACGTCGATGACGTCCGCCTGCATCGACACCGGCAGCATCAGGTCGGCGCCGACCGACATGCCGGCGAGCATCATGATGACGCCGAAGGCATAGACCGCGTTCTCGCCGAGCACGTCGTGACCGGCGAAGGGCGACCAGATGAAGCCGGTGCAGGCGGTCAGCATGGCGAAGCTCCAGGCGCGGTGCTTGGAGGTCTTCTTGGAAACCCACAGCCACAGCGGCGTCGAGAGCACGCCGAAGAGGAAGTAGAGCAGCAGGAACAGCCGCTGGGTCTCTTCGTTGCCGTGGACGTAGTCGCGCACGTAATAGAGCAGCAGCGTCGCCGGCACGCCGTTGCCCATGTTGGCGAGCGCGTAGGCGCCGAGCAGGCGGACGAAATGCTCGTTCTTCAACAGGCCCTTGAGGCCGTCGACGAAGTTCAGGTGGGTGCGCGCCACGTGCTTGGGCTCGGGCACCCGGAACACCGTGAAGGCGGCGAAGGCCGGCAGCGTCGCGGCGACCAGCACCGACAGCGTGATCAGCACCGAGGTGTCGCCGTGGAAGCCGGCGCGCGACAGCACGAAGGGCAGACCGGTCGCCACCAGCGTGCCGATCACCGCGAAGACCTCGCGGGCGGCGAAGATGCGGTTGCGGCCGTAGTAGCTGGTCGAGACCTCGGCGCCCCACGACAGATGCGACAGCGACAGCGCGGTGTAGCCGACCGACAGCATCATCGACCAGACGAAGAACCACAGGCCGGAGATCCATGCGTTGTCGAACGGCATGACCGGCCAGGGATTGAAGACGAAGAGCGCGCCGAGCGTCGTCGGAATCGCCGCGAGGCCGAACCACGTCCGCCGCCGGCCCCAGCGCGGGCTGGTGTGGTCGGCGTAGTAGCCGATGAACGGATCGAGGAAGGCGTCGATCAGTCGGACGATGGTGATGATCGCCCCGACCGCGATGAAGGAGAGACCGACGTTCTCGGCGTAGAATTTCGGAACCAGGATCACGAAGGGAAGCTGGAAGGCCGCCACCGGCAGCGCCGGCAGGGCGAAGGTCACGAGCCGGCCGAGGCCCAGTTCCGACGAACCGTTCGCGCTCGTCGCCGGGGATTTCTCGTTGGACATCTCGGGGGATCTCGCTCGCTTTCGTCGTCGGTTCCGACCGTGCCCGACGGACGGGTCCTCGGACCCTCGGGCGACGCACCGCTTCTAGGCCGAAAGACTTGCCCCATCGGTTGCCGCGCTGTCAATCGATCCGCGGAAATCCACGGTTCATGAGCCGTCTTCCGATCACCCCGCCGCCGTCGCCGCGAAGGCGTCGAGGGCGCGGGCGCGGGCCGTCGCATGGTCGACGATCGGCCGCGGATAGGTGTCGTCGAGCCGCACGCCGGCGGCCCGGAGCACCAGCGTCGGCGCCTTCCACGGGGCGTGGATCGCGTCGGTCGGCAGTTGCGCCAGTTCCGGCACGAAGCGGCGGATGTAGGCGCCGTCGGGATCGAAGGTCTCCGACTGGGTGATCGGATTGAAGATGCGGAAATAGGGCGCGGCATCGGCGCCGCAGCCCGCCACCCATTGCCAGCCCGCGGGATTGTTGGCGGGACAGGCGTCGACCAGCGTGTCCCAGAACCAGCGTTCGCCGTGGCGCCAGTCGATCAGCCCGTGCTTGGCGAGGAAGGAGGCGACGACCATGCGCACGCGGTTGTGCATCCATCCGGTCTGCCACAGCTGCCGCATGCCGGCATCGACCAGCGGATAGCCCGTCTGTCCGCGTCGCCACGCGGCCAGGAAGGCGGGATCGTCGCGCCAGGCGAAGGCGTCGAAACGCGGCTGGAACGACCGCTCCTCGAGGTCGGGGAAGTGGAACGCGAGGTGATGGCAGAACTCCCGCCAGCCGAGCTCGGCGCGGAACTTCTCCACCGACGCCGTCGGCCGCTCGGCCGCCACCGCCTCGACCGCCGCCCAGACCCGGAAGGGCGAGATCTCGCCGAATCGCAGATGCGGCGACAGCCGCGACACCGCCTCCAGGTCGGGCCGGTCGCGATCATCGGTATAGGAATATATTCCTTCGCGTAGGAAGGTCGCCAGTCGAGCCGCCGCACCGGCCTCGCCGGGCGTCCAGGTCGCGGCGAGGCCGCCGGACCAGTCGGGCTTGGTCGGCGTCAGGCCCCAGGCGTCGAGATCGTCGGAGGCGATCGGCAGGGCAGGGGCGGCGATCCGCGCGGGGGCGTCCGAAGGCGCCCTGGGCGCGGCGCCGGCGCGGCAGGCCCGCCAGAACGGCGTGAAGACGCGGTAGGGGCCGCCGCTGCCGGTGCGGGTCGCGTTCGGTTCGAACAGCACCGAGCCGTGAAAGCTCTCGACCTCGATCCCGCGATTCGAGAGATCGTCCTCGAGTTCGCGATCGATCGCCACCTCGGCCGCGCCGTAGCGACGGTTCCAGCAGACCGCCCCGGCGCCGGTCTCCGCGACCACGGCGGGCACGACGACGCTCGCCGGTCCGCGCCTGAGGACGAGGCGTCCGCCGCGCGCCTCGAGCGAGCGGGCGAGCGAGCGCAGCGACCGATCGAGCCACCAGCGCGCCGCGCCGCCGAGCGGCCGCACGCCGGGCGATGCCTCGTCGAGCACCCACAGGGCGACGACCGGTCGGCCGCTCGCGATCGCCCACTGCAGTGCGGGATGATCGTCGAGCCTCAGGTCGTCGCGAAACCAGACGATCGCGGGACGGGTGCTCATGTCCGAATCTCCATGCTTCGACGATCACTCTGGATCGTCGTTCCGTGCCGAGCAAATCATCGCGTTACGATCGTCCAACGACGTCATTGCGGGGCATCGGACACAACGCGATATTTCAGAATCCGGAATATTACGTTGCGGAAATTCGCTCGGATCACCGTGCGGCCTCCGACTTTGGGTCGAAGTCGTCACGAATTCTGGAATTTTAACCAATCACTAACCCCGGGGTAGGCAACACTGGACGAGCGAAGGTTCTCTGGGCGGTATCGAGACATGTTTCACTTCGGATCGAAGACGAAGACGCGCCGGGGCGAAGACGTGAAGATGGAGACGCCGCTCGCGTCCACCCCGGTCGAAGACGTGAAGCCGGTCGGAACCCGTGACGTGCCGCAGTCTTCGACGCGCGACGTCGTCGAACTGCTCGAGGCCGATCTGCAGCGCGCCGGCCGCCGCATGGAAGGCGAGGGGCGCCGGACCAAGCAACGGGTCGGCGAAGCGATCGTCATCATCGACGACCTGAGGAACGAGGCGGAGGGCCTCGTCGATCAGACCGAGACCGCCAAGCGCAACCTCTCGACGCTCGCCGAAGGCTTCGACGAACTGCACCAGACCGCCGAGGAGATCGGCCGCCGCGCCGAGACCTCGCAGCGCCTCGTCGACGATGCCGTCGAGGTCGCCAAGGTCGCCGCCGCCTCGGTCGCCGAGCTCAAGGTGGCGATCGAGCAGATCCAGGCGGTCGTCGCGCTGATCTCCGACGTCGCCGGCCAGACCAATCTCCTCGCCCTCAACGCGACGATCGAGGCGGCGCGGGCGGGCGACGCCGGCCGCGGCTTCGCCGTGGTCGCCTCCGAGGTCAAGGGGCTCGCCGGACAGACGGCGCGCTCGACCGAGGAAATCGGCCGGCGGGTCGCCGAGATCCAGGCCGCCACCCGCCGCGCCGTCGAGGCGATCGGTGCGGTGACCGAACAGATCTCGACGCTCGACGGCGTCTCCTCGGCGATCGCCGCGGCGATGGAGGAGCAGCGCACCGCGATGAACTCCTTCTCGCAGTCGATCGGCCGCACCAACACCGCGGTCGACGACGTGGCGCGGCGGATGTTCGACATCGCCGAGCGGGTGACCGGCTCGACCGAGTCGGCGGAACGGGTGACGCAGGTCTCCGACGCCATGCGGCACGCCTCCGAACGCGTCCGTTCGGAGATCCCGGCGATCGTCGAGGCCGCCACCCGCAAGGCGGAACGGCGCGGCGAGGACCGCTGGTCGGCGGCGATCGCCGTGTCGGTCGAGGTCGACGGGCGGCCCGTTGCGGCACGGATGACCGAGATCTCGCGCGACGGCGCGCGGCTGGCGCCGATCGACGGTCTCGTCGAGGGCCGCCGCCTCGCCCTGCGGATCGAGGGACGGGCGATCGAGGCCACCGTGCGTTGGGCCGGCGCGGAGGGGACGGGCGTGCAGTTCGCCCGGCCGATCGAGCAGGCCCTGGTCGAACGGCTCGGCGAGACGATGGTCTCGCGCGGTCGAAACGCGAGCGCCCGTGCCGCCTGACGACAGGAAGCACTTGCGTCTCGGCGCGGCGAACGGTATTTCGGAAGGAGCCTCGCGCATTCGACGCGTGGCGGCGTGCGCGTATCCGGCGACGATGTCCGGAACGGCGCCGAGCGGGAACCGCCCGGGGGGCGTGTTCCGAGGGACTGGACGGACGGGAATGATCGCGCGGACCGCATCATCGCCGACGATCGAAGCGCCTTTCGGCGCCACGGCCACCCGCGCCCTTCTTTCCTCGCTTCTTCTCCTTATCGGCCCCTGAGCGCCGACCGCCCTCGCATGGCCGAGGCGGGCACTCAGGGGATGAGCAGCGAACCGGCAACCGAACCCATTTCGGCGCCGAAGGCGGACATCCAACCATCGCTTCCGCCGGCGCGCCCGACCGATACCCGAGGACGAGACCCATGAACGTATCCACCCCCGCCGCCCGCGAACGCGTCAAGATCTTCGACACCACCCTGCGCGACGGCGAACAGTGTGCCGGCGCCTCGATGACCTTCGAGGAGAAGATCCAGGTCGCCGAGCTGCTCGACGCGCTGGGCGTCGACGTCATCGAAGCCGGCTTCCCGATCGCCTCCCAGGGCGACTTCGAGGCGGTCTCCGAGATCGCCCGCCGGCTGCACACCGCCGTGCCCTGCGGTCTGGCGCGCGCCGCCGTCAAGGACATCGACCGCGCGGCGGAAGCGCTGCGCAACGCCCATGCCTTCCGCATCCACACCTTCATCTCCACCTCGCCGGTGCACATGAAGTACAAGCTGCAGATGGAGCCCGACGCGGTGCTGGAGAAGGTCTTCGCCTCGGTGGCGCGGGCCCGCTCCCACACCGACGACGTCGAGTGGTCGGCCGAGGACGCCACCCGCACCGAGTTCGACTTCCTGTGCCGCTGCGTCGAGGCCGCGATCAAGGCCGGCGCCACGACGATCAACGTGCCCGACACCGTCGGCTACACCACGCCCGAGGAATATGCCTCGCTGTTCCGCCGCCTGATCGAGGCGGTGCCGAACTCCGACAAGGCGATCTTCTCGACCCATTGCCACAACGACCTGGGCATGGCGGTCGCCAACTCGCTGGCCGGCGTCACCGGCGGCGCGCGTCAGATCGAGTGCACCATCAACGGTCTGGGCGAGCGCGCCGGCAACGCCGCGCTGGAGGAGGTCGTCATGGCCATCCGCACCCGCGCCGACGTGCTGCCCTTCACCACCGGCATCAAGACGCCGATGCTGATGCAGGCCTCGAAGCTGGTCTCCACCGTCACCGGCTTCCCGGTCCAGTACAACAAGGCGATCGTCGGCAAGAACGCCTTCGCCCACGAGAGCGGCATCCATCAGGACGGCATGCTGAAGCATGTCGAGACCTACGAGATCATGCGTCCCGAGGACGTCGGCGTGCGCGAGACCAATCTGGTCATGGGCAAGCACTCCGGCCGCCACGCCTTCCGCGAGAAGTTGAAGGACCTGGGCTACGAGCTGGGCGACAACGCCTTCGAACAGGCCTTCGACCGGATGAAGGCGCTCGCCGACCGCAAGAAGCACGTCTACGACGAGGACATCGAGGCGCTGGTCGAGGACGGCATCGCCGGGGCGGCCGAGGGCGCCAAGGTGATCGCGCTGACGGTCATCGCCGGCACCGGCGGGCCGCAGAAGGCGATCATCACCATGGACGTCGACGGCACCCACATCACCAAGGAAGCCAACGGCACCGGCCCGGTCGACGCCTGCTTCAACGCCATCAAGGCGATCCTGCCGCACGAGGCGCGGCTGTCGCTCTATCAGGTCCATGCGGTGACCGAGGGCACCGACGCGCAGGCCGAGGTCTCGGTGCGTCTGGAGGAGGACGACCGGGTCGCCACCGGCCGCGGCGCCGACGTCGACACGCTGGTTTCCTCCGCCAAGGCCTATGTCGCGGCCCTCAACAAGCTGTCGATCCGCCGCGAGAAGGCCAACGCTCCGGGCGTCGACGGCGCCGAGCCGGTCAGGGTCGGCGAGCGGGTCTGAGGCGAAAAATCTGCGAAAAAGCGCCGTCGGGGACCCCTCCGGCGGCGTTTTCGCGTTTATCCACAAGCCGTTGCGGCGACGCGAAGAAATTTTGCCGCCCCTGTTGCATCTCGCGATCCGCCCCGCTATACGGATCGCACTTCGCCGACGGCGTCAGCCGCCGGAGAGAAGGGCGCTTAGCTCAGTTGGTAGAGCAGCTGACTCTTAATCAGCGGGTCACAGGTTCGAATCCTGTAGCGCCCACCACTCCTCCCTCGGGGGGCGAAAACGAAAAGGCCGCCTCCGGGCGGCCTTTTCGTTTTTCACGCCCTCGTTCATCGCTCACCGCGTGGCGGCGACCACCGCGCGCCAGAAGCCGTCGTCGAAGATCTCGGCGCGGACGACGCGATAGACATGCGCGTGGTCGTCCAGCACCTCGAAGGCGGTGTTGGAACAGAGGCCGAAGAGCGCCACGCCGCCCTCGACCAGATGATCGGCCCCTTCCGCCAGGAAGCGCGAGAGGATGCGCCCGCCCGGATCGCTCAGCGACTGGCGGTCGATCGCGGCGTCGAAGGGCGCGTCGATCAGCGGATTGTTGAAGACGACGAGCCCGTGGCGCCGGCCGCGGCAGGTCGAGAAGAGATCGCCCCGCGTCACCGTCACCGCCCGGCGCAGGCGGTCGGCATTGCGGGCGACGTTCGCGCGCGCGGCGGCGACCGAGGCCTCGGAAATGTCGCAGGCCTCGACCGGCCGATCGAAGCGCGCGGTCATCGCCAGGGCGATCGCCCCGGTGCCGGTGCCGATCTCGAACAGCGGTGCGTCGTCGGGGATGGTCAGGTCGGCGAGCGCGTCGATGAAGAAGCGGGTGCTGGAGCCCTCCGCCGGGTGGTAGACGCCGGCCGGGGCGTGGATCGTGAACCCTTCGACCTCGAACGTCGCCGCGACGGTCTGCGCCGCGACATGGGCGCGGTGGGCGTCGGCGATGTCGCGCGGCTCGGCGGTGCCGGGCAGGCCCAGACGGCGATGAATGGCCTTGCGGCGTGCGTGGTCCATCGCCCGTCCCTCCCCCCGGCGTCGATCGAGGGTCGACGATGACGGCGATCGAGGCAAGAGGGGGCGCGCGCGTGACTTTGGTTCCAGCCTCGCGACCGCACGCCATGGCAGGCTCGCCTCCGTCGGTCCCTTTCGGGATCATCACGCGGAGGAACCCCCATGGCCCCCCTGAAGTTCTTCATCGACACCCACGACGCGGCGAACGAGACGTTCCCGGCCGGCATCTCGCCGGAAGCCTTCGCCGGCTTCCATGCGCAGTACGAGGAGGCCTGCCGCGCCGAGGGCGTGGTGTCGCTGCGCATCCACGTCGGCTTCGAAGAGGGCCGCGCCTTCTGCTTCACCATGGCGCCCGACGCCGAGGCGGTGAAGCGGGTGCACCAGCGGGTCGGCCTGCCCTTCGACCAGATCACCGAAGTCGTCACCTCGACGCCCGGCGATCTCTTCTTCGTCCGGGCCGCCTGAGGAGGCTGCGACATGGCGACCGTGTCGGTCTTTCCTGCGCGGCGTTACGATCGGGGCATGTCGATCACGCCTTCCGCCGACCTCTTCCCCTCGCTCGCCGAGCTCTCCGAGGAGAGCCGGCGGCTGGTCGCCGGGTCGGTGAAGACGATCGCCTGCGCCGGCGGCACGCCGCTCGTCGCCCGCGGCGACCTCGTCACCGGCGCCTATCTCGTCGAGAAGGGGGCGCTGCGCGTCTACTACGTCAGCGCCGAGGGGCGCGAGGGCACGCTCTATTGGGTCGAGCCGGGACAGTCCTGCATCCTGGCGCTCAATTGCATGTTCTCCCGCCTCGCCTATCCGGCCTGGGTGGAGAGCGAGGGCGAGACCGAGGTGTCGATCGTGCCGGGCGACGTCTACCGCCGCCTCTTCGCGGCCGAACCGGCGATCCAGAGCTTCACCTTCGAGGTGCTCTCCGGCCGCCTGTTCGAGCTGATGGCGCTGATCGAGGAGACCGCGAGCCAAGGGCTCGAGGCCCGCGTCGCCGCCTTCCTCATCCGCCGCGCCAAGGGCGGGACGACGGTCGCCGTCACCCAGGAACAGATCGCCCGACACCTCGCCACGTCGCGTGAAGTCGTCTCGCGGGTGCTGCGCGGCCTCGTCGCCCGGCGGCTGGTCGCCACCACCCAGGGGCGGATCGACCTCCTCGCGCCCAAGGCCCTGCGCGCCCTCGTCGAATAATCTCCGTCGTTCGAAAGCAACCCCCATGTTCGACATCCTGTCCGTGCTCCCGGTCGGAGCGGCGGCGGTCGCGTGCGGCTTCTCGGCCGCGGCGCTGATCGTCTGGCGCGACCTCGGCCCCTTCGCCCGCCTCTCCAACGTCCAGCGCATCGGGCTCGCCTCGGCGCTCGGCGTCGGCGTCATCGCCTTCTCCATCAAGCTGACGGTCATCGGCACCCTGTCGATGCTCGATCGCTCCACGCTCGCCCCGACCATCACCGACCCGGAGACCGATCAGGTCGACCGTTCGGTCGTGGTCGGCAGGCCGGTGTGGCAGGCGCTGCCGGAGGTCGCGCCCGAGCCGGCCGACAATCCGACGACGCCTGAGAAGGTGGCGCTCGGCCGGCGGCTCTTCTTCGAAAAGGCGCTGTCGCGCGACGGCACGCTCGACTGCTCGTCCTGCCACGACCTCGCGAAGGCCGGCGGCGCCGATGCCCGCACGACGGCGGTCGGCATCGACGGGCAGGTCGGATCGCGCAACACGCCGACGGTCGTCAACGCCGCCTTCCAGGCACGCCTGTTCTGGGACGGGCGGGCGCGCAGCCTGGAGGAACAGGCACTCGGGCCGATCGCCAACCCGATCGAGATGGGGGCGGATCTCGGCGAGGTGGTGGCCCGATTGTCGGCCCGCCCCGATTACGTGGCTGCTTTCGACCGCGTCTTCGGGGCGGGTCCGATCGACGCCGATCGGATCGCCAAGGCGATCGCGGCCTTCGAGCGGTCGCTGATCACGCCGGACGCACCCTTCGACCGCTTCCTGCGCGGCGACGTCACGGCGCTCTCCGAGCGGCAGTTGCGCGGCATGGCGTTGTTCGAGGAGGTCGGCTGCATCGTCTGCCACGCCGGCCCGGGCTTCAGCCGGGCGAGCCTGCTCGCCCCGGAGGCCGGCGCCTCGGGCATCCGCCTCTTCCCGTCGTTGCCGTCGGACTACGAGAAGACCTATCGGCTGACCGAGGACCTCGGGGCCGCCAAGGGCGGACGTGCCGGCCTGTGGCGGGTGCCGTCGCTGCGCAACGTCGCGCTGACTGGACCCTATTTCCACAACGGCTCGGTCGCGACGCTCGCCGAGGCGGTGCGGGTGATGGCGACGGTTCAGGCGGGCCGGGTGGTCGGCGACGGACGGGTCGAGACGCGGATCGAATGGTCGCCGGAGACCGGGCGGATCACCCGGCGCACGCCCTCGCCCCTCGGCGAGGCCCAGGTCGCCGACCTCGTCGCCTTCCTCGAGAGCCTGACGGGAACCATCCCGAACATCGTGACGGGAGAGTGAGGACAGCCGGTGATCGGCCGCGGCGCAGACGGCGATGCGGGCGTGCATTCAGATACCGATAACCAACCGATCGGCATACTGACGTTCCGTAAACCAAGAAACGTCACAAGCACGAGGAACGCTCGATGTTCTGGGCCGCGCGCGCCGTCACGCCTGCCTCCACCGGCATTTCCGATCGCATGAAGGGGTTCGATCCGGCGCAGGTCGCCGTTCTGCCGCAGGTCTCGCGGCTCGTCGAGAGCCGGATCGACGACGTCATGAGGCGCTTCTACGACGCCGTCGAGGCCGATCCGGCGCTGTCGCCGATCCTGGCGGGGTCTCCCGGCCGCACGGCGCTGGCGGGTGCGCAGAAGGCGCATTGGAAGCTCCTGCTGTCGGGCCGGGTCGACGACGAGCTCCGCGCCCGCGGCAAACGCATCGGCGCCGCCCACGTCCGCGTCGGCCTCGGGCCGGAGGCCTACATCGCCAGCTACGAGTGGCTGATCGAGGCCTTCCTCGAGGCGGTGCTGGAGAAGCGGCCGGAACTGATCGCCCCGGTGACGACACTGGTGCGCGCCGTCTTCCTCGACATGAGCCTGGCGCTCTCCGCCTTCCTCGACATCAACGAGAGCCAGTCGCGCCATCAGGAGGCGCAGGCGCTGGCCGCCACGGTCGAGAAGGAGATGCACCACATCAATCACGCCGTGAAGGAACGCGCCGACGAGCTCGCCCGCGTGGTCGAGGAACTCGCCACGGCGATCGGCGACGTCTCGGCCGGCGTCGGGCTGGTGGAGAGCGGCGCCTCGGCCTCGGGCGGCGCGGTCTCCGCGGTCGCCTCGGCGAGCGAGGAGATGCTGACGACGTCGCGCGAGGTCGCGGCGCGGGCCCCCGACACCACCGCCATCGTCGCCCAGGCGGTCGGCCGCGCCGACGAGGCGGGCCGGCTGATCGAGCGCCTGTCGGAGGAGACGGCGCGGGTCGGCCAGGCGGTCGAGCTGATCGACGGCATCGCCCGGCAGACCAACCTCCTCGCGCTCAACGCCACGATCGAGGCGGCGCGTGCCGGCGAGGCGGGCAAGGGCTTCGCCGTGGTCGCCTCGGAAGTGAAGATGCTGTCGCAGCGCACCGCCGACGCCACCCGCGAGATCTCCGCCGTGGTCGCCGGCATCGACGAGGCGACGCGCGCCACCGTCGATGCGATGCGCGAGATCGCCGCCTCGGTGCGCGACATCGACGGCGTCGCCGAGCGGGTCTCGGCCAATGCCGCCGCCCAGATCCGGGCGATCGACGACGTCGCGCGCTCGGCCCAGTCGGCGGCAGGCGGCGTGCGCGACCTCGAGCGCTCGGTCGAGCTGATCAACCAGGGCTCCGGCGCCGCCGGCTCGATCAACGACCGGGTCCGGACCCACACCGGCGACATGGTGCGACTGGTCGAACACCTCGAGCAGCGCCTGCTGGTGACGCTGAAGAGCTTCGCCTCGCTCGACCAGCGCCGCGAGACGCGCACCCCGGCCCGTATCGACCTGACCGTCCATGCCGGCGCCGCGGCGCATCCGCTCCGGACGATCGACATTTCCGAGGGCGGTTGTCTGGTGCCGCTGTCCGATCCGTCGCTGGCGCGCGGCACCCGGGTGCGGCTGACCTACGACGGTATCGGCGAGGTCGCCTCGAAGGTCGCCGGCGCCCATCCGCTCGGCGTGCGCTTCGAACACGAGACCTTCGACGATCCGAGCCATCCGACGGCGCGGGCGCTCGCCGCGCGCATCGCCGAGATCCGCCGCTCGGAGGAACGCATCCACAACGCCCTGATCTCGGCGCGGGCCGAGATGATCGAGGCGGTGGAGGCGGCGATCGATCGCGGCGAGGCGAAGCTCGACGACGTCTTCGACGAAGCGCACGAGGAGATCGCCGGATCGAACCCGCCGCAGTTCCGCACCCGCGGCCTGCCGCTCTTCGAGCGCGTGCTGCCGGCGATCATCGAGCGGGCCCGCGCGATCGACCCGGACATCGTCTTCTGCGTCGCCACCGACGCGACCGGCTGGCTGCCGGTGCATCACCCGGAGTTCTCCAAGCCGCAGCGCGCCGACCGGATGTGGAACGAGGCCAACAGCCGCAACCTGCGCCGCTTCGAGGACCGCGCCGCCATCGCCGCCGCGCGCAACATCAAGCAGCAGATCTTCGTGCAGACCTACGAACGCTCGATGGGCGACCGCATGGTGCTGACCAAGGACGTGTCGACACCGATCACCATCAAGGGCCGCCACTGGGGCGCGCTGCGGATGGGCCTGCGCTTCGACTGACCGCGACGCGAGAGACGATGCGAAACGGGTGCCACGCGGCGCCCGTTCTTCGTTCTTCGCCGGCGAACCGTCGCCGCGTCAGCTGGCGACGCTCAGCGGCGGCGGCGGGGCGGCGAGTTCGCGGCCGGTCAGCATCAGCGGCACGTCGCGGGCCGGCAGGGCGCGCGAGAACAGCCAGCCCTGGACGGTGTCGCAGCCGAGCCGTTCGAGCACGGCGAGCTGTTCGGCGGTCTCGACGCCTTCGGCCAGCACCTCGAGGCCGAGGGTGCGGGCGAGCTGGATCACCGTGGCGGCGATCGAGGCGGCGGTCGGGTCCTGGGCGATGTCGCGGATGAAGCTGCGGTCGATCTTGAGCTTCTGGATCGGCATGCGGCGCAGATAGGCGAGCGACGACCAGCCGGTGCCGAAGTCGTCGACGGCGAGGCGGATGCCGTGAGCACGCAGCGCCGCGAGCTTCTGGTCGAGGACCGGGCCCTGCTCCATCAGCGCGCCTTCGGTGATCTCGATCTCGAGCCGGTGCGGGTCGAGCCCGACCTCGGCGAGGACCGCGGCGACGCGCTCGGCGACGTCGATGCGCTGGAACTCGCGCGGCGACAGGTTGACCGCCATCAGCTCGATCGGCAGGCCGGCGTCGAGCCAACGGCGCATCTGCCGGCCGGCGGTCGCCAGCACCCATTCGCCGATCTGCAGGATCAGCCCGGTCTCCTCGGCGACCGGCAGGAACGTGTCGGGCGGGACGAGGCCGCGGACCGGGTCGCGCCAGCGCAACAGCGCCTCGACGCCGACGATCCGGCGATCGGTCACGCGGACGAGCGGCTGGTAGTGCAGCTCGAACTCGTCGTTCTCGAGGGCGCGACGGATGCCGGCCTCGAGATCGAGGCGACGCGAGGCCGCCGCGGTCATGGTCTCGTCGTAGAAGCGATGGGAGCCGCCGCCGGCCGCCTTGGCCTCGTAGAGCGCGGCATCGGCATGCTGGAGCAGCGTGTCGGCGACGATGCCGTGGGTCGGGAAGCAGGCGATGCCGACGCTGCCCGAGACCCAGATCTCGCGGCCGTCGGCGAGATCGAAGACGGTCTCGAGCCGCGCGACCCATTCGCGGGCGATCGCCGCCGCGTCTTCCGCGTCGCTGATCGAGGGCAGGAGGCCGACGAACTCGTCGCCGCCGAGCCGCGCGAGAGTCGCGCCGTCGGGCAGGGTCGCGAGCAGGCGGCGGGCGACCGCGTGCAGCAGCTCGTCGCCGACGGCATGGCCGAGACTGTCGTTGACCGTCTTGAAGCGATCGAGGTCGAGGAAGAGCACGGCGCCCATGCCGTCCCAGCCGACCTGTGCGATCGCGCTCTCGAGCCGCTCCAGCAGCAGCAGACGGTTGGGCAGATCGGTCAGGTGGTCGTGCAGCGCCAGATGGGTCAGCCGCTCCTGGGACTTCTTCAGCGGTCCGATGTCGGTGAAGGTGCCGACGCGGTGGATCACCTCGCCGGCGGCGTCGTGCACGGTGGAGATGGTCAGCCACTGCGGGAAGACCTCGCCGTCGCGGCGGCGGTTCCACACTTCGCCCTGCCAGTGCCCCTCGGTCTTCAGCTGACGCCACATGGCGCGATAGAAGGCGGCGTCCTGGCGGCCCGACTTGACGAGGCTCATCGAGCGGCCGAGGACCTCGTCGCGCGGCCAGCCGGTGATGGCGGTGAAGGCGGGATTGACCTCGACGATGACGCCGTTCGGGTCGGTGATGACGATGCCTTCGCGGGTGTCGGAGAAGACCGCGGCGGCGCGGCGCAGCTCGATCTCGTCGTGCTTGCGCTCGGTGATGTCGACGTGGGTACCGACCATGCGGACCGGCCGGCCGGAGGCGTCGCGGACGACGAAGGCGCGCGACAGGATGTGACGCCAGTCGCCCGACTTGGCGCGCATGCGGAACTCGCAGGAATAGGATTCCGTCCGCCCCTCGATGATGTCGGAGAGCCGCGCCTTGGCCCTCTCGAGATCGTCGGGATGCAGCAGCGACTCGTGGCTCTCGAGCCGATCGGGGATCTCGTCGGGCTCCCAGCCGAGCATCGTCTTCCAGCGCGGCGAGAAATAGACCGACCCGTCGATGAGGTTCAGGTCCCACAGGCCGTCGTTGGCGCCGCGCATGGCGAGATCGAAACGCTCTTCGGAGATCCGCAGGGCGTCCTCGATCGCCCGGCGCTCGGTGATGTCCTCGACCACGGCGACGAGATAGGCGCCGTCGTCGACCACCGTCGCCGAGATGCGGACGAGGACGATCGTCCCGTCCTTGCGGACGATGCGCCGCTCGGCGATGCAGTTGGGGACCAGACCGGCGAAGAGCCGTTCGACGGAGGCGGCGGCGGCGGTGCGGTCGTCGCCGACGAAGATCGCCAGCGCCGGCATGCCCATGAGTTCCTCGGCGGAATAGCCGGTGAGCGCCATGAAGGCGGGGTTCAGGCGCAGCCAGCGGCCCTCCCGCGACAGATGGACGATGCCGACGGCGACGTCCTCGAAGGTGGCGCGGTAGCGATCCTCGGCGGCCGCGGCGAGCTTCTGCTGGCGCAGCTCGCGCAGGCTCGCGGTGAGTGTCTGGCGCTGCCAGAGGAAATAGGCGAGGCCGACGCAGGCGAGGAAGGCGGCGGCGAGCGAGATGCCGACCGCCAGCGCGAAGTGACGCAGACCGGCGAGCGCGACGTCCTCGTCGATGCGCGACACCAGCGTCCAGCCGGTCGACCCGATCAGGTGGGACGCGGCGATGTAGGCGCGATCGGCGGCAGCGCCCCGCACGATGACGTCGGCGACCATGGCGGAGGCCACCTGGTCCGTCGCTTCCAGCGTCGCGCGATCGGTCAGCCGGACCGGCGCGCGCAGGAGCACGGTGGTGCCTTCCGGCGTGGCGAGAAGGGTCTCGACCTCGCCGTCGGTCGCCGCCAGGAAGCGGCCGATGTCCTTGTCGAGGTAGAGGGCGAAGAGGCCCACCGCCCGCGTCTCGCCGTTTTCGGCGATCGGCGCCGCGACGACGGCGCCGAGCCGGCCGTCGGGCGTGCGATCGAGCGTATGGGCGGCGGGCTCGCCACCGGTGACCGACCACCG
>DBMN01000364.1 GCA_002298965.1 Rhizobiales bacterium UBA697 | reverse complement strand
ACCGCTCGCCACCGCCGACGGGGTGGTCGGCGTGATCGGCCTCGACGCGGCGGTGCGCGAGGAGGACGATCCCGGCCTCACCGCGCTGCTCGAGCAGGCGGCGATCGCGCTCGAGCGCCTGCGCCTCGCCGAGGAGCGCGCCCAGGCGACGGCGGCGGCGGAGCAGGAACGGCTGCGCTCGGCGCTGCTCTCCTCGATCTCGCACGACCTGCGNNATTTCGCACGACCTGCGCACGCCGCTCGCCACCATCCTCGGTTCCGTCACCAGCCTGCGCCAGCTCGGCGACCGGATGGAGCCGGAGGACCGCGCCGATCTGCTCGAGGCGATCGAAGAGGAGACCGACCGACTGTCGCGCTTCGTCGGCGATCTGCTGGTACTGACCCGGCTCGAGGCGGGGCTCGACGTGCGGCGCGACTGGATCGATCCCGGCGACGTCGGCGTCGCGGCGGCCGACCATCTGCGCCGGGTCCATCCCGGCCGAACCGTCCGCGCGGCGCGGCCTGCCGGCGGGGCGAGCGTGCGCGGCGACGCCATCCTGCTCGAACAGGTGATCTTCAACCTCGGCGCCAACGCCTGCGAAGCCTCGCCGCCCGACACGCCGATCGACATCGTCGTCCGGCGCGACGGCGAGGCGATCGCCATCGACGTGATCGACGCCGGACGTGGCATGTCGCGGGAAGAAATCGCCCGGCTGTTCGAGAAGCGCGTGCCGGAGACGAGCGGCGGGGGCGGCAAGCGCCTCGGCGGCCTCGGGCTCGAGATCGCGACGCGGGTGGTCGCGGCGATGGGCGGCACCATCACCGCCGAGAGCCGTACGGCGACGGTGCCGGGCACCCGCGTCACCATCCGCCTCGCCGCCGAACCGGCCGCGACAACCGCCGAGACGGGAGGAACCGAACCGTGACGCGCCGACCGCAGATCCTCGTCGTCGACGACGAACCGCAGATCCAGCGCTTCCTGAAACCCGCGCTGGCGGCGGCGGGCTACGACGTCATCCGCGCCATCGACGGGGCGGAGGGGCTGGCGGCGGCGCGCGCCCACGCGCCCGACGTGATCGTGCTCGATCTCGGCCTGCCCGACATGGACGGCAAGGAGGTCATCACCCTGCTGCGCCGCCATTCCGAGACGCCGATCATCGTGCTCTCGGCGCGCGGCGAGGAGATCGAGAAGATCGCCGCCCTCGACCTCGGCGCCGACGACTACGTCGCCAAGCCCTTCGGCATCGGCGAGCTGCTCGCCCGCATCCGCGTCGCGCTCCGGGCCGGGGCCGGCGGGCGCGGCGAGACGGCGGCAAGCGTGCTGCGTTGCGGCGACCTCGAGGTCGACGTCGACGCCCATCGCGTCACCCGTGCCGGCGAGGCGGTGAAGCTGACGCCGAAGGAGTTCGACCTGCTCGTCGCCCTGATGCGGGCGGGCGGGCGCGTGCTCACCCATCGGGCGCTGCTCGCCCGGGTGTGGGGCGCCGGCCATGTCGAGGACACGCAGTATCTGCGCGTCTTCATCGGCCAGCTGCGCCAGAAGCTCGAGGACGATCCGGCCGCGCCGGCGGCGATCGTCACCGAGCCGGGCGTCGGCTACCGCATGAACGTCGCGCCCGATCGGGTGTGAGCGAAACCGATCCGCGCGATGATCGACGTCAACGACGGGGGGCGACCGGCGGATCCATGGTGCGCCGCATGACGAGATCGGGTATCGAGACCCTTCGCATCGGCGAAGCACTCGGACGAACCACGGAGACGACGACATGAGCGGGGCGAGCGAACAGCGGGCGGACGAGATGGTCAGGCTCGCCGACTATCGGCCGACGCCCCACCGCATCGACGGTGTCTTCCTCGACTTCCGCCTCGACGAGGCCGAGACGATCGTCACCGCCGAGATCGGTTTCTCGGCCCGTCCCGAGACCGCGCCCGGCACGCCTCTGGTGCTCGACGGCGACGAGATCGATCTCGTCTCGGTCGCCCTCGACGGCGCGACGCTCGCCCCCGAGGCCTATGAGGCGAGCCCCGCCGGCTTCACGCTGAAGGCGCCGCCGGCCGCACCCTTCCGCCTGACCTTCGTCACCCGCGTGAGGCCGGCCGAGAACACCAAGCTGATGGGCCTCTATCGGACCTCGGGCAACTGGTGCACCCAGTGCGAGGCCGAGGGCTTCCGCCGCATCACCTATTTCCACGACCGCCCCGACGTTCTCGCTGTCTATCGCACCCGCATCGAGGCGCCGAAGGCGTCGGCGCGTCATCTGCTGGGCAACGGCAATCCGACCGAGGCGGGCGACGTCGGCGCCGATCGCCACTATGCGATCTGGGACGACCCCTTCCCCAAGCCCGCCTATCTCTTCGCCATGGTGGCCGGCACCTTCGACGTGTTGGAAGACACGTTCGTCACCGCCTCGGGGCGGACGGTGGCGCTCGGCATCTATGTCGAGCACGGCCGCGGCGAGAAGGCCGGTTGGGCGATGGACGCGCTGAAGCGCTCGATGCGCTGGGACGAGGAGGCCTTCGGGCGCGAGTACGACCTCGACGTCTTCAACATCGTCGCCGTGTCCGACTTCAACATGGGCGCGATGGAGAACAAGGGTCTCAACATCTTCAACGACAAATACGTGCTGGCGAGCCCCAGGACGGCGACCGACACCGACTACGCCAACATCGAGGGCGTGATCGCGCACGAGTATTTCCACAACTGGACCGGCAACCGCATCACCTGCCGCGACTGGTTCCAGCTCTGCCTCAAGGAGGGCCTGACGGTCTTCCGCGATCAGGAGTTCTCGGCCGACCAGCGCTCGCGCGCGGTCAAGCGCATCGCCGACGTGCGGCTCCTGAAGAGCCATCAGTTCCCCGAGGACGCAGGCCCCCTCGCCCACCCGTGCCGGCCGAACGTCTACAAGGAAATCAACAACTTCTATACGGCGACCGTCTACGAGAAGGGCGCCGAGGTGGTCCGCATGCTGAAGACGCTCGTCGGTCCCGACGACTTCCGCGCCGGCATGGACCTCTATTTCGAGCGTCACGACGGCGAAGCGGCGACCGTCGAGCAGTTCGTCGCCTGTTTCGCCGAGCGGACGACGGTCGACCTCTCGCGCTTCATGCTCTGGTACACCCAGTCGGGCACGCCGGAAGTGATCGCCCAGATCCAGTGGGACGCCGCGAACGGCCGCCTTTCGATCGCCTTCGACCAGACCGTGCCGCCGACACCGGGACAGCCGGTGAAGTCGGCGATCCCGATCCCCGTGCGCTTCGGGCTGGTCGGTCCCGACGGCGCCGACATGCATGCGGCGCGCATTTCCGGGGCGACGGTCCGGGGCGACGTCATCGTCCTCGACAAGCCGCATCACGACGTCGTCTTCGAGGGGCTCGCCGCCCGCCCGGCGCCGTCGCTGCTGCGCGGCTTCTCGGCGCCGGTCAGGCTCTCGACCAATCTCGACGTCGCCGATCAGGCACATCTGGCGGCGACCGACGTCGATCCCTTCAATCGCTGGCAGGCGATCCAGGGGCTGGCGCTCGCCGGCCTGATGGAGGCGACCGCCACGATCCGCGCCGGGCGCGAACCCGCCTTCGATCCGCGCATCGTCGAGGCGATCGTGCGGACCGCCGGCGAGCCGTCGCTCGAGCCGAGCTTCCGGGCTCTGGCCGTGGCGCTGCCGACCGAGGCCGACGTCGCCCGCGAGATCGCCGTCGACGTCGATCCGGACGCGATCTTCGCGGCGCGACGGAGCCTGCGTGGACTGATCGCCCGCGAAGGCCGCACCGTCTTCGCCGACGTCTGGGCGAAGTCCGCCGCGACGGGTCCGTTCTCGCCCGATGCGGCCGCCGCCGGCCGTCGTGCGCTGCGCAACGCCGCGCTCGACTATCTGGCGATCGAGGACGAGGGTTCCCTCGTCGCCGAGGCTTACGACGCGGCCGACAACATGACCGACCGGCTGGCGGCACTCGCCATCGCCGTCGGTCGCGGCCAGCCCCGCGCCGACGAACTCCTCGCCGACTTCCACGCCCGCTTCGTCGACGATCCGCTGGTGATCGACAAGTGGCTGATGGTTCAGGCGACGGCGCCGCTTGCCGGCACGCTCGACCGGGTGAAGGCGCTGACCGGCCACCCCTCCTTCGCGATCACCAATCCGAACCGGGTGACGGCGCTGATCACCACCTTCGCCTCGGGCAACCAGACCCAGTTCAACCGCCCCGACGGCGCCGGCTACGTCTTCGTCGCCGACCGGGTGCTGGAGCTCGACCGGCTCAATCCGCACCTCGCCTCGCGGCTGCTGTCGACCTTCCGGTCGTGGCGCGCGCTGGAGCCGCGGCGGCGGGCCTGGGCGGAGGCGGAGCTGAAGCGGGTGGCGGCGACGGCGGGTCTGTCGCGCGACGTCGCCGACATCGCCGAGCGCTCGCTGGGCTGACTCTACGTCGCCGGAAAATTGCGGTTTTCCACGGGATTCGGGAAACTCCCCATGCCGCGTGGAAGCACTGGACAACCCGATTCCGGTCGATTCAAATGAGGGTGATTCGAGCGACGCGTGGGGGTTTTCGCCGCTCGATTTCACTCCAATCGACCGGGGGGTTCCCACCATGGCGCAGGCCGGCTCTGCCCGTGCATCCGCATGGATTCCGTTTGCCTGGGGCGTGCTCGCACGCACCCCGCGCCTCGAGGGACACGCCCATCACCTCGCCAGCCCGGCCTATCGGCAGGTGCTCAGGGCCGAACCCTGGCTCCGGCGATCGATCCCGGTCCTGATCGTCACCTTCGTCGCGATGATGACGCTGACGCGCCTCGTCGGGATGATGGAGACGCGGCAGGCGCTGGAAGACGCCGCCCGCGACCAGACGGCGCTCCTCGCCTCCACCCTCGCCCGCGGCATCGATCAGGCCAAGGACCGGATCGCCGACACCGGCTGGGAGGCGATCGTCCGCCCGCTGGTCGCCGAGCTTCCGCCCCGCGTCGCCGTCGACGGCCGCCACATCCTGGTCGCCGACGCCGAGGGCGTCATCCGGGCCACCCATCCGACCGATCCGCGCGTCCTCGGCAAGCGTCTCGACGACGTGCTGGGCAACGCGCAGCCGCTGACGACGCTCGGCGCCCGTGCCGGGGCGATCGGCCTGACGCTCGCCGACGGCAGCCGCGCCATCGCCGCGCTCGCCCATGCCGAAGGCGCTTCCGCGAGCGTCGCGGTGCATCAGCCGGAGGAAGGCATCTACGAGGACTGGCGGCGCAACCTGCGTTCGACGCTGACGCTCTTCGCCTTCACCGCCGTCATCCTGCTCGTCCTCACCTACGCCTATTTCGCGCAAGTCATCCGCGCCAATTCCGCCGACGCGCTGCATGCGCTGGCGACCGCCCGCACAGAGACCGCCTTCAAGCGCGGCCGCTGCGGCTTCTGGGACTGGGATCTGGCGCGCGGTCGCTTCTACTGGTCGGCCTCGATGTTCGAGATGCTCGGCCTCGACAATGCCGACGGCTCCGGCCTCGTCGGCTTCGGCGACGTCGCCAAGCTGGTCCATCCGGAAGACGTCGATTTCGCCAGCTTCGCCGGCGGGCTTCTCACCGGCGAGATCCACACGCTCGACCGCGCCTTCCGCATGAAGAAGGCCGACGGCAGCTGGCTGTGGTTCCGCGTCCGCGCCGAGGTGGTCGACCGTACCGAGACCGGCTCGCGCCATCTCGTCGGCATCGCCGCCGACATCACCGAGCATCGCCGTCTGGTCGAGACCACCGTCGCCGCCGACCTGCGCCTGCGCGACGCGATCGAGACGATCTCGGAAGCCTTCGTGCTGTGGGACGCCGACAACCGTCTCGTGATGTGCAACTCGAAGTACCAGCAGCTGCACGGACTTCACGACCGCGACATTCGCCCCGGCGCGCCCTATTCGCAGGTGATGGAGGTGGCGCGTCAGCCGCTGGTGCGTCACCCGCCGGCGGAAGAACCGGCGGACGACGGCTCGTCGTCCTTCGAGGCGGAGCTGGAAGACGGCCGCTGGCTGCAGATCTCCGAGCGGCGCACCAAGGACGGCGGCTTCGTCTCGGTCGGTACCGACATCACGCCGCTGAAGCGCCACGAGGAGAAGCTCGTGGAGAGCGAGAAGCGGCTGATGGGCACGGTCCTCGACCTGCGCTCCTCGCGTCGCAAGCTCGAGATCCAGGCGCAACAGCTGGTCGAGCTCGCCGAGAAATATTCCGAGGAGAAGGTGCGCGCCGAGGAGGCCAACCGGATCAAGTCCGACTTCCTCGCCAACATCTCCCACGAACTGCGCACGCCCCTCAACGCGATCATCGGCTTCTCCGAGATCATGAGCCAGGGCGGCATGATGGGCGCCTTCGGGCCGGACAAGTACGCCGAATACAGCCGCGACATCCACCATTCGGGGATGTTCCTGCTCAACGTCATCAACGACATCCTCGACATGTCGAAGATCGAGGCGGGCCGCATGGAGCTGGCGCACGAAGACGTGCCGCTCGACGAGATCCTGGCCGAGGCCGGCCGCATCATCGCCCACGCTGCCGACGACAAGAAGATCGAGGTCGCCCACGACGTGCAGCCCGGCCTCGCGCTCGACGGCGATCGCCGCGCGGTGAAGCAGGTGGTGCTGAACCTGCTGTCCAACGCCGTCAAGTTCACGCCGGAGGGCGGTCGGGTGTCGCTCACCGCGCGGTCGGACGGCACGGCCATCCGCATCGCCATCGTCGACACCGGCATCGGCATCTCGGCCGAACACATCGCCCGGCTGGGCCAGCCCTTCGTCCAGGTCGAGAACCAGTTCACCAAGACGCACAAGGGCTCGGGCCTCGGCCTCGCCATCGCGCGCAGCCTGGTCGAGCTGCAGGGCGGCACCATGACCATCGCCTCGACGCCCGAGGTCGGCACGACGGTCGAACTGACCTTCCCGCTCGGCGGCCGGACGGCGGCGAAGACCGAAGGCGCGAGCAAGGACACCTCGCGCGCAGCCTGACCACGCCGAGATCGACGGGGTCGACATGCGAAACGGCGCCGGGGTTGCCCACGGCGCCGTTTTCT
>DBMN01000361.1 GCA_002298965.1 Rhizobiales bacterium UBA697 | reverse complement strand
GCGCTGCCGCGTCTCGCCGGGCGCAAGCCCGAGGCGGGGCCGGGGGCACGGGCGGCGACGTCGCGGACGCTCGTCGACGGGCGCTTCCGCCTGGCGGCGCGCCTCGCCGAGATCGCAGAGGCCGCGGAACTGCTCGACGCGCCGCAGGCCGACCGCCTGCGCATCGGCGCCGACTGGATCACCGGCCGGCAGGTCGGCCCCCGCACCGGTCATGCCGCGGTCGAGAGCCCGCGCGGCCGGCTGCACCATCTGGCGCGGGTCGACGAGGACGGGCGCGTCGTCTCCTGGGCGATCGTCGCGCCGACCGAATGGAACTTTCACCCCGACGGGCCGCTCGCCGCGACGCTCGCCGCCAACGTCTTTCCCGCGGGCGCCGAAGGGCTGGCGCGGGCGGAGCGGATCGGGTCGCTGTTCGACCCCTGCGTCGGTTGGGACGTGGCGATCGAGGAGATGCTCGATGCATGAGATGTCGCTCATGGAGAGCGTGATCGAGATCGTCGAGGAAGAGGCGCGCCGCGCCGGGGCGACATCGGTCAAGGTGGTCAAGCTCGCGATCGGCGAACTGTCTCACGTCGAACCGGACGCCATGCGCTTCTGCTTCGAGGCGGTGACCGGCGGCACGATCGCGGCGGGCGCCGTGCTCGAGATCGAACGCGTGCCCGGCGAGGGCTGGTGCATGGACTGCGGCAAGACGGTGCCGTTGTCGGAGCGCTTCGGGGCCTGCCCCGAATGCGGCAATCACAGGGTTCAGATGACCGGCGGCGACGATCTGCGCGTCGCGGAGTTGGAGGTTGAGTGATGTGCACGGTCTGCGGTTGCGGCACGGCGACGGTCGAAGGCAAGCCGGTGGGCGAACACCACCATCATGATCACGACCATGATCATGACCACGATCACGGGCATTCCCACGATCACGACCATGGCCACGATCATGATCACGTCCACGACGCCGATCATGCCCATGCGCACGATCACGGCCATGCCCACGTCCATTCGCACGACCACGATCACGGCGGCCATTCCCATGCCCACGAGCATGAGCACGGCCACGACCACGGTCATTCCCATGCCCACGGCCACGATCACGGGCACACCCACGATCACGATCACGACCACGACCACGTGACGAAGTCGGGCGACGATCTGCACTACGGCGGCGGTCTCGCCGGGGTCCATGTGCCGGGGATCTCGCAGGACCGGCTGGTGCGGATCGAGCGCGACATCCTCTCCAAGAACGACCGGCTCGCCCGCGACAACCGTCGGGCGCTGGCCGAGAAGGGCGCCTTCGCGTTGAATTTCGTCTCCTCGCCCGGCTCGGGCAAGACGACGCTCCTGTGCAAGGTCATCGGCGATCTGAAGGGCCGTTACCCGATCTCGGTGATCGAGGGCGATCAGCAGACCTCCAACGACGCCGATCGCATCCGTGCCACCGGCGTCAAGGCGATCCAGGTCAACACCGGCAAGGGCTGCCACCTCGACGCCTCGATGGTCGGCCGGGCGCTCGGCGATCTCGATCTGCCGGAGAACGCGCTGCTCTTCATCGAGAACGTCGGCAATCTCGTCTGCCCGGCCGCCTTCGACCTCGGCGAGGCGCACAAGGTGGCGGTGCTGTCGGTGACGGAAGGCGAGGACAAGCCGCTCAAGTACCCGGACATGTTCGCCGCCGCCGACCTGATGCTGCTCAACAAGTCCGACCTGCTGCCGCATCTCGACTTCGACGTCGCCGCCTGCATCGCCGCGGCGAAGCAGGTCAATCCGCGGCTCGAGGTGCTGACGGTGTCGGCACGCACCGGCGAAGGGCTCGATGCCTTCTACGCCTGGGTCGACAAGCGCGCCGCCTTCGCGCGCCGTCCGGCCTGAGGAGGGACCATGTCGCTCGATCCGCTCTTCGCACGCCAGGGACAGGACGAGGTCGCTTCCGCGATCGATCGTCTGCGCCTGCGCGTCCGGGGCGCGGTTCAGGGCGTCGGCATGCGGCCCTTCGTCTTTGGGCTCGCGATGCGCTTCGGGCTTTCGGGCTACGTCCTCAACGACGGCGACGGCGTGCTGATCGAGGTCGAGGGCGAGGGGCTCGATGGCTTCCGCGCCGCCCTCGAAGCCGAACGGCCGCCGCTCGCCCGCTTCGACGCGATCGAGACGGTGCCGCTCGCGCCGCGCGGCGAGACCGGGTTCCGCATCGTCGAGAGCATCGCCGGCAAGGTCAGGACACGGGTGCCGGCCGATGCCGCGACCTGTTCGGCCTGTCTCGACGATCTCTTCGATCCCGAGAGCCGCTATCACCTCTATCCCTTCGTCAACTGCACCCATTGCGGGCCGCGGCTGACGATCACGGCGCGGCTGCCCTACGATCGGGCGCAGACGTCGATGGCGTCCTTCCCGATGTGCGGCTCCTGTGCCGCCGCCTATCGCGACCCGACCGATCGACGATTCCATGCCGAACCCGTCGCCTGTCCCGCCTGCGGGCCGCGGCTGACCCATTCGGTCGAGACGATCGTCGCGGCGATCCGCGCCGGAAAGATCGTGGCGCTGAAGGGCCTCGGCGGGTTCCATCTCCTCTGCGACGCGCGCAACGAGGCGGCGGTCGCCGAGCTTCGTCGGCGCAAGCAGCGCGATGCCAAGCCCTTCGCGGTGATGGCGGCGAACCTCGCCTCGCTCGACGGGCTGGTCGTGGCGAGCGAGGCCGAGCGGGCGCTCCTCGCCTCGCCGGCGGCGCCGATCGTGGTGATGGACGCGGTCGCGGGTGCGGTGGCACCGTCGATCGCGCCGCATCTCTCCCGCCTCGGCGTCATGCTGGCGGCGACGCCACTGCATCACCTGCTCTTCTGGGAAGCGGCCGGGCGGCCGTCGTGCAAGGCGGTGCGCGAGGGGGCGAACGACTTCGTCATCGTCGCGACCTCGGCCAATCCCGGCGGCGAACCGCTGGTGATCGACGACGCGGATGCGCAGCGCCGGCTCGGCGGCATCGCCGATCTGATCGTCGGCCACGATCGCGGCATCGTCATCCGTGCCGACGACAGCGTGATGCAGGTGGTGGCCGGACGGCCGAGCTTCATTCGCCGGGCGCGCGGCTTCGTGCCGGAGCCGATCGATCTCGGCGCAGACGGGCCGTCGGTGCTGGCGACCGGCGCCCATCTCAAGGCGACGGTCTGCGTGACGCGCGGGCGCGAGGCCTTCGTCTCGCAGCACGTCGGCGATCTCGACACCGCCGAGACGGTCAAGTTCTACCGCGAGACGGCGGCCCATCTGATGGCGCTGCTCGACGTCGAGCCGGAGCTGGTGGTCTGCGACCTCCACCCCGACTATCGCTCGTCGCGCTTCGCCGTCGAGTTCGCGGTGCCCTGCCTACCGGTGCAGCACCACGCCGCCCATGTCGCGGCAGTGGCGGCGGAACACGGGATCGGCGGGCCGATCTTCGGTCTGGCGCTCGACGGCATCGGCCACGGCGACGACGGTGCCGCCTGGGGCGGCGAGGCTATCCGGGTCGAGGGCGCAGGCTTCGCCCGGCTCGGCCGGCTGGCACCGATCGCTCTGCCGGGCGGCGACCG
>DBMN01000102.1 GCA_002298965.1 Rhizobiales bacterium UBA697 | reverse complement strand
CTCGCCCCGTCCCGAACGATCGACCGGACGAGACGCCCCTCGCCGGCCTGCGCCTCGGTCACGAAGGCGCCGCACCGTTCGGCCTCGGCGAGGGCGCGGACGGCGGGGAGATCGTCGCGATCGAAGGCCTCGATGCCGAGGGTGACGCGGCCGCCGCAGCACTGGCCGAGTTCCGGGCCGAGGGCGACGTCGCGGGTCGAGAAGCCGGCGCGGTCGTCGCAGAGCGCGGCGTCGGCGAGCTTCAGCCCGTGCCATTCGAGGGCACCGCCGCCGATCGAGCCGCGGAAGCCGAGGTCGCGACGGACCACCATGGTGGCGCCGACCTCGCGCGGGGCCGAGCCGCGGACGCCTGCGACGAAGACCCGAGCGACCCGGCCCTCGATCTCCAGCGCTTCGAGGATGCGGGCCCAGTGATCGATCACGCCTGCCCTCCGTTCGCCGGATGGCGCAGAGCACGGGCGGCGCGGGCGACCGCCTCGGGCGTCGCCGGCAGATCGAGCGGCGGCAGGCGGCCGGGCGCGAGGCTCTCGAGCGCCCTGAGGATCGCCGAATGGACCGACAGCGCCAGCATGAAGGGCGGCTCGCCGACCGCCTTGGAGCGGTGGATGGTGTCGGTGTCGCCGGCGCTCTCCCACAGGCGGACGCGGAAGTCGGCCGGCACGTCGAAGGCGGTCGGGATCTTGTAGGTCGAGGGCGCGTGGGTGCGCAGGCGGCCCTGGGCGTCGTGCACCAGTTCCTCGGCCGTGACCCAGCCCATGCCCTGGACGAAGGCGCCCTCGATCTGGCCGATGTCGAGCGCCGGATTGAGCGAGCGGCCGACGTCGTGGAGGATGTCGACGCGGGCGACGCGGGTCTCGCCGGTCAACGTGTCGACCACCACTTCCGAACAGGCGGCCCCCTGCGCGAAGTAGAAGAACGGCCGGCCATGGGCGGCGGCGCGGTCCCAGACGAGGTTCGGCGTGGCGTAGAAGCCGGTCGCCGAGAGCTGGACGCGGGCGAGATGGGCCGCCTTGGCGATCTCGGCAAAGCTCTTCGACGCCTCGCCACCGGCATGGACCCGGCCGCCCTCGAAGCGGACCGCCTCGGGCACGGCGCCGAGGAGGGCGGCGGCGACCGGCAGCATCCGGTCGCGGATCGTCTCGGCGGCGGCGCGCGCCGCCATGCCGTTGAGGTCGGAGCCCGACGAGGCCGCGGTCGGCGCGGTGTTCGGCACCTTGGCGGTCGAGGTCGCGGCGATGCGGACGCGGCCGAGCGGCAGGCCGAAGGTGGTCGCCACCACCTGCAGGATCTTGGTGTGGAGCCCCTGCCCCATCTCGGTGCCGCCGTGGTTCACCGCGACCGAACCGTCGGCATAGACGTGGACCAGCGCGCCGGCCTGATTGAGGTGGGTCAGCGTGAAGGAGATGCCGAACTTGACCGGCGTCAGGGCGATGCCGCGCCTCAGGAACGGGCTTCCCATGTTGAAGGTGGCGATCTCGGCGACGCGGGCGCGATAGTCGGAGGTGCGTTCCAGTTCGCCGACCAGCGACTGGAGGATGCCGCCGTCGACCTCCTGGCCATAGGGCGTCACGCCGTGGGCGGGGGACGCCGCGTCGGGGTAGAGATTGGCGAGCCGCACGTCGAGCGGGTCGATGCCGAGGCGGAAGGCGACGGCATCCATCATCCGCTCGGCGAAGGCGACGCCCTTCGGCCCGCCGAAGCCGCGGAAGGCGGTGTTGGAGACCGTGTCGGTCAGCAGTCGGCGCGAGCGGATCGCCGCGGCCGGGTAGTCGTAGGCGTTGTCGGCATGGAACATCGTGCGGTCGACGACGCCCTGCGACAGGTCGGGAGAATGGCCGCAGCGGGCCATGAAGTCGACGTCGACCGCCAGCACCCGGCCGCCGGCGTCGAAGCCGGCGCGCCAGTCGACGCGCATGTCGTGGCGCTTGCCGGTCATGATCATGTCGTCGTCGCGATCGAGCCGGATCTTGGCGGTGCGGCCGGTGACGCGGGCGGCGAGCGCGGCGATCACCGCCCATTGCGTCGCCTGAGATTCCTTGCCGCCGAAACCGCCGCCCATGCGGCGGCAGCGGCATTCGATCATCGCCTCCGGCAGCCCCAGCACGCGGGCGGCGACGTGGGCGATCTCGGTCGGATGCTGGGTCGAGGCATGGATCAGGATCTCGCCGCCCTCGAGCGGTTCGGCCATGGCCGTCTGGGTCTCGAGGTAGAAATGCTCCTGGCCGCCGACGAAGAAACTGTCGGAGACGGCGTGCGGCGCCTCGTCGAGCAGAGCGTCCGGATCGCCCTTGCGGAAGGCGTAGGCGGGCAGCACGTCGGTGTCGCGGGAAAGCGCATCGGCGACGGTGACGGCGGGCTTCTCGGTCTCGACGGTGAAACGGGCGAGACGGGCGGCGGCGCGGGCCGCGGCGCGGGTCTCGGCGACGACGGCGAAGACGACCTGACCGTGGAAGCGGATCTCGCCGGTGGCGAAGACCGGATCGCCGCCGATCGAGGGCGAGCAGTCGTTGACCGCCGGCACGTCGGCGGCGGTCAGCACCGTCACCACGCCGGGGTAGGCGGCGACGGCGGCGAGATCGACGCCGACGAGGCGCCCCTTGGCCGCCTCGCGGCACCAGCCGGGAGCGATGTGCAGCGTGCCCTTGGGTTCGGGCAGATCGTCGATGTAGGGCGCGGTGCCGGTGACGTGGCGGACGGCGGCCTCGTGCGGCAGGGCGCGGCCGACCGCGGCGGCGGGACGGGGCGAAGCGTCAACCATGGGCGGCCTCCTCGCGACGGGCGAAGACCCGGGTCTTGGTGGTCGCCGTGCCGGCGATCTCTGCCAGCGCCTTGCCGAGCAGCGCCACCGCCGTCTCGGTGCGATAGTCGGCGCTCGCCCGCATGTCGGAGAGCGGCGTGAAGTCCTCGCGCAGCGCGTCGAGGGCGGCGCGCCAGCTCGCGGCCTCGGCG
>DBMN01000104.1 GCA_002298965.1 Rhizobiales bacterium UBA697 | reverse complement strand
GCCGTCTCGCCCGCCACGCCCATCGCCACCAGCGCCGCCGCCCCGGCGACGACCGGATCGGGCTCGACCGCGCGGAAGGCGGTGGCGACCGCGAAGCCGGCGCAGCCGATCGCGGTGACGCGGTCCATCAGCGGATGGCCGTTGGCGACGCGGATCGTCCGCGTGCCGTCGGTGACGATGTCGACCTCGCCGGTGACGGCGAGCGTCGAGACGAAGTGGACGGCAAAGTCGCGGACGTTCTCGTCGGTGGTCTCGAGGCCGGAGAGGCCGGCGAACTCGGCGTGATTGACGTGGACGAGATCGGGCTCGAGCTCGATCAGCCGGCGGGCGAACTCGAGCCGCGACGGCGAGATCTGGATCTTCACCGGGTCGAGCATCCACGGCACGCCCGAATCCTTGGCGACTTCGACCGCCGTCAGCGAGGCGTCGCGCCGCATCCGGTCGAGCATGCCGAGGTTGATCAGCAGCGCGTCGGAGGCCGCGACGAAGGCCGGCACCTCCTCGGGCGAGAAGGTCATCGACGGCTCGGCCCCGACCGCCAAGAGCATGTTGGCGGTGAAGGTCTGGGCGACCGGCGAGGTGAGAACGTGGATTCGCGGCCGACGCTCGCGCAGACGGGCGAGAATCTCGGCGACGCGCCGCGGAGCGAGCGTCTTGGCCTTGCCGACCGGCGAGAGGGTATGGGTATCCGTCATCGACATCTCAAGTCCCTCCGCCGGCACGACCCGGATCAGGTTCTATGGGTTGGCCTGAGCCTCTCAGCCCGAACGCGCCGGGCACCCCGATGAGATTTGTAGCGCAGAGTTAAGCCGGCGATCGAGCGATGGCAAGGGGCTGTGAAAAAGCCCGGCTCCGACTACCGTTCGACCATCGTCGCCACGCCTTCGCCCATGTCGCCGCCGATGATCGCGCCCGGCACCACGGCAACCTCCACGGGGGACGAAGGGCACGGCGACGTCGATCCGCAGCGCTCCGCTCTTGCCCTCGCCGGCCGCATCTGGTCGACTGGCGCCACATCCGAAGGAACGGAAAAAACAGATGAAACCCTTCTTCGTCCTCATCAAGTGCGCGCTCGGTCGATCCTACGAGGTGGCCACCGCCATCGCCGATGCCGAGATCGCCTCGGAGATCTATTCGACCGCCGGCGACCACGACCTGATCGCGAAGTTCTACGTCGAGGACGAGGCCGACATCGGCCATTTCGTCAACCAGAAGGTCCAGACCGTGCCGGGGATCGTCGACACCAAGACCGTCATCACATTCAAGGCATTCTGACGTCCCGGACGGGCGTCCGCTCGCCGGCGCCCGTCGTCGCCCACCCTTGCGGCGAGCCCTCGAACGAGGTCACCCCCATGACCGAAAAGCGCAACGTCGCCTTCCAGGCTCTCCGCGCCCACGCCGATACCATGCGCGCGGCCCGGATCGTCGATCTCTTCGCCGCCGACGCCGACCGATTCGCCCGTTTCTCGGCCCGCCACGACGATCTCCTGCTCGACTACTCGAAGAATCGCGTCAACGACGAGACGATGCAGCTGCTGTTGAAGCTCGCCCGCGCCTCCAAGCTCGTCGAACGCCGCGCCGCGATGTTCGCGGGCGAGAAGATCAACGCCACCGAGGGCCGCGCCGTCCTCCACGTCGCGCTGCGCAACCCCGATCGCCGCCGTCCCTTCGCGGTCGACGGCCGCGACGTCACCGCCGACGTCGAGGCCGTGCTCGTCGCCATGACGGCCTTCGCGAACGCCGTGCGCGGCGGCACGATCCGCGGCGCCACCGGCAAACCCTTCACCGACGTCGTCAATCTCGGCATCGGCGGCTCGGACCTCGGCCCCGCGATGGTGACGCTGGCGCTCGCGCCCTGGCACGACGGACCCCGCGTCCACTACGTCTCCAACGTCGACGGCGCCCATCTCCACGACACGCTGAAGGGCCTCGACCCCGCGACGACGCTGTTCCTGATCGCCTCGAAGACCTTCACCACGCTCGAGACCATGACCAACGCGGCGTCGGCCCGCGACTGGCTGGTCGCGGCGCTCGGCGAGAAGGCGATCGGCGACCATTTCGCCGCCATCTCCACCGCCATCCCCAAGGTCAAGGCCTTCGGCATCGCCGAGGACCGCATCTTCGGCTTCTGGGACTGGGTCGGCGGCCGCTATTCGGTGTGGTCGGCGATCGGCCTGCCGGTGATGCTCGCGATCGGCCCGGAGAACTTCCGCGCCTTCCTCGCCGGCGGCGCGGCGATGGACGATCACTTCCTCGAGGCCCCGCTCGAGCGCAACCTGCCGGTCCTGCTGGCGCTGATCGGCGTCTGGTATCGCTCGCTGATGGGCATGCCGACCCAGGCCGTCATCCCCTACGATCAACGCCTGTCGCGCTTCGCCGCCCATCTCCAGCAGCTGGACATGGAGAGTAACGGCAAGACGACGCGCCGCGACGGCCGCCCGGTCGAAGGGCCGACCGGCCCGGTGGTGTGGGGCGAGCCCGGCACCAACGGTCAGCACGCCTTCTTCCAGCTGATCCACCAGGGCACCGACGTCATTCCCGTCGACTTCCTGCTGGCGGCCGAGCCCAACGAGGCGATGGGCGACCATCACGCCAAGCTCGTCGCCAACTGCCTCGCCCAGGCCGAGGCGCTGATGAAGGGCAAGAAGGAACGCGTGGTGCGCGCCGAACTCGTCGCCGCCGGCCTCCCCAAGGCCGAGATCGACGCGCTGACGCCGCACAAGGTGTTCCCCGGCAACCGGCCGTCGAACACCATCCTCTATCGCCGGCTCGATCCCTTCACTCTCGGACGTCTGCTCGCCCTCTACGAACACAAGGTCTTCGTCCAGGGCGTGATCTTCGACGTCAATTCCTTCGACCAGTGGGGCGTCGAGCT
>DBMN01000176.1 GCA_002298965.1 Rhizobiales bacterium UBA697 | reverse complement strand
CGGCGGAACGGTGCTGCGGCTGACGGCGGTCGGCGCCGCGATCCTCGCCGGCATCGCCGTCCACGGCGGCCTGCTGTGGGCGACCGGGGCGGTCGATCCGCGCGTCTTCACTCGCCGTCCCGCCGCCGCTCCCGCGCCGACGCCGGTGGGATCGGCGACTTGCGAGGCGCCGACGGATCGCGCATAACGCCGCCCGAGGCCGCCTCCCCGTCCACAGGGGTTCGGGTCCGAGCCTCTGAGGATCCAAAATGACCGAAGCGATTCCCGCCGCCTTCGAACCGCGCGTGTTCTCCGGCGTTCAGCCGACCGGCAATCTCCATCTCGGCAACTATCTCGGCGCCATCGTGAAGTTCGTCGCGCTGCAGAAGACGCACCCTTGCGTCTACTGCGTCGTCGACATGCACGCGATCACCGTCTGGCAGAACCCGGCCGAGCTCCAGCGCTCGATCCGCGAGGTGACCGCCGCCTTCATCGCCGCCGGCATCGACCCGAAGTCGCAGATCGTCTTCAACCAGAGCCGCGTCCACCAGCACGCCGAGCTCGCCTGGGTCTTCAACTGCATCGCCCGCCTCGGCTGGATGAACCGCATGACGCAGTTCAAGGAGAAGGCCGGCAAGGACCGCGAGAACGCCTCGCTCGGTCTCTACGCCTATCCCAGCCTGATGGCCGCCGACATCCTGCTCTACCGCGCCACCCACGTGCCGGTCGGCGAGGACCAGAAGCAGCACCTCGAACTCACCCGCGACATCGCCCAGAAGTTCGACAACGACTATGCCGACCGCATCGCCGAGCTCGGTCTGGGTCCGAAGTTCTTCCCCCTGCCCGAGCCGATCATCCAGGGTCCCGCGACCCGCGTGATGAGCCTTCGCGACGGCACCAAGAAGATGTCGAAGTCGGATCCCTCCGACCTCAGCCGCATCAACCTGACCGACGACCGCGACGCCATCGCCCAGAAGCTGCGCAAGGCCAAGACCGATCCCGAGCCGCTGCCGAGCGAGATCGAGGGCCTGAAGGAGCGTCCCGAGGCCGACAACCTCGTCGGCATCTACGCCGCGCTCGCCGGCACCACGGCGGCCGACGTGCTCGCCCAGTACGGCGGATCGCAGTTCTCGGCCTTCAAGGCGGCGCTGACCGACCTCGCGGTCGACAAGCTCGGCCCGGTCGGCGGCGAGATGAAGCGTCTGGTCGCCGATCCGGCCTACATCGACGGCGTCTTGAGGGAGGGCGGCGAACGCGCCTCCGCCATCGCCCGTCCGGTGATGGACGCGGTCAGGGACGTCGTCGGCTTCCTGCGCTGAGAAACGAGACGGCGAGGGCGACGATCTGCCGAGATCGCCCGCCCTTGCCACCGCGGCCCGCGCCGTGGCAGCCTCGCGCCATGGTCCTTACTCGCCGCTCGCACGAAGCCGGTCACCGGCGCAAGTTCCTGGTCGTCGTCGACGACACGGTGGAATGCGACCGCGCGGTCGTCTTCGCCGCCCTGCGCGCCGCCCATACCGGCGGCGCGGTGGTGCTGCTCCATGTCGTCGAGGATGCCGACTTCCGCGGCTTCCTCGGCGTCGAGCAGGTGATGCGCGCCGAGGCGGAAGCCGAGGCGAGGGCGGTGCTCGATCGGGTCGCCGCCCGCATTCGCGCCATGTCGGGGCTCGAGGCCGAACAGGTCGTCCGCTTCGGCGGCCGTGCGACCGAGGTGCGCGGAGCGATCGACGCCGACGAGGACATCGCCGTGCTGGTGCTCGCCGCCGGCACCGGATCGGAGGGCCCCGGCCCGCTGGTCACCGCGATCGGACGGGCCTCCGGCTCCTTCCCCGTGCCCGTCACCATCGTCCCCGGCCACCTCTCCGACGAGGACATCGCCGCCATCGCGTGATTCTCCTCGCTGGACGACACGCACGGAAGGCCCTATCTGGAACGTCTCGAAATCCGGCTCGGCCCTTGAAACCGAGAGAGGAGAAACGATGTTCATCGAGACCGAAGTCACCCCCAATCCCGCGACGCTGAAGTTCGTGCCCGGCCGCAAGGTCATGGGCGAGGGCGCCCGCGAGTTCCGTTCCGCCGCCGAGGCCGCCGCCTCGCCGCTCGCCCAGCGCCTCTTCGCGGTGCCGGGCGTCACCGCCGTCTTCTTCGGCGCCGACTTCGTCTCGGTGACCAAGGACGGGCCGGAATGGCAGCATCTGAAGCCGGCCATCCTCGGCGCCATCATGGAATTCTTCATGTCCGGCGCGCCGCTGCTGGTCGAGGCCGCCGAAGAGGGTGCCGCCCGTGCCTATTCCGAGGACGACGCCCGCGTCGTGGCGACGGTGAAGCAGCTGCTCGACGAGCGCGTCCGCCCGGCGGTCGCCGGCGACGGCGGCGACATCACCTTCCACTCCTACGAGGACGGCATCGTCTATCTGACCATGCGCGGCGCCTGTTCCGGCTGCCCGTCCTCGACGGCGACGCTGCGCAACGGCGTGCAGAACCTCCTCAAGCACTTCCTGCCGGAGATCCGGGAAGTGCGCGCGGCCTCCTGAGGCCGCATCCGCCCGCGCCGTCCGCTCGACCTTCGTCGCGCTGATGGCGCGTGCGTTTTCGCGATATTGATCGATCCATGAAACTCCTCGCCGTCGATACCGCGCTCGATGCGCTCGCCGTCGCCCTGCTCGTGCGGGACGGCGACCGCGTCGACGTCACCGCGTCGAGCGCGATCATCGGCCGCGGTCATGCCGAGAAGTTGATGGGCGCGATCGACGCGCTGCTCGCCCGCACCGGCGTACCGATCGCCGAGATCGACGCCTTCGCCGTGACCACCGGCCCCGGCTCCTTCACCGGCATCCGCATCGGCGTCGCCGCCGTGCGCGGCTTCGCCCTCGCCGCCGGTCGTCCGGCGGTCGGCGTGCCGACCCTCGAGGCGCTCGCCGCGGAG
>DBMN01000332.1 GCA_002298965.1 Rhizobiales bacterium UBA697 | reverse complement strand
CTTGAGATCGCCCCAGACCGAGAAGCCGTGGCGCGGGCCTTCGGCGGCGCGCAGGCTCGCCGGAACGGCGCAGGCCGCGAGGCCGGCGGCGCCGACCGCCAAGGCCTCGCGCCGGGTGAGACCGGCGGTCGCCGACCGGGTCGCCCCGGCAAGAGGCGTCACTTCTGCACCCCGGTCTTGGCGGCGGCGGCGGCATCCCACCACCAGAGCGTCGGAATGGCACTCGCCGGCGACAGCGTCAGCGTCAGATCGGGGTGCCCGAAGCGGTTCCAGCGGGCGACCCGGTTGCCGTCCATGCCCCACGCCGGAATGACATAGTGGTTCCAGAGCAGGATCCGATCGAGCGCGTGCGTCGCGGCGACGAGCTCGTCGCGATCATGGGCGTAGATGATCTTCGAGATCACGAAGTCGACCGCCTTGTCGCGGATGCCGGGCGTGTTGCGCGAGCCGTCCTGATCGGCGGCGGCCGAACCCCAGTAATACAGCTGCTCGTTGCCCGGCGACAGGCTCTGCGCCCAGACGTCGGTGACCAGGTCGAAGTCGAATTGGCGCACACGGTTTTCGTATTGGGCCGAGTCGACGTTTCGTATCGTCATGGTGACGCCGATCTTGGCGAGATCCTCGGCCCAGCGGACGGCGACGCGTTCGAAGGCCGGGCTGTCGATCAGATACTCGACCGTGAAGGGCTCGCCGGTCTTCTGCGAGACGAGCTTGCCGTTCTTCGCCACCCAACCGGCCTCGGCGAAGAGCCGCAACGCTTCGCGCAGATTGGTGCGCGCGGCGTTCTGATCGGGCGCCGTGGGATTCGAGAAGGGCTTCTCGAAGGCCTCCCGCGGCACGGGCCCCGCCTTCTCGGCCTCCATCAGGATCTCGAGTTCCCGACCCTGCGGCACGCCGGAGGAGGCGAGTTCGGTCGGCTGGAAGAAGCTGGCGATGCGCTTGTACTGACCGAAGAACAGGGCGCGATTGGTGCCCTCGAAATCGAAGGCATAGGAGAGCGCCAGCCGCACCTTCGGATCGGCGAACTTCGCGCGGCGCAGATTGGGCACGAAGGCCTGCATGATGCCGAGGCCGCGCGACGGCAGGATTTCGAGAGCCAAGCGGCCGTCGGCGCGCGGCGGGACGTCGTAGGCGGTCGCCCAGTTCTTGGCAGACGACTCGATACGCAGATCGTACACGTCGCCCTTGAAGGCTTCGAGCGACACCGAGTCGTCGCGGAAATACTCGTAGCGGATCTCGTCGAAGTTGTTCATGCCGATGTTGGCCGGCTCGTTCGCGCCCCACCAGTCCTTCACCCGCTCGTAGGTGATCGAACGGCCCGTTTCGAAGCGTTTGACGCGATAGGGGCCGGAGCCGAGCGGCGGCTCGAGCGTGGTCTCGGTGATCGAGCGCTTCTTGCCGTCGGGGCCGGTGCCTTCCCACCAGTGCTTCGGCAGCACCATGAGCTGGCCGACGATCTGCGGCAGTTCGCGATTGCCCGGCGCGTCGAAGGTGAAGGTGACCTCGCGCTCGCCGCTCTTCTCCGCCTTGACGACGTGCCGATAGTAGGCGGAGACGCGCGGATTGTTCTCCTTCTGGGCCTGGAACGACCAGATCACGTCGTCCGGCGTGATCGGCTTGCCGTCGTGCCAGCGCGCCTTCGGGTTCAGCCGATAGGTCACCGACGAGAAGTCCGCCGGCCAGGTCAGCGCCTCGGCGATCTCCCCGTACTCGGTGGAGGCCTCGTCGAGCGCGCTCGTCATCAGCGTCTCATAGACCTGCCCCAGTCCGTAGACCGGATTGCCCTTGATGATCACCGGATTGAAGCTGTCGAACGTGCCCGTCGCCGCCATCCGCAGCGTGCCGCCCTTGGGCGCCTGCGGGTTCACGTAGGCGAAATGCGGGAAGTCCTTCGGGTATTTCGGCTCGCCCATCAGCGAGGATCCGTGGCGCCAGACCCTCTCTTCGGCATGGCCCGTCGGGGCGGCGAGGAGCGCGGTTCCCGCGGCGAGGAGGGCGGCGGCCAGGGTGAGAAGGCGCATGGGCGTTCGGTCTCGCTTTCGTGGTCGTTCGGCCGAAGAAAATCCGACGATTCGGGCGAGATTATACGTTTCGCGACGATTTCGCAGTCGTCGCGGCGGTCGGTCTCGCGCGGCACGGCCGCCCCGACGCGAAGACGGCCGGGATCGCTCCCGGCCGTCGTTCGTTCCGCGCCGTTCCGCGCCTCAGGGCAGCGGCACCGGGCTGTCGGAGAGCGAGCGCAGATAGGCGATCACGTCGGCGCGATCGGCCCCGTCCTTGATGCCGGCGAAGCCCATCGCGGTGCCGGCGACGAAGCCCTTGGGGTCGGCCAGGAACTTGTCGAGGTCGTCGAAGGACCACTTTTCGCCGGCCTTGCCGCGATCGGCCATGCCGCCGGAATACTTGAAGCCGCCCATGTGGGCCTTGGGCCCGCCGACCACGCCCCAAAGATTGGGGCCGACCTTGGCGCCGCCGTCCTTCTCGGGCGTGTGGCAGGACGAGCACTTGGAGAAGCTCTTCTTGCCGCGTTCGACGTCGGCGGTCTTCAGGCGCACGTCGATCGGCTCGACCTTGGCGGCTGCGGCGGGCGCCGCATCCTGCTTCGGCGCACCGGCGACCGCCACGACGAAGCCGGGCTTGGCGGGAAGTTCGGGGGCGAAGATGATCGATGCGGTGATGCCCGTGACCATGGCCCAGATACCGGCACCGAAAAGCGCGCCGGCGTAAGAATTGATCGCGCGAAAATCCATGTGGAACTCCGTCCGAGTGGTCGCGGGCTGCGAACCCGCCCGACCGGTGTCGGCACGACCGCGCCTCGCGCCCTCGGCACCGCCCGGAAGCCCCTTCCCGACGGCGACGGCGGCCGCATTTCCGGTCCTGCCCCTCCGAGCGGGACACTACGTGCTTTTCCGAGAGCCTGTCCATAACTATAAGAGCCGTCGAGCCTCTTCACGCCGTCTCGCGAGATCCCTGCCGATGTCCGCCCCCGCGCTCCGACCGATGATCCTCATCCCCGCGCGCATGACCGCGACGCGCCTGCCGGGCAAACCGCTCGCCGACATCGCCGGCGTGCCGATGATCGTGCAGGTGTGGCGGCGTGCCCGCGAGGCCGACATCGGCCCGGTCTATGTCGCCGCCGACGACGCGGCGATCGTCGCGGCGGTGCGCGACCACGGCGGCGAGGCGATCCTGACGCGTCCCGACCACCCGTCCGGCTCCGACCGCATCCACGAGGCCCTCGGCCTCGTCGACCCCGACGGCCGCCACGACGTGATCGTCAACGTCCAGGGCGATCTGCCGACGATCGATCCCGCCGCGGTGCGCGCGTCGATCGCGCCGCTCGCCGAGCCGAGCGTCGACATCGCCACGCTCGCCGCCGAGATCGTGCGCGAGGAAGAGAAGACCAACCCCAACGTGGTCAAGGTGGTCGGCTCGCCGATCGGCGAGAGCCGCTTGCGCGCGCTCTACTTCACCCGCGCCACGGCGCCGCACGGCGACGGACCGCTCTTCCACCACATCGGGCTCTATGCCTATCGTCGCGCAGCTCTCGGCCGTTTCGTGTCGCTACCGCCCTCGGTGCTGGAGCGACGCGAGAAGCTCGAGCAGCTGCGCGCCCTCGAGGCCGGCATGCGCATCGACGTCGAGATCGTCGCGACGGTGCCGCTCGGCGTCGACACGCCGGACGACCTCGAGCGCGCCCGCACCATTCTCGCCGCCGGCCCCGCCGGCAATCAGTGAAGGACCAGCCATGACCGGCCGCAAGAAGATCGTGTTCCAGGGTGAACCGGGAGCCAATTCCCACATCGCCGCCCGCGAGGTCTATCCCGACTTCGAGGCGATCCCCTGCGCGACCTTCGAGGACTGCTTCGCCGAGCTCGAGAACGGAACCGCCGACCTCGGCATGATCCCGATCGAGAACTCGATCGCCGGTCGCGTCGCCGACATCCATCATCTGCTGCCGCAATCGACCCTGCACATCATCGGCGAGTACTTCCTGCCGATCCGCCATCAGCTGATGGCGCCGAAGGGGGCGAGCCTCGAGACCCTGAAGACGGTGCAGAGCCATCCGCAGGCGCTCGGCCAGTGCCGCGAGAACCTGCGCAAGCTCGGCCTCAGGCCGATCGTCGGCGCCGACACCGCCGGTTCCGCCCGCGAGATCTCGCAGATCGCCGATCCCTCCCGCGGCGCCATCGCCTCGCGGCTGGCGGCGGAGATCTACGGCCTCGACATCCTCGCCGAGGACATCGAGGACCAGGACCACAACACCACCCGCTTCGTCATCCTGTCGACCGAGGACCTGCGCGCGGCGCCGGGCGTCGGGCCGATCATGACGACCTTCGTCTTCAACGTCCGCAACGTGCCGGCGGCGCTCTACAAGGCGCTGGGCGGTTTCGCCACCAACGGCATCAACATGACCAAGCTCGAGAGCTACATGGTCGACGGCCACTTCACGGCGACGCAGTTCCTCGCCGACGTCGAGGGCCATCCGAGCGAGCGCGGGCTCGCCAACGCGCTCGAGGAGCTCGGCTTCTTCGCCGACTACCGCATCCTCGGCGTCTATCGCTCGGCGCCCTGGCGCGAGACCATGCGCGAGCCGCAGCTGCGCTCGGTCCGCCCGGCCGTGCGCGGCATGTGAGGCGCACGACATCGCAGAAACACGAAACGGCCGGGCATCGCCCGGCCGTTCTTCGTTTCGCGGCCGAGACTCACGCTCGGCCGGGGACCGGCGGCCGCGTGATCGCGGGGTTGCGGGCGTAGTCGATGGTCTCGAAGCGCATCGACTTGAGGTCGACCATCAGCAGGCGGCCGAGGAGGAGATCGCCGACGCCGGTGACGAGCTTCAGCACCTCGGTGG
>DBMN01000011.1 GCA_002298965.1 Rhizobiales bacterium UBA697 | reverse complement strand
GGACGCCGCCAGGGCGCTCGGCGCGGCCCGTGCGCTTTCCGCCGCCATCGCCCGGTCCGGCGCGACCGTCGGTCTGGTCGAGGAACTGGCGCTCGCCGACATCGTCGACGGCCGCGTCGGCTGCTCCGCGGCGATCCGGCCGGATGCCGCGACCGGCGTCTGGGTGCTTTCCGGTGCGACGCGCCGCCTGCGCGACGTCGAACTGGAAACCGCGCGGACGGCGGCCCTGCTCGACGCCCTCGCCGAGACCTGGGACGTTCTGGTGATCGATGCCGGGCGCCTCGCCGCCGGCCCCGGCATGGCGGCGCTGATCGCGCGTGCCGACGCGGTGATCCTCGCCGAGGACGCCTCCGACGATCCGCGTGCGCTCGCCGCCTTCGACGGGCTCGATGCCGCCGGTCGTTCGGTCTGGCTGCTCGATCCGCCGGTCACGACCGCGCCCGTCCGCCGTCCGCTCGCCGCCTGAGGCGGCGGGACGGCGCCGCGCCTCACGCCTTCGGGGCGATCGGGCGATACATCCAGCGCACGATCATCGCTGCCGGCGGCACCCAGGCCAGTCCTGCGACGACGAAATACGCGAACTGTACCCAGCCCGACTTGCTCGCCACCACCACGTCACCTACCGCAGTTGCGAAGAAGACATAGATCAGCAGGAAGATCACCAGCACGGCGGACCCGACGAAACGTCGCGTTGCGGAGGTCATGGACTGCCTTTCCTCTCGGCTCGTGGCCGGACGGCGACGACGTGTCGCTGCTTGGAGAGGTCGTGACCAGCGGGGGCGTGACGCCCCGTCGCTGGTGACGACCTTCGTCCCGGTCTATATCTCGGAACGAGACGTGGAGTGAAGATGGCGATGGTGCCGATGACCCTCGAGCGAATCCCGGCGACGAGACGTGCGGGTCTGGATGCGGATCGCCCGATCCGCGTCTGGCTCTATGTCGTCGCCGCGATGATCTTCGCCATGGTGGTGGTCGGCGGCATCACCCGGCTGACCGAGTCCGGCCTGTCGATCACCGAATGGCAGCCGCTGCTCGGCGTGATCCCGCCGCTGAACGACGCCGACTGGCACGCCGCCTTCGAGCGCTATCGCCAGATCCCGCAGTACCACGTGATGAACGCCGGCATGACGCTGGACGAGTTCCGCTTCATCTATTTCTGGGAATGGTCGCATCGGCTGCTCGGCCGAATGATCGGCGTCGCCTTCGCCCTGCCGCTCCTGTGGTTCTGGGCGACCGGCCGGATCGGCCGCGACCGCCTGCCGCGCCTCTTCGGCCTCTTCGCGCTCGGTGGGCTGCAGGGCGCCGTCGGCTGGTGGATGGTCGCCTCCGGCCTCGTCGACCGCACCGAGGTGGCGCCGCTGCGTCTGGCGATCCACATGACCTTCGCCGCCGTCATCTTCTCCGCCGTCCTGTGGACCGCGCTGACGCTCGGGCCCGAGGGGCGCACGCCACGGCCCTCGCCGATCCGCCGCATCGGCGCCGGCGTGGTGCTCGGCTGGGTGCTGCTGCAGATCTTCCTCGGCGCCCTGGTGGCAGGCAACCGCGCCGGCCTCGTCTACGACACCTGGCCGCTGATGGCCGGCCGCCTGATGCCGGGCGAGACCTTCTCGATGGTGCCGCTGTGGCGCGATCTGGTGGAGAACCAGGCGACGGTGCAGTTCCTCCACCGCATGGGCGCCTATGTACTCTTCGCGCTGGTGATCATCCAGTTCGTCACCATCGTGGTGACCGCCCGCACCGCCACCGCCCGCGTCTCGGCCTTCGCGCTCGGCTTCGCGGTGCTGTTCCAGATCCTCGTCGGCATCGCCGTGCTCTTGATGCACGTGCCCTTCGCGCTGGCGCTGATCCATCAGGCGACCGCCATGGCGGTGCTGACCTGCGCCGTGGTCCATGCCGTCTCGGTCTTCGCGCCGGGGCGGATGGAGACGACGCTGCTCGCCCACGACGTCCGCTGACGCCGCGTTTTCGTGACCCAGAACGGCGAACGGCCGGAGGAACGCTCCTCCGGCCGTTCTTCGTTTCGTCGGAACCGATCGATCAGCCGACCAGCGCCTGCTCGATGTCGGCGATGATGTCGGCGACGTCCTCGATGCCGATCGACAGACGCACCACGTCCGGGCCGGCGCCGGCGGCGATCTTCTGCGCGTCGGCGAGCTGGCGATGGGTGGTCGAGGCCGGGTGGATGATCAGCGAGCGGGTGTCGCCGATGTTGGCGAGATGCGAGAAGAGCTTCACGCCGGACACCAGCTTGACGCCCGCCTCGTAGCCGCCCTTCAGGCCGAAGGTGAAGACGGCGCCCGCGCCGTTCGGCACGTATTTCTTCGCCAGCGCATGATAGCGGTCGTCTTCGAGGCCGGCATAGGAGACCCAGGCCACTTCCGGCCGCGCCTTCAGCCACTTGGCGACGGCCAGCGCGTTCGACGAGTGACGCTCCATGCGCAGCGCCAGCGTCTCGATGCCGGTGATGATCTGGAACGAGTTGAACGGCGAGATCGCCGGGCCGATGTCGCGCAGGCCGAGCACGCGCACGGCGATCGCGAAGGCGATCTGCCCGAACACCTGGCCGATCACCATGTTCTGGTACTCCGGCCGCGGCTCCGACAGCATCGGGTACTTGCCCGACTTCAGCCAGTTGAAGGTGCCGGCGTCGACGATGACGCCGCCCATCGAGTTGCCGTGGCCACCGAGGAACTTGGTCGCGGAATGGACGACCACGTCGGCGCCGTGCTCGATCGGCCGGCACAGCGCGGGCGAGGCCAGCGTGTTGTCGACGATCAGCGGCAGGCCGTGCTTCTTGGCGATCGCCGCGACGCCGGCGATGTCGGTGACGACGCCGCCCGGATTGGCGAGGCTCTCGATGAAGATCGCCTTGGTCTTCGGCCCGATCGCCGCCTCGAACGAGGAGAGATCGTCCGGATCGGCCCACTTCACCGTCCAGCCGTAGTTCTTGAAGGCGTGGTTGAACTGGTTGATCGAGCCGCCGTAGAGCTTCTTGGAGGCGACGAACTCGTCGCCGGGCGCCATGATCGTGTGGAAGATCAGGTGCTGCGCCGCATGGCCCGAGGCCACCGCCACCGCCGCCGTGCCGCCCTCGAGCGCGGCGACGCGCTCTTCGAGCACGGCCGTCGTCGGGTTGGTGATGCGGGTGTAGATGTTGCCGAAGGCCTGCAGCCCGAACAGCGAGGCGGCGTGGTCGACGTCGTCGAAGACGAAGGCGGTGGTCTGGTAGATCGGCGTCACCCGCGCGCCCGTCGTCGGGTCGGGCTTGGCGCCGGCGTGGACGGCGAGCGTGGCGAAACCGGGCTTCTTCTCGGACATGACGCTTTCCTCGGATGGCTGCCGATCGGCAGGATGCTTGTGGAAATGGTGTTCCTTTTTCGAGCATCGCGGACGCCGCGTCAAAGCATGAAGTTCCGTTGCATTGCCGTCATGCGGAACGAGATTTCGTTCCGCCCGGTATTGCCCGCACCCCCGCCGTCCACCGCGGTTCTGCCCGCGGTGCTGGCGGGGCGGGCGTCGAGAGGCTAGACTTCCCCCCGTCGCCGGAAGCTCGCCGGGAGGATTCGATGCCGACACGTCGTACCGTGCTCATCTCGCTCGCGGCCTTCGCGCTGGCGCCCGACGCCCGCGCCGCCGGTTCCGCCGAGGCCTTCCTCGAGGCGATCTACCGGAAGCTCGTGAGCGGCGGCGGCACCTCCGGCGGTCAGTCGATGTGGGTCGAGCCCAAGGATCGCGTCAAATGGTTCTCTGCCGCGCTGGTCAAGCGCTGGGCCGAGGCCGAGACGCGCGCCAAGTCGCGCGGCGAGGAGATCGGCCCGGTCGACTTCGACCCCTTCACCAACTCGCAGGACCCGCAGCTCAAGGGTTTCTCCCTCGAGAAGCTCGACGCCCTGCCGCCGGTCACCAAGGTCCGCGTCCGCCTCAAGGGCCCCGGCTACGAGGGCGAGGGCGGCGAACTGGTGTTCGATCTGGTCGACGAGAAGGGCTGGAAGATCGACGACATCCTGGGCTCCACCGGCGGTGACCGCTGGAGCCTGAAAGACATCCTGGCGATGCCGTGAGGCGTCACATCCCCAGCCGCGGGATCTCGATCGCCGGGCAGCGGTTCATGATCACCGTCAGCCCCGCCTTCTCCGCGCGCGCCGCCGCCTCGTCGTTGCGCACGCCGAGCTGCATCCACACGATCTTGGCGCCGACGGCGATCGCCTCGTCGACCACGGCACCGGCCGCTTCCGAGTTGCGGAAGACGTCGACCATGTCGATCGGCACGGGAACGTCGGCGAGGCTCGCCACCACGGTGCGGCCGAGGGCTTCCTTCCCCGCCAGCCCCGGATTGACCGGCCACACGTCGTAGCCCTGCCGGATCAGGAACTCGGTGACGTGGTGCGATGCGCGGTCGGGGTTGTTGGAGAAGCCGACGACCGCGATGGACTTGGCCGAGGTCAGGACCGATCGGACGTGATCGTCGGAATAGGCGTCGTGGTTCACTTCTTTTCCTCCCGGCCGAGGCCCGCCTCGATCTTGTCCTCGAGCACCGCCAGCCCCTCGCGACTCTTGGTGGTGAAATAGGTCAGCAGCGACGCCGTGCCCAGCAGGCCGAAGCCGAGGCCGATCAGGAACAGCCAGGCCGGCCGCCCCGTCGTGTCGAAGAGGCCGAGCGCCAGGGCGAGCGCGATGATCACCAGAGCCGTCGGCAGCGCCCAGCGCCAGATACGCTGGAAGCGGGAGGGCGGCGGCGGGGGCGTGAAGAGAGGCGCGGGGGAGGTCGGCTTGGTCAAGGGCGGCGTCCGTCTGCGGCGGTTCGCCCCGGTGGCGAACCCCGCCCGTTGTACACCGGATTCGTCCGTGACACAGTCGCCCCGACATCCGCGAGAGGAGCCTGTGCCGTGCCCGGTCCGACCGATTGCCTGATCGTCGTCGACGTCCAGAACGACTTCCTGCCCGGCGGCGCGCTCGCCGTGCCGAAGGGTGACGAGATCGTCGCCGGCATCGGCCCGCTCGCCCGCCGCTTCGCCCAGGTCGTGCTGACGCAGGACTGGCACCCGGCGGACCATGCCTCCTTCGCCGCCAACCACGAAGGCCGCGCGCCCTTCGAGACGATCGATCTCGCCTACGGGCCGCAGGTCCTGTGGCCGGTCCACTGCGTCGCGGGCAGCGCGGGCGCCGCCTTCGCCGACGGGCTCGACGGCGTCGCCGCCTTCGCGGTGATCCGCAAGGGCATGAACCGCGGCGTCGACAGCTACTCGGCCTTCCGCGAGGCCGACCGCACGACGACGACGGGTCTCGGCGCGCTGCTCGCGGCGCGCGGGGTGAAGCGGGTCTTCGTCTGTGGCCTCGCCACCGACTTCTGCGTCGCCTGGACGGCGATGGACGCCCGCGCCGAGGGCTTCGAGACGGTGGTGCTCGAGGATCTCTCCCGCGCCATCGATCTCGGCGGCTCGCTCGAGGCGGCGCGTGCGGCGATGCGGGCGGCCGGCGTCGTGCTGACGACGTCCGACACGGTCGCGTGAGCCGTCAGTTCTTCGGCTTGTCGTCCGCGACGATCTCGATCTCGCGGTCGAAGCCCGACTGGACGGTGAAGTTGCGGGTGAAGATGCGGTCCTGGTTCTTGGCGACCAGCGAATAGTCGCCCTCGGCCAGAACGATCGTCGGGAAGGCGCCGACGCTCTCGGTGATGGCGTCGCCCGACGGCGTCAGCACCAGCCACGAGGTGTTGGCGAGCGCCTCGCCGCCCGGCTCGTTGACCAGTTTCAGCGTCACCTGCGCGGCGCGGTGATAGACCGTCGCCTCGGTCAGCTTGCCCGGGTTGACGTGGATCTCGGCCCGCACCACGGCGTTGAGGTCGCCGTAGTGGCCGACCACCCGGTAGGTGTCGGCGTTGAGGCGGACGATCTTGCCCGGCCCGATGCCCATCACCAGCGCCTGGCGGTCGCCTCGCTGGTCGGCCTCGAGCGAATAGACGTCGAAGGAGAGCTTGTCGGCCGGCAACGGCGCGTCGCCGGCGCCCAGCGCCGCGAGCTTGAGCCCGCCGGCGTTGAGGATCAGCGTCTCCTTGCGGGTCTGGTCCTTGGTGACGGTGACGCGGGTCGTCGCACCCGCCCGGCCGTAGGCGGCATGGACGAGATAGGAACCGGGCTCGAGGTGGAACTCGCCGTCGCCGCCCGACGAGGTCACGACCAGCTGCAGCTTGTCGTCGCCGTTGGTCGGCTTCTCCTTCTCGCGGAAGATGCGCCAGACGAGACCGGTGCGGATCGCCGGCGCCCCTTCGGTGACGAGCGCCGAGAGCCGCAGCGTCGCCTTCAGCGACTTCGCCACGTCGGCGCTGGTGGCGGCCGGTGCGGTCGGGGCATGCGAGCCGGCGGCGGGCGGCGGATTGGGGGCATAGCCGAGCGAATCGCCGAGCGGCAGCGGCTGGCTCGACCCTGGCGCGGCCCCTTGCGCCGACGCGGCCGCCGGCGCGAGCGCCAGCGTCGCCGCGAGGAGAATGCCGCCAGCGATGTGTCGATTGGCCGATGTCGCGCCCATGATGCCTCGTCTTCGCGTCGCCGCTTCGCCCGCGCGGCCGGCGCGACTCGTATCCTCGAACGAGGAGAACCCCATCAGCATGGCGAGATCAAGTCGCCGGCCCGTCGCGGCGGCGCGGCAGGGCTTCCGTGCCCATCGTTGACAAGGGTCGGTCGACGGGCTTCCCTCGCCCGTCCACTGGGCCGGCAGCAAGCGAGGGATTCCATGTCGACCGTCAACCAGGGCGCTCTCGAGCTGCTCGAGACCCGCCGCACCGTCGCCAACGTCTCGCTCGGCGAGCCCGGACCGAGCGAGGCCGAGGTCCGCCGCCTGATCGCCATCGCCGCCCGCGTGCCCGACCACGGCAAGCTGACGCCCTGGCGCTTCATCGTCGTGCGCGGCGACGCGCGCGCCGCCCTCGATGCTCGGCTCGGCCCGATCTACCGCGCCCGTTTCCCCGAGGCGACGGCGGAGAAGACCCGGCTCGAGGAAACCCGTTTCCAGCGCGTGCCGCTGACGATCGCGGTCGTCTGCACGGCGGCCGAACACGTCAAGATCCCGATGTTCGAGCAGGAGATGTCGGCAGGCGCGGCGACGCAGAACCTGCTGCTCGGCGCCCATGCGCTCGGCTATTCCGGCCAGTGGCTGACCGGCTGGCTGTGCTACCAGCCCGAGGCCCGCGCCGTGCTCGGCTTGAAGGACGGCGAGCGCATCGCCGGCTTCGTGGCGATCGGCACGCCGACGGTTCCGATCGTCGACCGGCCGCGTCCGGCCTACGAGGACGTCGCCACCGAATGGAGCGCGTGAGGCGATGTTCTACGCCGTCGCCGAAGGCCATCCCGAGCTCGCCCGCAATCCCTTCAAGGCGATCGTCGCGCCCCGCCCGATCGGCTGGATCTCGACGGTCGATCGCTCGGGCATGCACAATCTCGCGCCCTACAGCTACTTCAACGCCGTCTCGGCCGAGCCGCCGATGGTGATGTTCTCCTCCGACGGCTGGAAGGACACCGCCACCGCCTGTGCCGAGACCGGCGAATTCGTCGTCAATCTCGCCAATTGGGAGCTGCGCGAGGAGATGAACGCCTCCTCGGCGCCGCTGCCGCGCGACCGCTCCGAGTTCCCCCACGTCGGGCTGACGCCGACCCCCTGCCGGCTGGTCCGGGCGCCGCGCGTCGCCGAGGCGCCGGCGGCGCTCGAGTGCAAGGTGGTCGAGATCTTCTCGCCGCGCGCCCTCGACGGTCGAGAGATCGCCAACGTGATCGTCATCGGCGAGGTGGTCGGCATCCATGTCGCCGAACGCTGCATCGTCGACGGTGTCTTCGACATCACCCGCGCCCGGCCGATCGCCCGCTGCGGCGGTGACGACTTCCTCGGGCTCGACGGCCTGTTCCGGATGACCCGCCCGAAATGAACCGCGAGGCCGAGCCGATGAACGACAACGACGCGCCTTCCCGTCTCGGCCCGGTCACGGCGACGCTCCTCGCCGCCCTGCCGGTCGTCGTCGCCGCCGTGATCGGCAACCGCGCGACGCTGCCGGCCATCCCCGAATGGTACGCCGGCCTCGCCAAGCCGGCGATCACGCCGCCGAACTGGGTCTTCGGCCCGGTGTGGACGACGCTCTACGTGCTGATGATCGTCGCCTTCCGCCGCATCCTCGTCGGTCGCGGCGGCGAGGGCAGGGGGCTCGCCATCGCGCTCTTCCTCGGTCAGATGGGGCTCAACGCCTTCTGGTCGGTCGCCTTCTTCGGCCTGCGCTCGCCCGGCGCCGGCGTCGTCGTCATCCTGATGCTCGACCTCGCCGTGGCGGCGACGATCGTCGCCTTCCTGCGGCGCGATCGGATCGCCGGGCTGCTGCTCGTGCCCTATCTCGCCTGGATCGGCTGGGCGACGGCGCTCAACGTCGGCGTCTGGTGGCTGGCGCGCTGAGGCCACGCGCCGCCGCGCCGTGATCGCGAAGGCGCCATGCCGGCGACACATCGGCCGGCGACAAACGGGCTCCCGACACTCTCGGAGCTTCGCCCATGCGCCTCGCCGTCGCCGCCGCTCTCGCGCTTCTCGCGATCACCCCCGCCCATGCCCTCGACGCCGCCGGCAAGGCGGAAGCCGATCGGATGAAGGAACTCTGCAAGGGCGACTGGATCCGCCACTGCGCACTGGTCGCCCCCGGCGGCGGTCGCGGCCTCGCCTGTCTCGAGGCCCATGCGGCCGAGCTGTCGCAGCCCTGCCGCGACGCCCTGCCGGCGGCGAAGGCGCTGCGCGAGAAGGCGGCGAAGGAGCGCGCCGGCGGCTGATCAGCGCGCCACGCGGGAGAGCGTCCGCTTCGCGCGGACGAGATGCGGCCGGTCGAGCATCACCCCGTCGAGCGCCAGCACGCCGGGATCGCCCGCCGCCGCGAAGGCCGCGACGATGCGCTTCGCATCGGTGATCTCGTCGGCCGAGGGCGTGAAGGCGGCATTGATCACCGGAACCTGCGCCGGATGGATCGCCATCTTGGCGGTGAAACCGTCGCGCGCCGCCGCCCGGCATTCCGCCTCGAGACCCTCGAGATCGCGGAAGTCGGTGTAGACGCCGTCGATCGGCGCCGTCTCGGCCGCCACGGCGCCGAGCAGCGTCAGCGTGCGGGCGAGGCGGAAGGCGTCGTGGTAGGCGCCCGTCTCGTCGCGCGCCGTCGCTGCGCCGAGATCGGCGGAGAGATCCTCCGCCCCCCAGGCCATGCCGGCGAGACGGCGCGAGGCGCCGCGATAGGTGCCGGTCTGGAACACCGCATGCGCCGTCTCGGTGACGATGGCGACGATCCGGGTGCGACCCTCCGGCACGCCGTGGACGGCTTCCGCCACCGCGATCTTGGCGTCGAGCCGCGTCACGTCCGCCCCGCCGCCGGCCTTGGGCAGCATGATGCCGTCGGCCCCGGCGGCGACCGCCGCGTCGATGTCGGCATCGGCGAAGCCGCTCGAGAAGCCGTTGACCCGCACGTGGATCGCCGGCCGGTCGGTCTTGGCGGCATGGGCCGTGACGAAGGCGACCATGCCGGCGCGGCCGGCGCCCTTGGCATCGGCGGCGACCGAGTCCTCGAGATCGACGATCACCACGTCGGCGCCGCTGGCGAGCGCCTTGTCGAGCTTGGCGGGCTGGGTGGCGGGAACGAAGAGCAGCGAACGCATGGCGACCGTCTTTGGCTCGATGGGATCGGGGAGGGACGCGGAGGAGGCTTCGAGAATTCGCGACGCCTTACGCAAAGTAAACGAGGCGGGATCCGTCGTCAGCCGGCGGCCGGATCATTGGGCCTGCGCTTCATGAAGGCCTGACGACGGCACTCGGCGACGAGGGTTCCGTCCTGTTTGTAGGCCCGATGATGGAACTCCACTATGCCAGCATCGGGTCGCGACTTCGAGGATCTTGTGGAAATCACCTCCGTCTCGGCGCGAATCGTGTCACCGTGGAAGACCGGAGCCGGAAACTTCACATCGGTCATACCGAGATTTCCGATCAGGGTGCCGAGGGTCGTGTCGTGGACCGACAGACCGATCAGCAGCCCGAGCGTGAACAGGGAATTGACCAGCGGCTGCCCCCACTCGGACTTCGAGGCGAAATCGAAGTCGACGTGCAGGGGTTGCGGATTGAAGGTCAGGCTCGAGAAGAGGACGTTGTCCATCTCCGTCACCGAGCGCGTCAGGGCGTGCTTGATGACGGTGCCGGGAACGAGCTCTTCGAGATAGAGACCGGGCATCGGGTGTTCCTCCGGGGCACCGGATCGCTCGGAGGAATCGTATCCGGCGTCCGGGTGGTTCTTTGCCGCTCCGCGGCGGGTGCGTGGACATTGGAGCCGACATGCAGGTCGACGGCAAGAGTTCGGTCGAGCGACGGATCGCGGGGGCCTTCAAGGCCGCGTCCGACGCCACCGGCACGTCGTTCGACTTCCTGTTGAAGACGTCCGAGCGCGAGAGCGACCATCGCCCCGAACTCGGCTCCGACACCTCGACCGCCAAGGGTCTGTTCCAGTTCCTGGAGCAGACCTGGTTCGAGACGCTGCGCAAGGAGGGGCCGTCGATCGGCCTCGAGCGCATCTCCGAGAAGATCGTGCCGGACGGCAAGGGCGGCTTCACGGTCAATGATCCGAAGGATCGCGCCAAGATCCTGGCGCTGCGCTCCGATCCGCTGGTCTCCGCCGTCATGGCCGGCAAGATCACCCAGGAGAACGCCCGCCGCCTGACCGAGGCGCTCGGCCGGCCGCCCTCCGACGGCGAGCTCTACGCCGCGCATGTCCTCGGTCCGGCGGGGGCGACCAAGCTCTTCCGCCTCGTCTCGACCGAGCCGCAGACGGCCGCCTCCGTCGCCTTCCCGCGCGCGGCGTCGGCGAACTTCGGCCTGTTCTACGACAAGACCGGCCGCGCCAAGACGGTCTCGGAACTGTTCGACCGGCTGACCCGCATGCCCGACGGCTCCGACCCGACGACGGCGCGCATCGCCGCGGTCCATTCCGCGCTGCAGACCGGAAGCCAGCGCACCGACCCGGCGACGGTGGCCCTCCTGCTGCGCGCCCAGGCCGCCGCCACGGTCGGTCAGGAGAAGCCGGGCGGTGCCGCGACCGGCCTGCCCGACGCCGCCGATCGCGCGCTGCTCAAGACCTCGCTCGCCGAGATGCCGATCCCCGGCGCCTCCGACCGTCAGGCCGGCCGCCTCGACGGC
>DBMN01000154.1 GCA_002298965.1 Rhizobiales bacterium UBA697 | reverse complement strand
GGCGCTCCTCAGGATGAGGCGCTTTCAATTTTCGAAACGAGAACAAACACCTCATGCTGAGGAGGGCGTCGAGACGCCCGTCTCGAAGCATCGCGCACGGCGTCGAACTCGGCTCGGCCGCATTCCCCTCAGCGATAGGGAGGGAGCCCGAGCACTCGGCCCCTGCCTGCCCCCCTCAGAGGTCCCCGAGATAATGCTCCGCGGAGACCGCCCGCAGCCGCTCTGCCGCTGCTTCCGCCGTGATGTCGCGCTGGGGCGAACCGAGCATCTCGAAGCCGACCATGAACTTCTTCACCGTCGCCGAGCGCAGCAGCGGCGGGTAGAAATGTGCATGCATCACCCATTCCGGATGGTCCCGCCCGTCGAGCGGCTTCTGGTGGAAGCCCATCGAATAGGGGAAGGAGGTCAGGAAGAGATTGTCGTAGCGCACGGTGATCGCCCGCAGCGCCTCGGCTAGCGCTTCGGCATCGCCCGGCTCGAAGTCGTCGAAACCGGCGATCGGCCGGCGCGGCAGGACCATGGTCTCGAAGGGCCAGACCGCCCAGAAGGGCACCAGCACGACGAAGCGATCGTTCTCGTGGACGATGCGGGTGCCCTCGGCGAGCTCGCGCGCGAGATAGTCGGAGAGGAGCGGCCGGCCGCGCTCAGTGAACCACGCCCGCTGGCGCTCGTCCTCCTTGGCCGGCTCGTTGGGGAGATGCCGGCTCGCCCAGATCTGGCCGTGGGGATGCGGGTTGGAACAGCCCATCACCGCGCCGCGGTTCTCGAAGATCTGCACCGAGGTTATGTCGTCGCGGGCGCCGAGTTCGGCGACCTGGGCCCGCCAGGTCTCGACCACGCGGGTGATGTCGGCGACCGACATGCGCGCCAGCGTCACGTCGTGGCGCGGCGAGAAACAGACGACGCGGCAGAGGCCGCTCTCGGGCTCGGCGATCAGGAGGTCGTCGCTCGAGGCGGGGCCGGCCGCGGTGTCGGGCAGCAGCGCGGCGAAATCGTTGTCGAAGACGTAGGTGCCCGTATAGGCCGGGTTGGCGGCGCCGCCGGCCCGCGTGTTGCCGGGGCAGAGGTAGCAGGTCGGGTCGTGCGCCGGCATGGCGTCGACCGCCACCGCCTCCATCTGGCCCTGCCAGGGGCGCTGGGTGCGGTGGGGCGAGACCAGGACCCAGTCGCCGGTCAGCGGATTGAAACGGCGATGCGGTGCGTCGGGCTTGGTCACGCGGGCTCTCCCTCGTGGATCTCGCCGGCACCGGCACCGGGCGCGCAGGCGAAGACGTCGCAGGTGATGCCGGTCGCGGCGCGATAGGCCGTCTTCAGCGTCGCGGCGAAGGCCTCGACCGCTTCCACCGCGACCAGCGACACGGTACAGCCGCCGAAGCCGCCGCCGGTCATGCGGGCGCCGTGGACGCCGGGAAGGGCGCGGGCGAGATCGACCATCACGTCGACCTCGGCGCAGGAGATCTCGAAGTCGTCGCGCATCGAGACGTGCGAGGCATCCATCAACGCGCCGAAACGGGCGACGTCGCCGACCTCGGCGGCCGCCTCGGCCGCGAGCACGCGGTCGTTCTCGGTGACGATGTGGCGGCAGCGGCGGTAGGTCTCGTCGTCGAAGAGGCCGCGGTGGGCCTCGAGCTCGGCGATCGTCACGTCGCGCAGCGCCGTGACCGGATGGCCGAGGACGGGGGCGAGCAGGCGCACGCCGGCCTCGCAGGAGGCGCGGCGGGCGTTGTATTCGCCGCCGCCGGCGAGCACGTGGTGGACCATCGAATTGGCGATGACGATGCGGCTACCGGGATCGATCGCGACGGGGCGCGCCTCGAGGCTGCGGCAGTCGATGAGGAGCGCGTGGCCGGCGACGCCGCAGCTCGCGGCATACTGGTCCATGATGCCGCAACGCATGCCGACGTGTTCGTTCTCGGCCTTCTGACCGATCTTCGCCGCCTCGATCTTGCCGATCTCCAGACCCGAGACGGCGGCGAGCGCGCGGACGGTCGCGACTTCCAGCGCCGCGGAGGACGACAGCCCCGAGCCGATCGGCACGGTCGAGGTCAGCGTCAGGTCGCAGCCGGTCAGGCGATGGCCGGCTTCCTCCAGCATGCGGGCGACGCCGAAGACGTAGTCCGTCCAGTCGCGACGCGGGACGATCGGCCCGGCGTCGAGATCGAGCGTCGCCGTCTCGCCGTTGCGGCGCGAATGGACGACGATGGTGCGATCGGCACGCGGGGCGATGGCGACCGCGGTCGCGTGTTCCAGCGCCGCCGGCATGACGAAGCCGTCGTTGTAGTCGGTGTGCTCGCCGATCAGGTTGACGCGGCCGGGGGCGCGGAAGACGCGCGGAGGACGGCCGAAACGGGCGGCGAAGTCGGCGGCGATCTCGCCGAAGACGATCATGGGCGGTCTCCCGGCGGAAGAACCCCGCGCGGGATGGACCGCGCGGGGTGTGACAGGGGCCGGCCGAGGCGCGGGGGCCTCAGCGCTTGACCTTGTTGTAGACGTCGAAGAACACGGCGGCGAGGAGCACGAGGCCCTTGATGACCTGCTGCCAGTCGATGCCGATGCCGAGGATCGACATGCCGTTGTTCATCACGCCCATGATGAAGGCGCCGATCACCGCGCCCGTAACCTTGCCGACGCCGCCGGTCGCCGAGGCGCCGCCGATGAAGCAGGCCGCGATGACGTCGAGCTCGAAGGAGACGCCGCCCTTCGGCGTCGCGGTGTTGAGGCGCGCGGCGAAGACGAGGCCGGCGAGGCCCGCCAGCATGCCCATGTTGACGAAGGTGTAGAAGGTCAGCTTGCGGGTATCGATGCCCGACAGGCGCGCCGCCTTCTCGTTGCCGCCGAGCGCATAGATGCGGCGGCCGATCGTCGTGTGCTGGGTGACGAAGGCATAGAAGACGATCAGCACGAACATCACGATGAGGACGTTCGGCAGACCCTTGTAGGTCGACATCTGCCAGCCGATGGCGACGAGCGCGGCGGCGAGCGCCGCCTGCTTGGCCCAGAACACCACGCCCGGCTCGACCTCGACGCCGAAGTGACGGCGCTTGGCGCGGTCACGGATGGCGTTGAAGACGAGGATCGCCGCGGTCGCCACCGCCAGCACGATGGTCAGGACATGGAGGCCCGGCACGCCGAAGACGTCCGGGATGAAGCCCGACGACAGGCGCTGGAAGGCGACCGGGAAGGGACCGACCGACTGGCCGGCGAGCAGCGCCAGACACAGGCCGCGGAACACCAGCATGCCCGCCAGCGTCACGATGAAGGACGGGATGTGCATGTAGGCGACGAACCAGCCCTGGGCCGCGCCGATCAGCGCGCCGGCGGCGAGGCTGACGATCGTGGTCGTCACCGGGTCGATGCCCCAGGTCACCATCATGGTGGCGGCGAGCGCGCCGATGAAGCCGACGACCGAACCGACCGACAGGTCGATGTGGCCGGCGACGATCACCAGCAGCATGCCCAGCGCCATGATGACGACGTAGGAATTCTGCAGCACCAGATTGGTGAGGTTCAGCGGCTGGAACAGCGTGCCGTTCGTCATCCACTGGAAGAAGATCATGATGAACACGAGCGACATCAGGATGCCGTACTCGCGCATGTTCCTCGAGATGAAGGTCAGGAGCGAGACGCCCTCGGGGGCGTGATGGGGCTCCTGCGGGCGGTCGAGGGTTTCGGTGCTCATCGGGCCAACTCCCGGGACGACATGATCGCCCTCATGATCTTTTCTTGCGAGGCTTCGCGGGCCGGCATCTCGGCCACCACCGCACCCTCGTCCATGACGTAGATGCGATCGGCGATGCCGAGCAGTTCCGGCATCTCGGACGAGATGAGCAGAACACCACGGCCTTCGGCAACCAGCTTGTTGATGATGCCATAGATCTCGTACTTGGCGCCGACGTCGATGCCGCGCGTCGGTTCGTCGAGGATGAGGATCTGCGGATCGGCGAACAGCCACTTGGCGAGCACCACCTTCTGCTGGTTGCCGCCCGACAGGTCGAGCGTCTCCTGGAAGATGTTGCGGCAGCGGATGCGCATGGACTTGCGATAGTCCTCGGCGACGCCGATCGAGGCGACGGCATCGAGGACGCCGCGGCTCGACACACCCTTCATGTTGGCCATGACGGTGTTCTCGCGGATGTCCTGGCCGAGCACCAGACCGTAGGTCTTGCGGTCCTCGGTGGCATAGGCGATGCCGGCATCGACCGCGCGCGACACCGACGAGACGTCGATCTCGCGGCCGTCGAGCCTGGCCTTGCCCTTGACCCAACGACCGTAGGAGCGGCCGAACAGGCTCATGGCGAATTCGGTGCGGCCGGCGCCCATCAGGCCGGCGATGCCGACCACCTCGCCCTTGCGGACCTCGATCGACACCGACTTGGAGATCCGCCGGTTCGGGATGATCGGATCGTCGACCGTCCAGTCGGAGACCTCGAGCAGGACCTCACCGACGTGCGAGGTGCGCTTGGGATAGCGGTCGGTGATCTCGCGCCCGACCATGCCGCGGATGATGCGGTCCTCGTCGGCGCGGCCGCCGGAGCAGTCGAGCGTCTCCACCGTGGTGCCGTCGCGCAGGATGGTGATGCGGTCGGCGACGCGGGAGACCTCGTTGAGCTTGTGGCTGATCAGGATCGAGGCGATGCCCTGCTGCTTGAACTCGAGCAGGAGGTCGAGCAGCGCGTCGGAATCGGCCTCGTTGAGGCTCGCCGTCGGCTCGTCGAGGATGAGGAGGCGGACCTCCTTCGACAGCGCCTTGGCGATCTCGACCAGCTGCTGCTTGCCGACGCCGAGGTCGCCGACGATGCGCGAGGCATGTTCGCGCAGGCCCACCTTCTTCAGCAGTTCGGTGGTGCGGCGGGCGGCCTCGAAATGGTCGACGATGCCGAAACGCCCGGGCTCGGCGCCGAGGAAGATGTTCTCGGCGATCGAGAGGAGCGGCACCAGCGCCAGTTCCTGATGGATGATGATGATGCCGACCTTCTCCGAGTCGGCGATCGAGGCGAAACGGCGGACCTCGCCTTCGTAGACGATGTCGCCCTCGTAGGTGCCGTGAGGATAGACCCCCGACAGGACCTTCATGAGGGTCGACTTGCCGGCGCCGTTCTCACCGACCAGAGCATGGATCTCGCCCGGCATCACCTCGAGATTGACGTCCGAGAGCGCCTTCACGCCCGGGAACGTCTTGGTGATGTGGCGCATCTCGAGAATGGGGGTCATCGGCGACCTCCTCGTCGAAACCCGGGACCGACGGTGCCGACGGGGGCATCTTCGCCCTCTCGCCCCGGCACCTTCGGGACGAACGCCCCGCCTTCGACGAGCGCGGCGGCGGCGGAAGACCGGCCGGGGTGAGCCCCGGCCGGTCGATCAGGAGCCGATCACTTGATCTGGCTTTCCTTGTAGTAGCCGCTGTCGACCAGGATCTGCTTCCAGTTGGTCGCATCGACGGAGACCGGCTTCAGCAGGTAGGAGGGAACCACCTTCTTGCCGTTGTCGTAGGTCTTGGTGTCGTTGATCTGCGGCTGGGTGCCGGTGAGGACCGCGTCGACCATCGAGACGGCGACCTTGGCGAGCTCACGCGTGTCCTTGAACACGGTCGAGCGCTGCTCGCCGGCGAGGATCGACTTCATCGACTGGACTTCCGCGTCCTGGCCGGTCACGACCGGAAGCGGCTGGTCCTTGGTGCCGTAGCCGACGCCCTTGAGCGACGACAGGATGCCGATCGACAGACCGTCGTAGGGCGACAGGACCGCGTCGACGCGCTTCTTGGTGTAGAAGGCGGAGAGCAGGTTGTCCATGCGGGCCTGGGCGACGGCGCCGTCCCAACGCAGGGTCGAGACCTTGTCCATGCCGAGCTGGCCGGACTGCACCACGAGCTTCTTCGAGTCGATGTAGGGCTTCAGCACCGACATCGCGCCGTTGTAGAAGAAGTAGGCGTTGTTGTCGTCCGGCGAGCCGCCGAACAGCTCGATGTTGAACGGGCCCTTGCCGTCCTTGAGGCCGAGCGCCTGCTCGATGTAGCCGCCCTGGATGACGCCCACCTGGAAGTTGTCGAAGGTCGCGTAGTAGTCGACGTCCGGCGAGTTCCGGATGAGGCGGTCGTAGGCGATGATCTTGACGCCCTTCTCGTGCGCCTTGTGCAGAGCATCGGTCAGGGTCGTGCCGTCGATGGCGGCGATGACGAGGACGTTGACGCCCTTGGTCACCATGTTCTCGATCTGAGCGAGCTGATTGGGGATGTCGTCGTCGGCGTACTGGAGATCGGCCTTGTAGCCCTTGGCCTCCAGATACTTGACCATGTTGTTGCCGTCGTCGATCCAACGGGCCGAGGACTTGGTCGGCATGGACACGCCGACGAACTTGTCGGCGGCGGAAGCGCCAAAGGCGGCGAGGCCCATGGCCGCGGCAACGGCGGTGCCGATCACGTATTTCGCGAGCTTTTGCATCGCGTCGTCTCCCTGACTGCGGTGCCTTCGGCCGGGTCCGTCTGTCGCGTCGTTTCGGCTTCTTCGAGGGTGTGCGCCCGTGAGAGGCGACGACCCAGACCGTTGCGCACGCGCCGGTTCCGGCGAGACGTTCTTGCTTGCAGGCCGAACCTCAGTCCGATTGCCAATACAGTCAAGTTCCATGTTCCATAAAATCCATATCGAAAACGATATGCATAAGAGATCGCCACGAAATATTTCATCGTAATCACGATGCACCAGTTCGTATCCACCTCCACCTATCCGCGCAGCGTTGCCGGAAAATTCGTTTATTTCCGGTTGAAATCACCCATTCATTCTGATCATACACGCCAAAGCGAAATCATTACATCGCCGTACACGCGTCGCTTCGACTGATTTACGAGTCGTGTGAGAGATTAAAGGCAATCTTCGCTCGAAACGACGTCACATCGCAAGCTTTCGTCTCGCATAGTTCGTCGAGCGGTAGCGCGTTCCGGGCGAAGCCGTTGCGGTTTTGACATGTAACCGTGATCGTGCCATTCGATATGCGGGAGTATTGGACCCGGTCGAAACTGCGCCATCCATGCCATATGCGGCATCGGTCGGCGCCGATCGGGCCGACGCGGGGGACGGATCGCGCGGGGACGGGCGGATCGGAGGTTCGGGTCATGACCGACGTGAACGGGATCGACAGGGCGATCGTCGGACGCAGAGCGACGCGCGGACCTTCGCTCGAGCAGCTCGTGACGATGCGGCTGAAGCTGCGCCATCTCCGTCTGATCGTCGCCCTCGACGACCACCGCAAGCTCAACCGCGCGGCGCAGGAGATGGGCCTGTCCCAGCCCGCCGCCTCCAAGATGCTCTCCGAGATCGAGAAGACCGTCGGCGTGCCGCTGTTCGAGCGCCGCCCGCGCGGCATCGAGCCGACCCGCTACGGCGAGGCGCTGGTCAGGCGCACCCGCGCCATGCTCGCCGAACTCGGCCATGCCGGCGAGGAGATCGAGGCGCTGCGTTCGGAGACCGGCGGCGCGGCCTCGGTCGGGGCGCTGATGGCGCCGGCGGCGGAGTTCCTCGCGGAAGCCGTGGGCGTGGCGCGGCGGCGGCTGGCCCGTCTCCAGGTCTCGGTCGACGTCGACACGTCGGACACGCTGATCGCTCGCCTCCTCGCGGCCAAGCTCGACTTCGCCATCGCCCGCATTCCCGAGGGCGTCGATCCGGGGCCGTTCGAATACGAGGAGATCGGGCGGGAGAGCGTCGAACTGCTGGTGCGGCGCAGCCATCCGCTCGCCGGGCGGGGCCTCGTCGCGCCGGCCGATCTCGCCGAACGCGAATGGGTGCTGCCGCCGCGCGGCTCGCTCGTCCGCCGCTCGGTCGAGATGCTGCTGCGCCGTCACGGCCTGCCGCCGGCCGACCGGGTGCTGAACTCCGGCTCGGTGCTGATGTCGCTGGTGATGGCGGGCCGCACCGACGCGATCGCGCCGCTCGCCGCGCCGGTCGCCGAACTCTTCGCCCGTTCCGGCGATCTCGTCCGCCTCGAGCTCACCGAGCCGCTGACGGTCGAGCCCTACGGCCTGATCTCGGTGCGCGGCCGGCCGATGTCGCCGGCGGCGCGCATCCTCTACGACGTGGTGCGCGGGCGCGAATACGTGCCTTCGGCGATCGGCGCGACGGTGCGCACCGCCGGCACGGTCCATTCGCCCCGTTCGTGACGCCGGCCGTGCTCGCCGCGGAAGGCGCGCGGGCTGCAGCCGGTGTAGCGGCGGAAGACGCGGCTGAAATAGAGCGGATCCTCGAATCCGACCTGCGCGGCGATCTGCTTGACCGGGCTCGGCGAGACCAGCAGCAGCTGGCAGGCGAACTGGATCATCTGCTCTTCCCGCCACTTCAGGATCGAGCGCCCGAGCGTCTGGGTGAAGAGATGGGCGAGGCGCGAGGGCGACAGGCAGACCTTCTGGGCGATCTCGGCGACGCTGAGCGGGCGATGCAGATTGTCGGTGATGAACTTGCAGGCCATCAGCAGCCGCTCGTCGAAGCGATTGGCCGGCGCCTCGGCGCGATCGTTGCGGGCGATCAGCAGGATGATCCTCTCGAGATCGTTCATCGCCAGTTCCATCGACAACAGGTCGTTGTTGACGGACCAGGCGGCGACCTCGGCGAAGAGGCGGTCGAGTTCGGCGAGACGACGCGGTTCGGAGCCGCGCTGGAGGAAGAGGGGGCCACGCACCTCCTTCCAGGAAAGCCATGTCGTCCATGAGGCGCGCGGCTGGAAATAGATCCAGCGATGCCACCAGGCGTCCGCATCGGCGGCGCGGTTGTAGTCGTGGATCGCACCCGGCGGGAACAGCACGAGATCGCCGGTTTCGACGCGGAAATGGCTGGTTCCGTCGAAGACCTCGCCGGCGCCGCGCACCGTCAGGTTGACGATCCAGCCGCGCATGCCGTCGTCGCGGACGATGGGAAAATCGAGCGGGCCGTCGCGTTCGATCGGCGTGATGCCGGCGACCAGACGGGTGTCGAAACGATAGCCCGGAAACAGCGGCGCCATCTGCGGATCGACGCTGCCGTCGCCGGCCGCGCGCAGCAGGGAGAGGCGCCGAATGATGCTGTCGACTTCCGCGGAAGTGGACGAGGACGTAGCAGAATCATCCATGTAAAAAGCCGTATCAGCCCTGTGGGTACCCAGCGGGCGCCACTATAATCCATGCTACCAACTCGAACAACAACAACGGCCATAAACGGCCGCTGCGGGAGGATGCGACGACGGGCCGACGGCTTGCCCCGGCCGAACGGCTGACGGTCGATCGCGCTCTCCCGCCGACCGGGAGATCGGTCTCATGTCCATGTCGAATCCTCGTCGCGTCGTCGGTCTCGACTTCGGCTCCGACAGCGTTCGCGCCGTCCTCTTCTCGGCCGACGACGGCTCGGAACTGGGCCGCTCGGTCGTCGCCTATCCGCGCTGGGCGACCGGCGCGTGGTGCGACCCCGTCACCAGCCGTTACCGCCAGCACCCGCTCGACCATCTCGAGGCGATGACCGAGGCCGTCCGCGGCCTGTTCCGCGCCGCGCCGGAGGAAGCCGCGCGCGTCGTCGGCATCGGTGTCGACACCACGGGCTCGAGCCCGCTGCCGCTCGCCGCCGACGGACGGGCGCTCGGCCTCCATCCCGAATTCGCCGACAATCCGAACGCGCTCTGCGTGCTGTGGAAGGACCACACCGCGATCGCCGAGGCCGAGGAGATCAACACCCTCTGCCATTCCGGCGCGATCACCGACTACACCCGCTACGTCGGCGGCATCTACTCGTCGGAATGGTTCTGGGCGAAGATCCTCCACGTCCATCGCGCCGATCCGGCCGTGGCGAAGGCGGCTGCGACCTGGGTCGAGTTCTGCGACTGGATCCCGGCGGTGCTCGCCGGCATCACCGACCACACCAAGATCGTGCGCGGCCGCTGCGCCGCCGGTCACAAGGCGCTGTGGCATCCGAGCTGGGGTGGCCTGCCGGGTCGCGAGTTCCTGGAGAAGCTCGATCCGCTGCTGCTGTCCCTGCCCTATCCGCTGTTCGAGAACCCGCTGCCCGCCGACGCGGAAGCCGGCCGGCTGTCGGCCGAATGGGCCGAGCGGCTGGGCCTGACGGCCGGCATCGCCGTCGCGGTCGGCGCCTTCGACTGCCACATGGGCGCGGTCGGCGCCGGCGTCGAGCCCTATGATCTCGCCCGCGTCATGGGCACCTCGACCTGCGACATCCTCGTCGCGCCGCCCGGCGAGGTCGGCAACATCCTGGTCGACGGCATCTGCGGCCAGGTGCCCGACAGCGTTCTGCCGGGGCTCACCGGCTTCGAGGCGGGACAATCCTCCTTCGGCGACGTCTTCGCCTGGTTCAAGCGGCTGCTCACCTGGGGCGACGACGATCCCGCGCGTGCGGCGCATCTCCTCGCCTCGCTCGAGAAGGCGGCGGCCGACCTGCCGCCCGGCGGATCGGGCGAGATCGCCCTCGACTGGTTCAACGGCCGGCGCACGCCGGACGCCGACCAGCGGGTCAAGGCGATCCTCGGCGGTCTGCATCTCGGCTCCTCGGCGCCGGCGGTCTATCGCGCGCTGGTCGAGGCGGTCGCCTTCGGCACCCGCGCCATCGTCGACCGTTTCGAGAGCCGCGGCATCGAGGTCCGTCGCATCGTCGCCCTCGGCGGCATCCCGCAGAAGTCGCCGCTGGTCGTCCAGACCTGCGCCGACGTGCTGAACCGGCCGATCTCGGTGGTCGCCTCGGAAGAGTGCTGCGCCCGTGGTGCCGCGGTCTTCGCCGCCACCGCCGCCGGCTGCCATGCCTCTGCCGAGGCCGCCAAGCAGGCGATGAAGAGCGGCATCCTGCGCGACTACACGCCGAACCCGGAGGCGGTCGCCGCCTACGCCCGGCTCTACGAGCGGCGCGAGCGCTTCGCCCGCTTCGGCGAAACCGACACCCGGTCCTGAGGAGGCCAACCGTGCTCGAAGAGCTGAAGAAGGCCGTCTGCGAGGCCAATCTCGAACTGGATCGACGCGGCATCGTCGTCCACACCTGGGGCAACGTCTCCGGCATCGACCGGGGGCGCGGCCTGGTGGCGATCAAGCCGTCGGGCGTCTCCTACGACGAACTGACGCCCGACAAGATCGTCATCGTCGATCTCGACGGCAATCGCGTCGAGGGCGATCTCAATCCGTCGACCGACACCCGCACCCATCTGGTGCTCTACCGGGCGTTCCCGACGATCGCCGGCGTCGCCCACACCCATTCGGCCCATGCGGTCGCCTGGGCGCAGGCGCGGCGCGAGATCCCGTGCTTCGGCACGACGCATGCCGACTACTGCCACGGCTCGGTGCCGCTGACCGCGGCGCTGACGCCCGACGAAGTGGCGCGCGACTACGAGGGCGAGACCGGCCACGCCATCGTCCGCCGCCTCGGCAACGACGATCCGCTCGCCCGGCCGATGGCGCTCGTCGCCGGCCACGGGCCGTTCACTTGGGGAAAGTCTCCGAAGGACGCGGTGCTCAACGCCGTCTTCCTCGAGGAGATCGCCCGCATCGCCACGGCGACGGTGACCATCGATCCCGCCGCCCGTCCGGTCGAAGAATACGTCTCCGACTATCACTACCAGCGAAAACACGGCCCCGGCGCCTGGTACGGCCAGGGCAAGAAGGGTTCGTGATCCCCCATCCGCCAGCACGAGGAAACACGCGATGTCTCTCGACGTGGTCACCCGCAAGCCGAAGATCGGCCTGCTCGGCATCATGCAGGAACTCTACGACAAGATGCTGCCCGGCATCACCGAGCGGCAGGAGGCCTATGGCCGCGACGTCGCCGGCCGGCTCTCGGGCGTGGCCGACGTCGTCTTCCCCGGCGCCGTTCGCTGCCGCGACGACATCGAACGCACCATGGCGGGCTTCGCCGCCGACGGGGTCGACGGCGTCCTGATCGTCATGCTGACCTACGGGCCGGGCCTGCGGCTGGTCAACGCCTTCCGCGACTGCTCGCTGCCGCTGATGCTCGCCAACATCCAGCCCGAGCCGCAGGTGACGACCGCCTGGGACATGGGTGACCTGACCTACAATCAGGGCGTCCACGGCGCGCAGGACACGGCCAACACGCTGATCCGTCTCGGCAAGAAGTTCACCGTCTTCTCCGGCGACTGGAAGAGCGACGCCTTCGTCCAGGCCTTCGAGACCTTCGCGGTCGCCGCCCACACCGTCACCGCGATGAAGCAGGCGAAGGTCGCCGTCTTCGGCCGCATGCCGGGCATGGGCGACATCCTGACCGACCCGCACACCTTCATGCGCAAGCTCGGTCCGCAGATCGATCACATCGGCATGGGCTCGATCGTCTGGCACATGAACCAGACCACCCAGGCCGAGGTCGACGCCGTGCTCGACTTCTGCAAGGCGAACTTCGAGATGGATCCGCGTCTGAAGCCGGCCCAGCTCGAGGAGGCGGCCAAGATCCAGATCGGCATCACCAAGCTGCTCGAGGCCGGCGGCTACGACGCCTTCTCGCTCTACTTCAACGAGATCGGCTTCGACGGACGCTTCAGCCAGATCCACATGATGGCGGCGTCGAACCTGATGGCGGCCGGCTACGGCTATTCGGCCGAAGGCGACACCAACTGCGCCTCGCTGATGGTGGCGGCCCGCGCGATCGCGCCCGATCCGCACTTCACCGAGATGTACGCCATGGACTTCGAGCGCGACGCCGCGCTGCAGAGCCACATGGGCGAGGGCAACTGGAAGGTCGCCCGCAAGGACCGCAGGCCGAAGCTGATCGATCGCCCGCTCGGCATCGGCGGCCTCGACAACCCGCCGACCGTGCTGTTCATGGCCGAGCCGGGCCCGGCGACGCTGGTCAGCCTGCTCGATCCGGGCGAGGGCAAGTATCGCCTCGTCGTCGCCCAGGGCACGATCCTCGACACCGAGGAACTGCCGACGGTCGAGATGCCCTACTTCTTCTTCAAGCCCGACACCGGCGTCGCCGAGTGCCTGAACGGCTGGCTGAGGAACGGCGGTACCCACCATCAGGTCCTGCACCTGGGCGACGTGCGCCCGCGCTGGAAGGCGTGGTGCGACCTGGCCGGCGTGGAATACGTCGAGGTCTGAGCGGGAGCGGCGGCGCGGCGCCGAGGGTCGGCCTCCTGTCCCCTCCGGCGCGCGCCGTCCGTCGACCGGCGGGCGAGATCGAAAGATCTCGCCCGTTTTTTTGTGCGGGGGATGGGCGGAGGCCGCATCAGGACGCCGGTGCGCGATGCTTCGAGA
>DBMN01000046.1 GCA_002298965.1 Rhizobiales bacterium UBA697 | reverse complement strand
CACGATCCCGCGCAAGCCCAAGCCGGTCGCGACCCGTGGCCCCGTCGCCCCGGTCGCGCCGATGACGGCCACCGTCGTCCCCCGCCCGGTCGCCCCGCGCCCGGCGATCCAGCCGGATCCCCGCGACCTGCGCGCCACCGAGCGCGAGGAGGCGGAGAAGGAGGACGACGGCTACACCCAGCTCGGCCTGCGCTCGGGCGGCATGCTGTGGCTGCCGGCCGTCGAGGCCTCGGTCGGCCGCAAGACCAACGTCGATTCCACCGCCGGCGGCCGGGCAAGCTGGCTCTGGATGCTGGAACCGGAACTGATCGCCCGCTCCGACTGGTCGCGTCACGCGTTGACAATGCGCCTGCGCGGCGGCTGGACCGGCTATTCCGGCGCCTCCGATCTGAGCCAGGGCCGTTTCGAGAGCGAGCTGCGCGGCCGCGTCGACATCGGCGAGGCCACCCGTGCCGACATCGTCGGCGGCTGGTCGCGCCAGCGCGAGACGGCTTCGGCCAACGAAGCCTCGACCAACGGCACCGGCACCGACCGTTCGACCCTGACCGGCTCGCTCGGGTTCACCCACGAGGTCGGCCGCATCGGCGTCACCCTGCGCGGCGACATCGAGCGCAACGACTACGTCGCCAACGGCGCGCTCGGCGCCGGCGTCGTCGATCCGTCGATGCGCGACAACACGCTCTTCGTCGGCGCGCTGCGCGCCACCGTCGGCCCGCGTCAGGCCATCGCCCCCTTCGTCGAGGTGCAGACCCGCGTCCGTCGCTACGACGAGGAGGTCGTCTATTCCCACCGTCGCGACACCGAGGGCGGCGCCGTCAAGGTCGGCATCGCCGCCGACGCGGGGCCGATGCTGCGCGGCGAGTTCGCCGTCGGCTGGGGCACGGAGAAGCCCCGCGACGCGGCGCTGTCGACCATCTCGGACTGGCTGGTCGACGCCAAGCTGACCTGGTCGCCGACGCGGCTGACCACCGTCAAGGTCAAGGCCACCACCACGGTCGAGCCCACCACCAACGTCGGCTCGCCCGGCGCCGTCGCCCGCGCCGCCGAGGTGGCGCTCGACTGGTCGCTGCGCCGCGACCTGACCGCCACCGTCGGTTCCGCCGTCGACACCCGCCACTACGTCGGCCTCGACATCGACGAGCGCACCGTCGGCGCCTTCGGCGGCCTGACCTACAAGTTCGATCGCAACTTCCAGACCTTCGTCCGCCTGCGCTGGGACCACGTCACGGCGTCGAACGCCGCCGCCTACGACGTCGGCACGGTGACGACCGGCGTCCGCATCCAACGCTGACCCCGCTGGACGCGCACACGAAACGGCCGGCCTCCCGCGAGGGAGACCGGCCGAAACGTTTCGTCGATGCGGATGGTTCATACCGTCGGGCATTGGGAATGACCGATGGCATTCGATACGCGAATTTCTCATGCCTTTGACGCAAATGAGAAATTCGCGTGTCTTCAAAGGCCGGGTGCGTCAGCACCTTCGGCCTTTGGTATCAGTGCGTCTCGAGGATCGCGGCGATCTCGGCCTTGAACTCGGCGGTCAGCTCCGGCCGCTCGAGGCCGTAGGCGACGTTGGCGGCGAGGAAGCCGACCTTGGAGCCGCAGTCGTAGGTCTTGCCGTCGAACTTCACGCCCCAGAAGGCCTGTTCGTCCATCAGCGCCCGCATGCTGTCGGTCAGCTGGATCTCGTTGCCGGCACCCCGCTCCTGCGTCTCGAGCAGCTCGAAGATGCGCGGCTGCAGGATGTAGCGGCCGTTGATGAAGAGGTTCGACGGGGCGGTGCCCTTCGGCGGCTTCTCGACCATGGCGGTGATGCGGAAGGCGTCGCCCTTCTCCTCGCCGACGCCGACGACGCCGTACTGGTGGGCGAGCTCGGGGGCGCATTCCTCGACCGCGATGACGTTGTCGCCGGTGTCACGATAGACGTCGGTCATCTGGGCGAGGCAGCTCTTGGTGCGGCCCTTCATGATCATGTCGGGCAGCATCACCGCGAAGGGCTCCTCGCCGACCAGATCGCGGGCGCACCACACTGCGTGGCCGAGGCCGAGCGGCTCCTGCTGACGGGTGAAGGAGGCGGTGCCGGGCGCCGGGCGCTGGGCGTCGAGGATGGCCAGCTCGGCCTTCTTGCCGCGCGAACGCAGCGTCTGCTCGAGCTCGTAGGCGAGGTCGAAGTGATCCTCGATGACGCCCTTGTTGCGGCCGGTGACGAAGATGAAGTGTTCGATGCCGGCCTCGCGGGCCTCGTCGACGATGTACTGGATCACCGGCTTGTCGACGACCGTCAGCATTTCCTTCGGCATCGCCTTGGTGGCGGGCAGGAAGCGGGTGCCGAGACCGGCGACGGGGAATACGGCCTTGCGAATCTTCTTCATCTGTCGAGCTTTCCTGAAACTCGTGGACGGCCGGGCGGCCGTCTTCCTCCTGCCTCGCGACGACGATGCCGCCGCGTCCGCGGGCGTGGGGTCCGTGCCCCTTCCCGCGCCGTCGTTTCATCCTAGATCCCGATGGCGGGATCGAGGCGGAGGCGTGGCGATCCGTCGTCGGCGCACACATCACCATCACACCGTTAAGGGCGTGTTAAGATGGGATTAACCATGATCCCTCGGCAAGGGCGCGGTGGACGCGCCGGAGGAGACATCGCATGGCGCCTGCGCCGCTCGACCCCCGAGGCTCTCTCGCCTCTCGCGGTTTCGCCCTGACGCGCCGCGGGCTCGTTCTCGGTCTCGCCTCGACCGGCCTGACCGCCTGCGCCTCCAACCCGATGGGCTCCTCTGTGCGCGCCCAGACCGGCGACCCCGGCCCGCAGGCGACGGAGGAGTTCCGCGAATGGGTGCGGAGCTTCCGCCCGCGCGCGCTCGGCCGCGGCATCTCGGGCGCCACCTACGACCGCGTCATGAACGTCGTCGTGCCGGAGACCTCGGTCTACAAGTCCGACAAGTCGCAGCCCGAGGTGCAGGAGCCGATCTGGCGCTACGTCGAGAAGCGCACCAGCGAGTACAACGTGACGACCGGCAAGAAACGGATCGTCGAATACGCCGCGCTGTGGGACCGGATCGAGGCGAAATACGGCGTCGACCGCTACACGCTCTGCGGCCTGTGGGGGCTGGAATCCTCCTTCGGCGATCTGGTGGTCTCGGCCAAGTACATGAAGCCGGTGCTGAACTGCCTCGCGGCGCTCGCCTGGGGCGAGCCGCGCCGCCGCACCTATTGGGAGGCCGAACTCCTCAACGCCCTCGTCATCGTCGATCGCGGCTGGGCCGAGCCCTCCGAGATGATCGGCTCCTGGGCCGGCGCCATGGGCCACACCCAGTGGATGCCCGAGGTCTGGCTCAACATGGGCGTCGACTTCGACGGCGACGGCAAGATCAACCCCTTCGGCAAGCCCGACGACGCGCTCGCCGGCACCGCCCGCTATCTCGTCGAACGCGGCAAGTGGCGCCGCGGCGACCACTGGGGCTACGAGGTGGTGCTGCCGCCGACCTTCGATGCCGGCCTCGCCGACCTCAAGACCCAGCGCACGCTCGCCCAGTGGTCGGCGCAGGGCGTGCGTCGCGCCGACGGCGGCGCCTACGTCCGCCTCGATTCGGTCGCCCGCCTGTGGCTGCCGGCCGGCGCCAACGGCCCCTGCTTCGCCCTCACCCAGAACTTCTTCGCGGTGAAGTCCTACAATCCCTCGACCAAATACGCGCTGGCGATCTGCCACCTCGGCGACAAGATCCGCGGCGAGGGCACCTTCGTGCGCCCCTGGCCGGTCAACGAACGCCTGCTGACGCTCGCCGAGACGCAGGAGATGCAGGAACGCCTGACCGCGATGGGTTTCGACACCGGCGGCACCGACGGCCGCGCCGGCGAGAAGACGCAGGCCGCCGTCCAGGCCTGGCAGAAGTCGGTCGGCATGACGCCCGCCGACGGTTATCCCTCGGACAAGGTTCTCGAGCGGCTTCGCAGCGGTTAAGATGCGTGTCGCGTGGCACCGGGCCGACGAGCGCCCCGACCCGCGACGGAGACATTCGAGCATGCGCCGCAACTGGAGCGGACCGATCGCCCGTGTCGGTGCGATCGTCCTCGCCGCCCTGATCGTCCTCGACGCCGCGCCGGTGCGCGCTCAGGACCCGGTCACCGGCTTCTTCGACATGCTCTTCGGCGTGCGCCGTCAGCCCGCCGCCGGTGCCGGCGCGCCCGCCGCCACCGACCAGAAGAAGAAGCCCACCGCCCCGGCCGAACCCAAGATCGTCGAGGCGCCGAAGAATCCCGATGCCCAGACCGTCCTGGTGGTCGGCGACATCGAGGCCGTCGGTCTCGCCGAAGGCCTGCGCATCGCCTTCGCCGAGGAGCCCGAGCTGCAGGTCGCGACGCGGACCAGGGCGACCGCCGGTCTGGTCCGCGACGGCGAGGCCGAATGGATCGGCCAGCTGCCCAAGCATCTCGCCGAGGGCAAGCCCGACTTCGTCGTCTCGATGATCGGCATCAACGACTGGCAGCCGATCACCGTCGCCGGCAAGAGCCTCGAACCCGGCTCCGACGACTGGAACCGCGTCTACGGCGAGCGGATCGACCGCCAACTCGCCGCCCTCAAGGCGACCGGCAAGCCGTTCTGGTGGGTCGGCCTGCCGCCGACCGCCGATCCCGACCTCGGTCCGACCCGGCGTGCCGCCTTCTCCGCCTTCCTGTCGTCGCTGAACGATCTCGCCCGCCCGCGCGTCGCCGCGGCCGGCGGCACCTTCGTCGACATCTGGTCCGCCTTCACCGACGAGGAGGGCCACTACACCCAGATGGGTCCGGACGTCGACGGTCAGGTGAAGCGCCTGCGCCTCAACGACGGCATCCTCTTCACCCGCGCCGGCCGGCGCAAGCTCGCCTTCTTCGTCGAGAGCGGCATCCTGCGCCTCAAGCGCGGTCAGGTCGCCGCCCCCGATGCCGGACGGACGCCCGAACTGCCGACCGCCCAGCCCAAGACCGAAGAGATCATCGTCGGCGCCCCGCCGCCGCTGCCGCCCGCCCCCTGGGCCAAGGCCGGGCCGATGGTCTCGCTCGGCGAACCCGCCCCCGGCACCGAGACGGTGCTCGTCGCCCCCGGGGCCGCCGAACCGACGGTGCTGCC
>DBMN01000262.1 GCA_002298965.1 Rhizobiales bacterium UBA697 | reverse complement strand
CACCTTCTCCCGCGAGGGGAGAAGGGAAGGGTGCCCGTGGCGAGGGGGCTATGGGCGGGCGAGGGGGCTCGATGCCGGCGCGCGCCGCACCTCCGCCTCACGGCATCGGTTTCTTGTAGATCTTCTGGAAGAGGGCGCCGGCCTGGGTCTGGGCGGCGGCGCGGTCTTCCGGGGCGAGCGCCTGGTCGCAGTCGATGCGGATGTTGTCGCGATCGGACTCGTCGACCTTGGGGTGACCGGACGCAGCGATCACCAGCCGCCAGACGCAGGCCTTGAGGTCGTCGATCGGCTCGACGCCGGTGCAGCCGTCGACGAAGCACCACGCCATGTTGCGTTGGCTCTGGTAGTCGCCGGAAAGCGCCGAGGCCTCCTCGGCGCGATAGGCCGCGACCTGTTCCTTGGTCGGGTTGTCGACCCGCTGCGGCAGCTCGTCGGCGAGGCCCTTCACCGGCACGAAGGCGTTGCGCCGGCCCGCCGCCAGCGGCTGGTCGCACAGCGCCGCCGAGGTCGCCGAGAAGGCGATCATGCCCGGCCGCGCCCCGCCGCCGGCGAGGAAGCGGGCCTGCCGCTCGATCTCGCCGTCGAGGGTGGTGGTCGTGCGGCGGAGATCGACGATCAGGTCGATGTGGACGCCCCAGCCGTAGCGCCGCGCCATGGTGCCGGGCTCGTCGGAGACGATGGCGCGGATGCGCTCGACGTCGGGCGCGTGGCTCGAGAACAGCGGCCGGCAGGCGTTGCGGATCTGGTCGAGCGCCCGGTCGACGTCGACGGAGGAGACCTTCTTGGTGTCGATCTCGACGTCGATGTCCGTCGGCTCGCGACCGCAGGCCGTCAGGCCGACGAGGAGCAGGGGGGCAAGGAACAGACGACGCATGGCGCGATCCTCCGGCGGTCGCGATCCTCTCGATGTCCGTCGATCTTCGCACGGCAAGCATGAACAAACCGTCGGCGTCGCGCGCCCCGCGCGGTGCCCATCCGTCGAATTTCACGGGTCGAGACCCGCTCCGGCAAGGCGGTGTTAACCCTGTGCTGTTGAAATGGAAAACCGATCGGGGCCCAGAAGGGGCGTTCTCGAGTAGGGGTTCTGCGTATCTCATGTCTACCCGTCAGCGTCGCAAGTCCTGGATTCGCCCCCTGATCGTTCCGGCCATCGCGCTCGCCTTCTCGGGCTACTTCGCCTGGCACGGCTGGCACGGCTCCTTCGGCATCGAGGCGCGCCGTCAGCTCGCGGTCGAAGCCGCCCGTCTCGACGGCGAACTCGAACGGGTGCGCGGCGAGCGCAAGCTGATCGAGCACCGCGTCACCCTGCTGCGCTCGTCCAGTCTCGAGAGCGACATGCTCGACGAGCGCGCGCGGGAAATTCTCGGCTTCGCGAATGCGAAAGAAATCGCCGTCGTCGCGAGTGCACCGCAGCATGTTTGGATGAACCGGAAGTGAGTTGATCAACTCGAATGAACCAAATTCGAGTTCATGATCTTTTTCATGTTGCATTGCAATGATTTGAAGAGTGGTCCGCCTGCGGATTCCCGCACTTGCACGAGGCCCGCTTCGTTCTATCCTCCCTCGCACGCCGGCCGCACGAGACGGCATGCAGGGAGAACGCGATGGCTGCCCCGAAGTCTTCCAAATCCAAGGCACCGGTCGAGACCGGTCCCGCGCCCTTCGACCGCGACGAAGAGCTCTTCGCCTACCGCAACATGCTGCTGATCCGCCGCTTCGAGGAGAAGGCCGGCCAGATGTACGGCATGGGCCTGATCGGCGGCTTCTGCCACCTCTACATCGGCCAGGAAGCCGTCGTCGTCGGCATGCAGATGGCGATGAAGCAGGGCGACCAGTTCATCACCTCCTACCGCGACCACGGCCACATGCTGGCCGCCGGCATGGAAGCCAAGGGCGTCATGGCCGAGCTGACCGGCCGGCGCGGCGGCTATTCCAAGGGCAAGGGCGGTTCGATGCACATGTTCAGCATCGAGAAGGCCTTCTACGGCGGCCACGGCATCGTCGGCGCCCAGGTGCCGCTCGGCACCGGCCTCGCCTTCGCCAACAAGTACAAGAAGAACGGCCTCGTCTCGGTCGCCTTCTTCGGCGACGGCGCCGCCAACCAGGGCCAGGTCTACGAGAGCTTCAACATGGCGGAGCTGTGGAAGCTCCCCGTGATCTACGTGATCGAGAACAACCGCTACGCCATGGGCACCGCGGTGACGCGCTCCTCGTCGCAGACCGACTTCTCCAAGCGCGGCGTGTCCTTCGGCATCCCCGGCGAGCAGGTCGACGGCATGGACGTCCGCGCGGTGCGCGAGGCCTCCGCCCGCGCCTTCGAATACGCCCGTTCGGGCCAGGGTCCCTACATCCTCGAGATGATGACCTACCGCTATCGCGGCCACTCCATGTCCGACCCGGCCAAGTACCGGTCGAAGGAGGAGGTCCAGAAGATGCGCAACGAGCACGATCCGATCGAGCAGGTCCGTGCCCGTCTCCTCGCCTCCGGCCTCGCCACCGAGGACGAGCTCAAGGTGGTCGACGCCGAGGTCCGCGCCGTGGTCCAGGAATCCGCCGACTTCGCCCAGACCGATCCCGAGCCGGACGTCTCCGAGCTCTGGACCGACATCGTGCGCTGAGGAGAAGCGATCATGGCCGTAGAAATTCTCATGCCCGCGCTCTCCCCGACGATGGAAGAGGGCAAGCTCGCCAAGTGGCTCAAGGCCGTCGGCGACACNNAAGGCGACGATGGAAGTCGAGGCGATCGACGAGGGCGTCCTCTCGGCGATCCTCGTTCCCGCCGGCACCGAGGCCGTCAAGGTCAACACGCCGATCGCCGTGATCGGCGCCGACGCCTCCGACACCGCCGCCGGCACCCCCGCCGCGGCCCCGGCTCCGGTCGCCGCCGCTCCG
>DBMN01000072.1 GCA_002298965.1 Rhizobiales bacterium UBA697 | reverse complement strand
AGCCTCGACGTCGCCGAGATCGACGTGCTCGCCGGCCTCGTGGCGCGGATCGCCGCCGGATCGGGCGGGCGCATCGTCCATCGCACCGCCGAGGAGCGGCCGCGGGTGGCGGCGCGGAGCGAGAACATCCGCTCGGTGTGACGGCGCGCGTCGCCTCGCGACGCCCCCGCGCGTCGCAGGAACGTCACAGGGACGCGAGGGCGACGTTTTCGGGCTGGACCGGCGGCGCCGCGTCGCGTATCGAAACGTCGGCGAAAGGCGACGGAGGGCTCTCCACCGCCGCAATCGTCGTTGCCTCCGTCGCGGCGCCGTCGCCGACGGGCGGTTCGGGGAACGAGATCGATCGACGGGTCCTGGGCGACCGGGCGGCGATCGGGTCGGACGAGGTCTGAAACGATGGATTTCATCACGCTTCTCGACGGAATCGTCGTCGTCGTCGTGCTGGTCTCGGCGCTGCTCGCGATGTACCGCGGTTTCCTGCGGGAAGTGCTGTCGATCGGCGCCTGGGCCGCGGCCGCGATCGTGGCGGTGCTGTTCTACAAGCAGATGCTGCCGACCGTGAAGGTCTACGTGCCGAACGACATGGTGGCGACGATCACCACCATCGGCGGTCTGTTCCTCGTCACCCTGCTGTTCGCCAGCTGGGTCACGATGAAGATCTCCGACTTCGTGCTCGACAGCGCCTTCGGCGCACTCGACCGCACCTTCGGCTTCATCTTCGGCGCGGCGCGCGGCCTGCTGCTGCTGGTCGTCGCCATCCAGTTCTTCAACGGCTTCGTTCCGGCCCAGCAGCAGCCCCACTGGGTGGCGGCGGCCAAGTCGAAGCCGATCCTCGACGCACTCGGCGTCAAGTTGCTCGCGGCACTGCCGGAGAACGCCGAGGAGATCATCCTCAAGAAGCTCAAGCCCAAGGCGCCGGCCGACGAGGGCGCGCCGGCCGAGCCGGGCGTGGCACCGGGCAAGACCGGCGAGGCGCCGATCTATCGCAACGGCGAGAAGAAACAGCTCGAGCAGATGATCGGATCCCAGGGCCGCACGCCCTGATCGGATGCACGAAACGACGGACGCGTCGCTCGGACCCGGGCGGCGCGATCGGTCCTTGAAGACGACCCACGGGCGAAGGCGAGAGGCGAGATGACGGATCGCGACGGCTGGACGTTCGGCGACGAGCACGACGACCATTTCCACGACGAATGCGGCGTCTTCGGCGTCTACGGGCACCCGGAGGCGGGCGCGCTGACGGCTCTGGGGCTCCATGCCCTGCAGCATCGCGGCCAGGAGGCCGCCGGTATCGTCACCTACGACGGCCAGCACTTCCACGTCGAACGCCACATCGGCCTCGTCGGCGACAATTTCGCCAAGCCGGCGGTGATCGCCCGGCTCAAGGGCAACCGCGCCATCGGCCACACCCGCTATTCGACGACCGGCGCGCAGGTGCTGCGCAACGTCCAGCCGATGTTCGCCGAGTTCCACGGCGGCGGCTTCGCCGTCGCCCACAACGGCAATCTGACCAATGCGCTGACGCTGCAGCGCCAGCTCCAGCTGCGCGGCGCGATCTTCCAGTCGACCTCCGACACCGAGACCGTGCTGCATCTGGCCGCGACCTCGTCGAAGGGCCCGCTGGTCGATCGCTTCGTCGACGCGCTGCGCCAGATCGAGGGCGCCTATGCCTTCGTCGCCATGTCCGAGAAGAAGATGATCGGCGTGCGCGATCCGCTCGGCGTGCGTCCGCTGGTGCTCGGCGACGTCGACGGCTGCTTCGTGCTGGCGTCGGAGACCTGTGCGGTCGACATCATCGGCGGCACCGTCATCCGCGAGGTCGAGCCGGGCGAGATGGTGGTGATCACCGACGAGGGGCTGGAGAGCTTCCGTCCCTTCGCGCCGACCGCCCCGCGTTTCTGCATCTTCGAATACGTCTATTTCGCCCGGCCGGATTCGGTCTTCGGCGAGACCAACGTCTACACGGTGCGCAAGCGCATCGGCGCGGAACTGGCGCGCGAGGCGCCGGTCGCCGCCGACGTCGTCATCCCGGTGCCGGATTCGGGCAATCCGGCCGCCATGGGCTTCGCCGAGGCCGCGGGCCTGCCGTTCGATCTCGGCATCATCCGCAATCACTACGTCGGCCGCACCTTCATCCAGCCGACCGACGCGATCCGCCACATGGGCGTGAAGCTGAAGCACAATCCCAATCGCTCGGTGATCGAGGGCAAGCGCGTCATCCTGGTCGACGATTCGATCGTGCGCGGCACCACCTCGCAGAAGATCGTGCAGATGGTGCGCGACGCCGGCGCCAAGGAGGTGCACATGCGCATCGCCTCGCCGCCGACCACCGACCCGTGCTTCTACGGCGTCGACACGCCGGAGAAGGCCAAGCTGATCGCGGCGCGGATGACGCTCGACGAGCTCGCCGCCTACATCAACGTCGACAGCCTCGCCTTCCTGTCGATCGACGGTCTCTACCGCGCCGTCGGCGAGACCGACCGCAACGCCAAGTGCCCGCAGTTCTGCGACGCCTGTTTCACCGGCGACTACCCGACCCGGTTGACCGACCGGGCGCTGGCCGGCGACGTGCGCGCGCTCGACCTGCTGGTCGAATCCCAGTGACCGGAGGGCAGCGGCCCTCCCCTCCCCGCCTGCCGGAGTGATCCCGCCGATGACCGACAAACCCCTCGCCGAGCGCATCGCGCTCGTCACCGGTGCCTCGCGCGGCATCGGCTACACGCTGGCCAAGGAGCTGGCGCGGGCCGGCGCCCACGTGGTGGCGGTCGCCCGCACCCAGGGCGGTCTCGAGGAACTCGACGACGAGATCCGCGGCTTCGGCGGCTCGGCGACGCTGGTGCCGGTCGACCTGACCGACGGTCCGGCGATCGACCGGCTCGGCGGCGCGCTCTTCGAGCGTTTCGGCAAGCTCGACATCCTGATCGGCAACGCCGGCACGCTCGGCCCGACGGGGCCGCTGTCGCATGCCGCGCCGAAGGACTTCGACAAGGTCGTCGCCGTCAACATCACCGCCAACTGGCGGCTGGTGCGCTCGATGGAGCCGCTGCTGAAGCTCGCGCCGGCCGGCCGTGCGGTGTTCCTGACCTCGTCGGCCGCCCGCCGCATCCGCGCCTTCTGGGGCCCCTACGCCATGTCGAAGGCCGCGCTCGAGGCGATGGTCGCGACCTGGGCGAAGGAGCTCGAGATCACCGCGGTCAAGGTCAACTGCATCAATCCGGGGCCGCTGCGCACCGCGATGCGGGCGGCCGCCATGCCGGGCGAGGACGCCGAGACGCTCGATCGGCCGGACGTGCTGGTGCCCAAGCTGATGGAACTGGTCGCCCCCGCCCTCGACGTGTCGGGCCGGGTCTGGGACCACCCGTCTCAGAGCTGGCTCGCCTGAGGCGACTGCCCGCGATATCGGCAAATGGCGACTTGACCCGCGGCCGGCGAGCCTTCATGGTCCGCCCCGTCGGGGAGTAGTCGCCGCTGTCTTCAGCGGGGCCACGTCAACAGGCTCGCGGGGCGACCCGCGTGGTGTGGCCATCCCACTCGGATGACGAGACCGGCGCCGTCCACGCTCCTTTCCGGGGGGCGGGATCGTGCGCCCGTCGTCCCGGAATGCGGATCTCCCGATGACTCTCCTCTCCCTCTTCGTGCTCGCCCTCGGGCTGTCGATCGACGCCTTCGCCGCCGCCATCGGGCGCGGCGCCGCCAACGGCGCGCCGCATTTCGGCGCCGCACTCAAGGGTGCCGCGATCTTCGGCATCACCGAGATGCTGACGCCGATCATCGGCTGGACGGTCGGCTGGATGTTCTCCGACTGGGTCGAGGCGGTCGATCACTGGATCGCCTTCGGCCTGCTCGCCGCGGTCGGCAGCCACATGGCGTGGCACGCCTGGCAGCGCGACGAGGACGAGCCGCCGCCGGCGACCACCCTCCTCGGCATGATCGGCACGGCGATCGGCACCTCGATCGACGCCATGGCGGTGGGCGTGTCGCTGGCGCTGCTCGACGTCGACATCCGCGTGGCGGCGCCGATCATCGGCGCGACCACCTTCGGCATGACGCTGATCGGGCTTCTCGCCGGCCGCCGCATCGGCGAGGCCTTCGGCCATCGCGCCGAGATCGCCGCCGGCATCGGTCTGGCGCTGATCGGCTGCGGCATCCTGTGGAGCCACACCGTCGGCTGAGGCCGAAACGAAGAGCGGCGCCTCAGCGCCGCTCGTTCTTGTCGTGATAGGGGTTGTCGCCGCCGCGCAGACTGAGGCGCACCGGGATGCCGGTGAAGCCGAAGCGTTCGCGCAGGTCGTTGACCAGATAGCGCGTGTAGCTCTCGGGCAGCACCTCGGGGCGCGAGCAGAAGACGATGAAGTGCGGCGGGCGGGTCTTGGCCTGCGTCGCGTAGCGGATCTTGACGCGGCGACCCGACACCGCCGGCGGCGGATGGCGCTCGAGCACGCCTTCGAGCCAGCGGTTGAGACGCGAGGTCGAGACGCGGCCGTTCCAGGTCTCGTGGACCTGATCGACCGCCTTCAGGAGCTCGTCGAGACCGTCGCCCATCAGGCCGGAGATGCGGACGAGCGGCACGCCGCGGACCTGCGGCAGCAGGCGGTCGCAGGTCTCGCGGGCGTCCTTCCAGGCCTTGACCCGGTCCTCGATCAGATCCCACTTGTTGAGCGCGATGACGAGGGCGCGGCCCTCCTTCACCACCAGATCGACGATCTGGAGATCCTGCTTCTCGAAGGGGATGGTGGCGTCGAGACAGACCACGACCACCTCGGCGAAGCGGATGGCGCGCAGCGCGTCGGCGACCGACAGCTTCTCGAGCTTGTCCTGGACGCGCGACTTGCGGCGCAGACCGGCCGTGTCGAACAGCTTCACCGGACGACCGCGCCATTCCCAGTCGACCGAGATCGAATCGCGGGTGATGCCGGCCTCGGGGCCGGTCAGCATGCGGTCCTCGCCGATCAGCTGGTTGATCAGCGTCGACTTGCCGGCGTTGGGGCGGCCGGTGACGGCGATGCGCAGCGGCATCTTGCGGCGCTTCTCGCGCTCGGCCGCCTCGTCGAGTTCCTCGTCGGCGTCGAAGACGGCGACGTCGGTCTCGGCCGTCTCGCCGTCGGCAGCCGCATCGTGCAGGTCGACGAAGGGCTGGAGCGCGCCGTAGAGGTCGGCCATGCCCTCGCCGTGCTCGGCGGAGATGGCGATCGGGTCGCCGAAGCCGAGTTCCCACGCCTCCCAGGCGCCGGCCTCGCCGACCTTGCCTTCCGCCTTGTTGGCGACGAGCACCACCGGCACGTCGGTGCGGCGGAGCATCTCGGCGAAGGTATGGTCGAGCGGCAGCAGGCCGGAGCGGGCGTCGATGACGAAGAGGCAGACGTCGGCGGTGCGGATCGCCTCCTCCGTCTGGGCGCGCATGCGGCCCGACAGGCTCTCGGCGTCGGCTTCTTCCAGACCGGCGGTGTCGACGGCGGTGAAGGTGAGGTCGCCGAGCTTGGCCTCGCCGGGACGACGGTCGCGGGTGACGCCCGGCGTGTCGTCGACGAGGGCCAGCTTCTTGCCGACCAGACGATTGAACAGCGTCGACTTGCCGACGTTTGGCCGGCCGACGATGGCTACGATTGCGGACATGAACGACTCACTCCCAAGCCGAGAGCGTGCCGTCGGCGGCCAGCGTCAGAATCTTGCCGGAAACGGCGATGGGCGAAATCATCACCGGCTTGCCGCCGGTCTGCGTGCCGCTGACACGGCCGGAGACGGCGTCGACGGCGATCAGGCCGCCCTCGTTGGAGGCGAGCCAGAGATTGCCGCCGGCGAGCACCGGACCGGCCCAGACGGTGCGCTTCTTCTTGGCCTTGGTGGCCGGAAGGCGCGTCGCCCACAGGACCTCGCCCGACTTGCGGTCGAGGGCGGTCAGCGAGTTGTCGAGGTCGACCATGAAGACGGCGTTGCCGGAGACGACCGGCGTATGGGCCGAGCCGAAGGCGACGTCCCAGACGCGGCGGCCCGACTTCAGCTCGATCGCCACGGTGCGGCTGCCGACACCGGTGGCGTAGACGACGCCGTCGGCGACGACCGGGCTCGCCGAGATGGTCGAGAAGCCGGAGACGGCATAGGCGCGGCCGGCGCGGGCGAGGCTGTCGTTCCAGATCGGCTGGCCCTTCTTCTCGTCGAGCGCGACGAGCTCGCCCGAGGTGAAGGGGACGACCACCACGCCGCCGACGACGGCGGGCGAGTTGGTGGAGAGCAGGTTGCCGTTCTCCGGCACGCCGCGATAGTTCCAGACCTCCGAGCCGTCGGCGGCGGAGAGCGCCAGGACGGTGTTCGACTGGGTCACGACGTAGATGTGGCCGCCGGCGATGGTGGGGGCCGAACGGGCCGGCTCGCCGAGCTTCTTCTCCCACAGCTTGGCGCCCGAATCGGCGTCGAGCGCGACGATGTCGCCCCAGGCGGTGGCGGCATAGACGCGGGCGCCGTCGGAGCCGAGGCCGCCGGTGGTGGCCTGGTTCTCGCGGTCGCCCGGACGCAGCGCGGCGGTCCAAGAGGTGCCGCCGGAGAGCGAGACCGCCGTGACGTTGCCGTTGGGATCGAGCACGTAGGCACGGCCGCCGACGGCGATCGGGCCGACGAAGGCGCGGACGTCCTCGCGCATGAAGGAGCCGGAGCCGACGTTGCCGGCGCGGGTCGACCAGGCGTTGGTGCCGCCCGAGCCGTTGAGCGCGACGTTGCCGGCATCGTTGCCGGCCGGGCCGCCGACCGAGGTCCAGGCCGAGACCGACCGGGCGCCGCCGATCGAGACCGGCTTCTGCTTGGCGTTCTGCAGCGGGCTCTGGTCGGCGAGAACGTCGACGCGGTCGCCCGGCAGCGGCTTCTTGCTGTCGCCGAACGGGTTCACCGCGGCGATGGCGTCCTGGACGTCGTCGGTGGAGGAACAGGCGGAGAGCGGCGCGGCGAGGGCGGCGAGAAGAGCGAGGCGACGGAGACGGGACATCAATCGGCCTTTCCGGCAGAACCTTGCGCCTTGATCAGCGCGCTGATGACGGCGAGACGCTCGAGAACGTCGCGGGGCGTGTCGGCGGCGGCTTCGAGCTCGCCGATCCGACGGGCGGCGGCGGCGGCATCGCCGGCCTTCCAGGCGGCGAGGACGAGAACCTCGCCGGCCTCGGCACGATAGGGATTGCCGGCGGCGGCGAGCGGCGTGGCGCGGGCCTCGATGCTCGCGCGCTCCTCGACGTCGAGGGCGAGATAGGCGGCACGGATGCGCGCCATCTCGGCGACGCGCTTCGGCGTCGACGAATTGGCGGCGAGCGCGTCGAAGGCGGCGAGCGCCTTGTCGAGTTCGCCGGCCTCGGCACGGGCACCGGCGGCGCGCATGGCGGCGAGCGCGGGATAGCCGCCGGAGCTCTTGGCGGCGATCGCCAGGAAGGCCTCCTCGGCGGCCTTGGCGTCACCCGCCTCGGCCTGACGCGAGGCGGCGACGAAGGCGTCGCCGAAGGCCTCGGCCTGCTTCATGCGCTCGTGTTCGAAGAAGCGCCAGCCGGCGACGGCGAGGACGATCGCGACGGCGACCACCAGGATGAACACGCCCCAGCGATCCCAGAGCTTCTTCATCTTCTCCTGGCGAAGTTCCTCGTCGATCTCGTTGAAGATGTCGGCCATATGCTCCGCCCGTTCGCGTCCGTGCCCCTTCGGGGCGAGTTCCGGTGTCGCGTCGCAGACCGGGACGAGACGCCCGGCGGATACGACGAGATGGGTCCGGCGAAGCGTGGCCTGCCGGATGCGGGCGCACCATACCCTTTCCCCACGCCCCCCGCAAACCCGGCGAGGCGCGGAGACGAGCCACCCGCATCGCCTCATTCCCTGCCAATCGCAGCGATTTCGTGGCGAAGGACGCGACGGGCGACCTCACGGCAGCGGCGCGATGCCGATCAGCCACAGGTGGGCCTTCCACAGGAAGAGCCCCCAGACCGCGACGCCGGCGACGATCGCCACGAGATCGGCGCGGCCGAAGGGCGGGATCGGGCCGGCCGCCGGCTTGCGGCGGGCGAGCGACAGGCGCGCCGCGATCGCCCAGGCGAGGAAGGTGCCGACGAGCAGCACCGCCGGCGCCGACCAGACGACGAGGAGATGGCCGGCCGCCCACAGGACGACGCCGGTCACCATCGGATGGCCGACTCGCCTCGCGATCCAGCCGGGGCGGAACGAGGCGAAGATCAGCGGGAAGACCGGCAGCAGCACCAGGAGCGCGGCGTAGCGGAGATCGGGCTGCGGCGTCAGCCAGGGATCGGGACCGGCGGCGCGGGCGCGGGCGAAGCCCCAGACGATCAGGCCCATGCCGACGAGTGCGATCAGCGAATGGATGCCGCGCCACGGGTCGGCGCCGACGCGGGCGACGAGGACGGCGCGGAGCGGCGGCACCATGGGCACGGTGTGGACGAGGACGAAGAGCGCGAGGCCGAGGGCGAGGAGGGTCATGACGGGCTCCGTACGCGGCGACGATGGCCCCGAGACGACCACCGCGCCGACCGCCCGGCAAGTCCGAAAATGCGGCATCGACCTTGCTTCGCCTCGCGTGCCGACCCGTCGGCGCCGAGAGAGGAGACACCGATGTCGCATCCCCCACCGCTCCGCGAGGGCGAGAGCCTCCGCCACTTCGTCACCTATTCGGGTATTCGCCCGCCGGTCCGGTTGGTCGAGCCGATCGACGAGGGTGCGATGGGCCACCGCAACACCTTCGTCCGCGCCGTCTTCGACGCCGCCGACCGGCTGGTGCGCTTCGACAAGATGGTCTACGGCGCCTCGGAGTTGACCCATGTCTACGTCTGGGGCGACGATGGACGCCTCGCGTCGGCCGAGATCACCGCCGGCGAGGAGACGACGCGGCTCGACTTCACGCCCTGAGTCGGCCGGACCAGAGAAGGACGACGACATGGCCTGCGCCTGCGGCAGCTCCTGCGCTTCGGAAAAGGCGGCGCCGCGCGGCGTCGATCCGCGTTGGACGCGGGCGCTGTGGATCGCCTTCGCCGTCAACGCCGGCATGTTCGTCGCCGAGATCGGCGCCGGTCTCGTCGCCGGATCGACGGCGCTGCAGGCCGACGCGCTCGACTTCCTCGGCGACGCCGTCAACTACGCCATCGCCCTCTGGGTCGCCTCGCTCGCCCTCCTCTGGCGGGCGCGGGCGGCGTATCTCAAGGGCGTCGGCCTCGTCGTCCTCGGCCTGTGGGTGGCGGGCTCGACCGTCGCCCATCTCGTCGCCGGCACGGTGCCGGAGGCCGGGATCATGGGCGTCGTCGGCTTCGCCGCGCTCGTCGCCAACGGCGCGGTCGCGCTGATGCTGTGGCGCTTCCGCGACGGCGACAGCAACATGCGTTCGGTGTGGATCTGCTCGCGCAACGACGCGATCGGCAATCTCGCGGTGCTCGCCGCCGCGGCCGGCGTCTTCGGCACCGGCGCCGGCTGGCCCGACGCGATCGTCGCCGCGATCATGGCGGCGCTGTCGATCTCCGGCGGCCTCGCCATCGTCCGCCACGCCCGCGCCGATCTCGCCTCCGTCGCCGAGCCGCCGATCGCCGCCGCCGGCGAATGATCCGCCCGGCACCGAACTTGCTCGTTCCTCTCGGGATCCGACGCGTCTGTCGGACTTGCGACAGGAGGGAGCGATGTTCCACCGGGTGATGGAGGCGTCGGCGCTGACGGAAGGGGCGATGGAGGTGGTGGCGATCGAGCGCAAGCGCTGGCTGATCGTCTGGCCGACCGGCGACGAACCGCGCGCCTATCGCGCGCTCTGCCCGCACAACGAATCGAGCCTCGTCGAAGCCTCCTTCGACGGCCGCAACATCGTCTGCCCGCATCATGCCTGGCGCTTCGAGGGGACGAGCGGGGCCTGCGTCTCCGGCCAGCGTTGCGACCCGGTCCGCGCCTTTCCCTTGAAGATCGAGGACGGCGGCATCTTCGTCGACGTGCCCGAGAAGAAGAAGCGCGAGGCGGTCGCCTCAGTCTGAGAGCGTCACCGCCTCGACCAGCACCGCCGTGCCGAGCCCGCCGGCGGCGGCGATGGCGACGAGCGCCGTCTCGCCCGGCGCCAGCCGGTGGACGAGATCGGCGAGGATCACCGCACCCGAGGCGCCGATGGGATGGCCGCGGGCGAGCATGCCGCCGTGACGGCAGGCGATCTCGGCCGGAACGGCGAGATCGTCGAGGAAGACCATCGCCTGGACGGCGAAGGCCTCCATGATCTCGACCGCGGCGAGATCGGCGATCGTGACACCCGCCTTTTCCAGCACCCGCCGTGCCGCGGCGATCGGGGCGAGCGGCGGCATCGCCGGATCGCCGCCGACCCGCGCCGAAGCGAGGAGCCGCAGGGCCTTCGCCGCGCCGAGCGCCTTCGCCGTCTCGGGCGAGACGACGAC
>DBMN01000245.1 GCA_002298965.1 Rhizobiales bacterium UBA697 | reverse complement strand
GCCTCGTCGCGGGCGGTGCGCACCGCCTTGGCGAGCGCCGCCGGCAGGGTCTGGACGATCTCGACGCGCGCGGCTTCCGCCGCCCGCCGCTCGCCGCCGACCACGAAATACGAATAGGACCCGATCGCCAGCGACAGCGCGACGACCACGCCGCCGACCACCGCCGCGACCCGGCCGCGGTCGATCCAGGCGAGCGCCATGGTCCGGGCGAAGCTCGGCGGCGTCGGCGTGTAGGAGAAGCGGCTCTGCTCAAGACCCCGCACGCCCTCCTCGATGATCGAGGGCGGCACCTCGATGCCCTGATCGGCATAGAGCTTCTTCAGGCGAGCGACGAGTTCGGCCTTGCGCGCGTCGTCGTCGAGTTCGCGGGTCGCCAGGCTCTCCTGGTGACGCAGCGTGTCGACGACGTCCATGGCGAGCATCAGATCGTCGAGCTTCTGGGGCGCCGCGGGCGCGGCAGGGGCGAGCCCTGCCGCGTTCGGCGACGTCGTGGCGACGTCGGTCATGGATCGGACCCTGTTCAGGAGGCCTTGTCGAGGTCGGCGCCGGCGGCGACGAGACGGGCGATGCGGCGCTTGCCGTCCTCGACCGCGTCGCGGATCTCCGCCGAGTTCTTGGTCGAGGCGTCGCGCATCTCGGCGATGATCTCGGTCGACTTGATCTGGAAGTTGACGACGCTGTCGACAAGCTTCTTGACCGCGTCGGCGCGGATCGTCGGGCCGTAGCCGGCGCGCACCGCCGCCTCCTGCACCTTGTCGCCGATCTCGGCCAGCGTCTCGAGGCTCTTCGACACGCCTTCCTTCATCGCGTTCAGCGTCTGGGTCGCCTCGTTGAGGCCGAACATGCCGGTGAACGAGGCCTTCAGCGCCGTCAGCACCGAATCGTTGGTCGAGAAGAAGCTGACCGCCTGCTGATAGACCCGCTCCTTGGCGTTGGTCGTCTGCATCAGACGCGCCATGATGACCTCGGACGTGTTGTAGCCGATGGTCAGGTTGTCGGAGAGGTCCTTGGCGATCTGGTAGCGCTTCTCCTCGTCCTGGGTGCGACGGACGTATTCGTCGCGCTCCAGCTCGAGCTGCGCCCTGGCGGCCGGCTCGCCGGTGAAGGCGGCGACCTTCTGGGCGGCGGCGTCGAGGTCGGCCTTGGAGGCGTTCCACTTGTCCTCGGCGGTCTTCAGCACTTCGAGGGCGAGCACCTCGGCCTGCTTCAGCGCGCCGCGGAAGTCGCGATAGCTCTCGAGGATGATGCCCTCGCGCTCGATCTGGTTGCGGGTCTCCTTGGAGACGTCGAGATAGATCTCGCGCACCTTGTCGAAGCGGTCGGCGATGTCGCCGCGGGAGAGCTTCATCCAGGCGTTGGTGGCGCGCTCGAAGATGTCGATCTTCCCGTCGGCGATCTGGTCGACCATCTTCTTGGCGTCGTCGCGGATCGAATCGAAACCGGCGGTGACCGCCTTGTAGCGCTCGCCGATCTCCATCTGCGAGACCTGGTTGCGCACCACCTCGTTGAACACCTCGGTCTGGCCGAGGGTGCGGGTGATGATCGCGACCTTGTCGGGCGAGAGATCGGAGATCTTCTCGAGCAGGCCGACGATCGGCGCGTCCTGGGTGGCCGGCGGGGCGAGGCCGAGGTCGCGCAGCGCGCCCATGGCCTTGTCGAGATACTGCAGCGGCGTTTTCACGATGACGTCGGACACGGGGCTTCTCCCTGGGAAGACGATGGCGGGTTCTCCGCCGCGCGAAGATGGTGACGAAACATCCCGTCCACCAGACCCTCCCGGAATGAATCCTTCGGATCACGGCGTGATGACGCACCGTCGCCGTCACATTCGACACCGAGCCGGCCGGGTTGTCCACCGGCGCGCCGTCGCTCGACGCCGAAGGCACGACATTCATGACGTTTTTGGTCGGAAGTTCGCGTGCGCCCGCTGGCGCCCGCCGCCGGGACCGCTATGGTTCGGGAAAACAAGAACAAGAACGAGAGAAACGCCTTGCCCACCCTCGTCGTCCTCGTCTTCGGCTACCTGCTCAGCCAGTTCTACCGCTCCTTCCTCGCCGTCATCGCGCCCGAGCTCGCCCGCGACGTCGGCCTCGACGCGGCCTGGCTCGGCATCGTCTCGGCCGCCTTCTTCGCCGCCTTCGCAGCCGCCCAGATCCCGATCGGCGCCTCGCTCGACCGCTTCGGCGCGCGGCGCACCGTCGCCGGGCCGATGCTCGCCGCGGTGACCGGTGCGGTCGTCTTCGCGGGCGCGACCGCGCCCTGGGTGTCGGTCGCCGGCATGGCGCTGATCGGCCTCGGCTGCGCGCCGATCTACATGGGCGCCCTCTTCGTCATCGGCCGCACGACGACGCCCCACCGCTTCGCGCTCTTCTCCTCGGCGATCGTCGGCATCGGCTCGCTCGGCAATCTCGCCGCCGCCACGCCGCTGGCCGCCGCGGCCGCGACCTGGGGCTGGCGCGCCACGATGATCGCCATCGCCGCCGCGACCTTCGTCTCCGCCGTCCTCGTCTTCCTCGTGGTGAAGGATCCGCCGCCGCTCGAGAAGCACGAGGACGGCCCGCGCCCCGGCATCCGCGCCGTCCTCGCCATCCGCGAACTGTGGCCGCTCTACCCGATCGCGCTCACCTCCTACCCGATCGTGGTGGCGGTGCGCGGCCTCTGGGTCGGGCCCTATTTCTCCGACGTCCACGGCCTAGGCCCGGTCGATCGCGGCAATGCCGTCTCCGTCATGGTCTTCGCCATGATCGCCGGCGCCTTCTTCTACGGTCCCCTCGACCGTTGGCTCGGCACCCGCAAATGGGTCGTCGTCGCCGGCACGCTGGCGACCGTCGGCGCCCTCGCCGCCCTCGCGCTCGCCCCCGACATGTCGGTCGGCCGGGCCTCCGTGATGTTCGCGATCGTCGGCGGCCTCGGCATGACCTACGGCGTGCTGATGGCCCATGCCCGCGCCTTCCTGCCGACGCCGATGCTCGGCCGCGGCCTGACCCTGATCAACATGTGCATGATCGGCGGTGCCGCGCTGCTCCAGCCGCTGTCCGGCTTCTTCATGAAGGCGATGACGACCGCCGGCCTCCCCCAGGCGACCGCCCACGGCACGCTCTACGGCGCGCTCGCAGCGGCCCTCGCCGCCTCGCTCGTCGTCTATCTCGTCGCCCGCGACGCCCGTCCGCGCTGAACCGCGGCGGGGTGTCGGCCGGGCGCGGCGGGGCTCGCGTTTCGTCGAAGGGCGGATGCGCGAAAATCTGTTTCGCGCCCGCCCCCGATTTCGCAATCGGCATCGGCGCGGCCGCCGCCCCCTTACCCTAGAAACGATCCGAGGAGTTCCGGCCCGTCCGAGGAGGGCCGGCGCTCGACGCAGCGTTTCCGAAGGGTCGACCGCCATGCAGATCGTCACCGCCAACCGCCTGATCGACGGCCGTGTCGTCTTCCGCGACGCCGACGGCGGCTGGGTCGAGGCCTTCGCCGCCGCCGCCGTGCTCGCGGACGCCGCCGCCACGCTCGCCGATGCGGCGAAGGACGAGGCGAACGGCCTCGTCGTCGGCGCCTATGCGGTCGACGTGGTGACCGTCGACGGCCGTCTCGAGCCCAAGGCCCAGCGCGAGAAGATCCGCGTCACCGGCCCGACCTCGGGCTCCGAAGCCCGCGCCGCCCGCGTCGCCTGAAGCCATCGCCCGAGGAAGAGCGCCATGTACGTCTACGACGATTTCGACCACGCCTTCGTCCGCGCCCGCGTCGCCCAGTTCCGCGACCAGGTGGCCCGACGGCTCGCGGGCGACCTGACCGAGGACCAGTTCCGCCCGCTGCGGCTGATGAACGGCGTCTATCTCCAGCTCCACGCCTACATGCTGCGCGTCGCGATCCCCTACGGAACGCTGTCGTCGAGGCAGATGCGGACGCTGGCGACGATCGCGCGCAAGTGGGACAAGGGCTACGGCCACTTCACCACCCGCCAGAACATCCAGTTCAACTGGCCGGCGCTGAAGGACATTCCCGACATTCTCGACGCCCTCGCCGAGGTCGAGATGCACGCCATCCAGACCTCCGGCAACTGCATCCGCAACGTCACCGCCGACCAGTTCGCCGGTGCCGCGCCCGACGAGGTCGCCGATCCACGCCCCTATGCCGAGATCCTGCGCCAGTGGTCGTCGCTCCACCCGGAGTTCACCTACCTGCCGCGCAAGTTCAAGATCGCCGTCACCGGCGCGTCGGAGGACCGCGCCGCGGTCCGCTTCCACGACATCGGCCTGACGCTGAAGAAGAACGCCGCCGGCGAGATCGGCTTCGGCGTCCACGTCGGCGGCGGCCTCGGCCGCTCGCCCTTCGTCGCCTTCGAGCTGCGCGAGTTCCTGCCGGAGGCCGATCTCCTCGCCTATGCCGAGGCGATCCTGCGCGTCTACAATCTCTACGGACGGCGCGACAACAAGTACAAGGCGCGCATCAAGATCCTGCTGCACGAGGCCGGTCGCGAGAAGATCCGCGGCGAGGTCGAGGCCGAGTTCGCCGCGATCGAGAAGACCGGCCTGAAGCTCGATCCCGCCGACGTCGCCCGCATCGCCGCCCATTTCGCCCCGCCGGCCTTCGCGAGCCTCCCCGAAAGAAGCGCGATCGAGGACGAGGCCCGCCGGATCGATCCCGACTTCGACCGTTGGGTCGCCGCCAACGTCACGCCCCACAAGGCGGCCGGATACGCTTCGGTCACCGTCTCGCTGAAGCCGGTCGGCGGCGTGCCGGGCGACGCCACCGCCGAGCAGATGGAGGCGATCGCCGATCTCGCCGACGCCTTCGCCGGGTCGGAGATCCGCATCTCCCATCGCCAGAACGTGGTCTTCCCCCACGTCCGCCGCGACGATCTTCCTCGTCTCCACGCCGGCCTCGTCGCGGCCGGCCTGGCGACCGCCAACGCCGGCCTCGTCACCGACACGATCACCTGCCCCGGCCTCGACTTCTGCGCGCTCGCCAACGCCCGGTCGATCCCGATCGCGCAGGCCATCACCGAGCGCTTCGCCGACCCGGCGCGGATCGCCGAGATCGGCCCGCTCGACATCAAGATCTCGGGCTGCATCAACGCCTGCGGTCACCACCACGTCGGTGCCATCGGCATCCTCGGTGTCGACCGCAAGGGCCGCGAGTTCTACCAGATCACGCTGGGCGGCGATCCGGGCAACGGCGCCCGCATCGGCGACAGCGCCGGCCCCGGCTTCTGGCCCGACGAGGTGCCCGGCGCCGTCGAGACCATCGTCGAGACCTATCTGAAGCTCCGCAGCTCGCGGGCCGAGACCTTCCTCGACACCTATGCCCGCGTCGGCCTCGCCCCCTTCAAGGCGGCGCTGGCGAGCGAGAGCGAGGCGGCATGACCAGCGTCTCGATCGTCGCGCCCGACCTCCGGCCGAAGACGACCGCCGCGATCGCCGCGGAGACCCGCGCGCGCGAACTCGACGCCGCCCATGCCGGCCTGCCGACCGAGGAGCTGATCGATCGCGCGGTCCATCGCCTCTTCCCGGGCGAGATCGCCGTCGTCTCCTCCTTCGGGGCGGAATCCGCGGTGCTGCTCGATCTGGTCGCCTCCGTCTCGAAGACGATCCCGATCCTCTTCGTCGACACCGGCAGGCATTTCGACGAGACGCTGCGCCACCGCGACCGCCTCGTCGAGCGCCTCGGCTTCACCGACGTCCGCGCCCTCGGCGCGAGCCGCGAGGAGCTCGTGAACCGCGACCCCGACGACTGGCTGTGGAACGACGACCCCGACGCCTGCTGCGCCCTGCGCAAGGTCGAGCCGCTCGCCCGCGGCATGGAGGGGTTCTCCGCCTGGATCTCAGGCCGCAAGCGTTTCCAGGCCGCGACCCGCACGACGATCCCGACCTTCGAGGCCGACGGCGCGCGCATCAAGCTGAACCCGCTCGTCGCCTGGGAGCCGAACGCGCTCGTCGAGCGCGCGCGTCTCCGTGGTCTGCCGGCCCATCCGCTGGTCGAGAAGGGCTACCCCTCGATCGGCTGCCTGCCCTGCACCAGCCGCGTCGCGCCGGGCGAGGACCCGCGCGCCGGACGCTGGCGCGGCCGCGCCAAGACCGAATGCGGCATCCATCTCGGCCTTTCGGCCGGATCCGAAAACGACGGCAGTGGGATCTGACCGATGAGCGACGTCTTCCGCAATTCCCGTTTCGAACCCGACGCCCGGGTCCTGGTCGCCGACGACGCGGAGCTCCCCGCCGGCGCCTTCTTCGTCTCGCTCGCCCGCTTCCTCGCCGAGCGCGAGACGCTGCTGGCGCGCGGTGGCGACCTCGGCATCCTGCTCGAGCCCGCCGACAGGATCGAAGAGATCGGCGCCGACCTGCCCCGCGTCGGCGCGCTCGCCGTGCGCTTCCCCAAGTTCGGCGACGGCCGCGGCTACTCGACCGCCCGCCTCGCCCGCGAGCGCTGGGGCTTTGCCGGTGAACTCCGGGCGATCGGCGACGTGTTGTGGGATCAGCTCGAGGCCTACGGCCGCTGCGGCTTCGACACGCTGGTGATCGTCGACGGCCCGACCCGCCGTCGCCTCGAGGCGGGCGAACGCCCCGTCGTGCCGATCCACTACCAGCCGGCCGGCGACAGCCCCGCGGCTTCTCTCCCCGGCCGTCCCTGGGCCCACGTCGTCCGCTGAGACCATCGACCCCGAAAGAACCCGCGCTTCTCCCCCGAACGACGGAGGGCGCGGCGATTGATCGGGCGGCCCGGCTGGAGTATCCCCCCGGAACGCACGAGGAAGACGCCGTGACCAGCCCGCATGTTGCCGCCCCGATCTTCGACGAAGATCCCTTCGATCCCTTCGACGAAGGCGCGATCAAGATCCACGTCGTCGACCGCGACGGGGTCGAGCACACGCTCGCCGCCCTCGACGGCTTCCGCGTCATGGAGGTGATCCGCGACTGGGGCCTGCCGATCAAGGCGGAATGCGGCGGTGCCTGCGCCTGCGGCACCTGTCACGTCTATGTCGATCCGGAGTGGATGGGCGAGATCCCGCCCGCCACCGACGAGGAGATGGACCAGCTCGACCAGATCTTCGAGGTACAGGACAACTCCCGTCTCGCCTGCCAGATCCTCACCGCCGAGCACCTCGACGGTCTCCGCATCACCCTGGCTCCCGGCTCCGAGGTCGATTGAGATGAACGCGCCCGAGACGAAGACGGGCGCCCTGCCCTTCCGCATCCTCTCCCGCGAGACCCTGTGGAAGGGCTTCTGCACGCTGGAGCGCGTCACCTTCGAACGCACCCGTTCCGACGGCACGCCCCATGTCCAGAGCTTCGAGATCGAGGACCACGGCCGCGCCGCCGCCGTGCTGCCCTTCGATCCGGTCACCCGCCGCGCGGTGTTGGTGCGCCAGCTGCGCCTGCCGCAGGCCCTCCAGGGTGACGATCCGCTGATGCTCGAAGTCGTCGCCGGCCTCCTCGACAAGGCGAACGAAGACCCGCAGGAGACCGCCCGCCGCGAGGCGATGGAAGAGGCCGGTCTCGCGCTCGGCCGCCTCGATCTCGCCGGCGCCGTCCGCCCCTCGCCCGGTCTCGTCGGCGAGAAGGTCTGGGTCTATCTGGCCGAGGTCGATCTCGCCGCCGCCCGCGTCGCCGAAGGCGGCGGCCTCGCCCACGAGGGCGAGGACATCGAGGTGGTGACGATGGATCTCGCCGAACTGGCGGCCTACGTCGATCGCGGCGACAACCTCGACCTCAAGACCGCCTTCGCCGTCCAGACGCTGCGCGTCAGGCGGCCGGAACTGTTCGGCTGACGTCGATCGCCGCCGCCCGCCACGCCCCCGGCGTCGTGCCGGTCACGGCGCGGAAGGCGCGGGTGAGGTGGCTCTGATGGGCGAAGCCGCAGGCGCTCGCCACCTCGGCGAGGCCGACGCCCGCCCGCATCAGCCGCTTGGCCTCCTCCACCCGCAGGTGCTCGAGGAAGGCGCGTGGGCTGAGCCCGTGGCTCACCCGGAACATCCGCTGGAAATGGAACGGGCTGAGGCCGGCCTCCGCCGCCAGGTCCTCGAGGCTAACCGGCTGGTCGAGGCTCTCGCGCAGTCGCGCCGTCACCCGCCGCGACACCGCGGCCGAGAGCCCGCCGCGCACCGGCCGCGCCATGGTGCCCGCCCCCGGCGCGGTCAAGAGCCGGTGGCAGACCTCGGCGATCACCCCTTCGGCGGCGAAGACGTCGCCCGCCTCGCAGACCCGCGCCAGCGCCACCATGCCGGCGGCGAGCGCGGGATCCTCCCAATAGGTCCGATCGGCGAGCGACACCCGCGCCGGATCGCGGTCGAGCGTCGCCTCGGCGAAGTGCCGGAGGCGAGCGTCGTCGAGATAGAGATGGACGAAGCGGAAGCGACCGCCGATGTCCCAGTCCGACGACGATCCCGCCGGCATCAGGGTCAGCGCCCCCGCCCAGCCGCGCACCGCGCCGCGATCGAGGCGCCGGCTCTCCTCGCCGCCGACGAGATAGAGGCTCAGCGTGTGCAGCGCCGTGTCGTCGTAGCGCACCCGGTCGGCATCGTTCGACCACACCGCCGCGCCGCGACCGCGCCCGACGTCGAGCCGGTGCCACAGGTGGGCACGCGAGCGCGAGAGCTGATCGAAGACGGACTGGGCGGCGGTCATGGCGCCACTCTGCCCCTCGTCCGCCGACGCGGCAATCCCGCGCCCGCCCGCGCAGGATCTTCACCGCAAGATCGTGCAATCCGAGCGACCGCCGACGGGTCCATCCTGCCGGCCGACCACCGCCGGAGCCCCATCGATGAACCTCGCCCTCTTCGCCGTCACCGTCTTCGTCTGGGGCACCACCTGGTTCGCCATCGCGCTGCAGCTCGGCCCGGTGCCGGTCCTGACCTCGATCTTCTATCGCTTCGCGCTCGCCGCGGTGATCCTCGGGCCGGGACTGGCGCTCACCGGACGCCTCGCGCCGATGCGCCCGCGCGACCACGGCTTCGCGGCACTGCTGGGCGTCTGCCTGTTCTCGATGAACTTCGTCTGCTTCTACAACGCCACGCGCTTCATCCCGAGCGGGCTGGTGTCGGTCGTCTTCTCGCTGGCGACGCTCTACAACGCCGTGCTCGCCCGCCTCCTCTTCGGCGAGCCGATCGCCCGGCGCACGCTCTTCGCCGCCGCCCTCGGCCTCGGCGGCCTCGCGGTCCTCTTCGCCCCGGCGATCCGCGACGGCGCCTTCGGCACCAACGCGCCCTTCGGTCTGGCGCTCGCGGCGCTGGGCACGCTGTGCTTCTCGCTCGGCAACATGGTGTCGCGGCGCAACTCCGCCGCTGGCATCCCGCCGGCGACCGCCAACGCCTGGGGCATGAGCTGGGGCGCCGCCTTCCTCATGGTGCTGATCCTCGTCACCGGCACGCCGATCGTCGCCCCGCCGGACGCGACCTATCTCCTGGCGCTCGGCTGGTTGGCGATCTTCGGCTCGGTGATCGGCTTCACCACCTACCTGATGCTGGTCGCCCGCATCGGCTCGGGACGTGCGGCCTATGCCACCGTGATGTTCCCGGTCGTCGCCCTCGTGCTCTCGGGGCTGTGGGAAGGCTACGTCTGGGATGGCCGCACCGTCCTCGGTCTCGGCCTGACCATCGCCGGCAACGTCGTGATCTTCGCCGGCCCCGCCGTCGTCGACCGCCTGCGCGGCCTTGCCCGCGCCTGACGTTGCGTCGATCGGCGCCGCCCCGTGGACATCCCCCGCCGCGACGCCGCCCCCTCTTGCATTTCCTCGTCCGATCCTCGATATGAACGCTCGGGAGGTCGGCGGTGGACGTTGTCACTCGCCGACCGGGTCAGGTCCGGAAGGAAGCAGCCCAGACGAGTCGGACGCGGGTCGCGCGTCGGCCTCCTTCTCGCCTTCGGGCGACGCCGATCGGCCCAGCCGATCCCTTCTCCGACCGGTTCGAGGAAAGGCAGAAGCGCATGGACGGTCTTCTTCCGCCCGATGCGACGCCCCCGGCCGCCTCCGGCGCCTATCGGGTCCTCGCCCGCAAATATCGCCCGCAGAGCTTCGACGACCTCATCGGCCAGGAGCCGATGGTGCGCACCCTGTCGAACGCCTTCTCGATCGGCCGCATCGCGCAAGGGTGGATGCTGACCGGCGTGCGTGGTGTCGGCAAGACCACCACCGCCCGCATCCTCGCCCGCGCGCTCAACTACGAGATCCCCGGTGAGATCGACCGGCCGACCATCGAGATGGATCGGCTCGGCACCCACTGCAAGGCGATCATGGAAGGCCGCCACGTCGACGTCATCGAGATGGACGCGGCCTCCCACACCTCGATCAACGACATCCGCGAGATCATCGAGGCGGTGCGCTACAAGCCCGTCTCGGCGCGGATGAAGGTCTACATCATCGACGAGGTGCACATGCTCTCCAACCAGGCCTTCAACGGCCTGTTGAAGACGTTGGAAGAGCCGCCCGAGCACGTGAAGTTCATCTTCGCCACCACCGAGATCCGCAAGGTCCCGATCACCATCCTGTCGCGCTGCCAGCGCTTCGACCTGCGCCGCATCGAGACCGACGTGCTGGTCGCCCATCTGAAGAAGATCGCCGACGCCGAGAAAGTCGAGATCGACGACGAGGCGCTGCGTCTCGTCGCCCGCGCCGCCGAAGGCTCGGTGCGCGACAGTCTCTCGCTGCTCGATCAGGCGATCGCCCACGGCGAGGGCCGCATCGAGGTGGCGGAAGTCCGCCAGATGCTCGGCCTCGCCGACCGCGCCCGCGNNGCCCGCGTCATCGACCTGTTCGAACACCTGATGAAGGGCGATGCCGCCTCGGCGCTCGCCGAGCTGCGCGCCCAGTGGAACGTCGGCGCCGACCCGACGGTGGTCATCGCCGATCTCGCCGAGTTCACCCATTTCGTCACCCGCATGAAGCTGGTGCCGGAAGCCGCGAACGAGGCCTCGGTCTCCGAGGACGAGCGCGTCCGCGGTGGCGCCTTCGCCCGCGATCTCTCGGTGCGGGTGCTGTCGCGCGCCTGGCAGATGCTGCTCAAGGGTCACGACGAGGTCAAGAACGCCCCCAAGGCGCTCGCCGCCGCCGAGATGCTGCTGGTGCGTCTCGCCTACGCCAGCGACCTGCCGACCCCCGACGAAGCGCTGAAGATGCTGCGCGAGGGCACGCTCGCCCCCACTGACGGCCCGTCCGCCGCGCCGCGCGGCCCCTCGGGCGGCGGCGGTGGTGGCGCTTCGGC
>DBMN01000295.1 GCA_002298965.1 Rhizobiales bacterium UBA697 | reverse complement strand
CGAATCGAGGGTACCGTAGGAAGGCCGGACATCAAGCCCATGACGGTCCACGGCGAATCGTCGATCGCCGGCGCGACAGGAATGTCACAGTCGCGCCGGCGATCGACGATTCGCCGTGGACCGTCATGGGCTTGATGTCCGGCCTTCCTACGGTACCCTCGATTCGGGTGCATCGCGGCGAAGCGATTCGACCGCGGCGACCGACCCCCGAGGGCCGGAGCCTCCGGCCCTTCGGACCAGACCGGAGGGACCTGTCATGCCGCGCCTCTTCACCGGTCTGGAGATCCCCCCGAGCCTCGGCGAATCCCTGTCCTTCCTGCGCGGCGGGTTGCCCGGCGCGAAGTGGATCGACGTCGAGAACTACCACGTCACCCTGCGCTTCATCGGCGACATCGACCAACGCACCGCCGACGAGATCGTCCACGAGCTGAGAAGGGTGCGGCGGCGGCGGTTCGAGGTGCGGATCGAGGGGGTGATGGCCTTCGGCGGCAAGCAACCCCATTCGCTGGTCGCCAAGGTGGCGGCGTCGCCCGCCCTCTCCGAACTCCAGGCCGAGCACGAGCGGATCTGCCAGCGCCTCGGGCTGCCGGCCGAGCCGCGCAAGTTCGTGCCCCACGTCACCATCGCGCGCTGCAAGAACGTCCAGCACGAGGCGGTGGCGCAGTGGCTGGCGCTGCGCGGCGGTTTCGCCGGCGCCGCCTTCACCGCCGCCTCGCAGGCCGGGACGGCGCGGGCATGGACGATCTCGGCCGAGGACTTCAGCCCCTTCACCTCGCGCGGACGCAAGGGATCACTCTCGATCGCCGCCAGCCGGTCGCAGGTCTGGCCGGGCGTCTCCGGCCGGTCCATCTCGGCGACGAGCGCCCGCGCCTCGTCGCTGTCGAGCGCGATCGCCCGCTTCAGCCAGTCGCGCGCCGCCGCCTCGTCGATCTCGCCGAAGACGCCGTCGCGCAGCTTGCGGGCGAGATAGACCATGGCGACCGCATTGTCGTAGGCCGCCGCCCGCTCGAGCAGGGCGCGCGCGCCCTTCGGGTCGACCGGCTCGCCGAGCCCCTCGAGCTTCATGTGGGCGAGCGCCAACATCGAATCCGACCCGTCGTGGCGGATGGCGCGGGCGAACCAGTCGCGGGCGATGGCGAAGTCGCGCGGCACGCCGCCGTCGCCCTTCAGATAGTAGAAGCCGAGATTGTACATGCCGTTGGGCGAATCGAACGCCGCCGCCTTCTCGAGCAACCGCCGCGCCGCGTCGTAGTCCTGCGCCACGCCGATGCCGCGCTGATGCAGCAGGGCGAGTTCGACCATCGCCTCCGGGTCTTCCATCTCGATCGCGCGATTGATCAGTTCCAGCCCACGCGCCACGTCCTTGGGCACGCCGAGACCCTGGATGTAGTGCTCGCCGAGCGTCGTCATGGCGCCGGAGAAGCCGATCGCCTCGCCGCGCCGCAGCCAGGAGAGCGCCTTGTCGAGATCCTTCTCGACGCCGATGCCGTGGGTGTAGATGAAGGCGAGGTTGGTCATCGCCATCGGCACGCCGAGCTGCGCCGCCTTCTCGAACCACGGCCGCGCCTGGGCATAGTCCTTCGTCACGCCGCCGAAGCCGCGATAGTAGAGATAGCCGACCTCGCCGGTGGCATAGGGCGAGCCGCGCCCCGCCGCCTCCTTGAAGACCCGCAGCGCGTCCGGCCAGCGCTCGGCGCGCGAATAGGCGCGCCCCAGTTGGTTGGCATAGCGCAGCACCTTCGGGTTCTCGGCGAAGGCCTTCTCGCAGGCAGGGATCGCGCGTTCGACGTCGACCGTGCGTACCGGCGGCACCTTGGGATCGCGCAGCGTGTCCTGTCGGTCCGAAGCCAACCGATCGCACAGCGCCCCGACATTCGCCTCCGCCGGCTTCTCGGGCCGCGCCGCGGGCGGGGTCTCGCCCGCCGGTGCGTCGAGCTTCGGGGCGAGCGTCGGCGAGATCGACGCCCGCGTCTCGACCGGCGCACCCGCCGCGGAGCCGGCACCCGGCGCGGCCGGGGGCTCGGGCGTGTGGAGGGCAACGCGGGTCTCCTCCGGCGCACCGCCGGCGAGATAGACGTCGTTGACCAGCGTCGAGCTGTCCCACGGCACCTGCCGCGAGCCGGTCGACTGCACCACGTCGAGGCGGACACGCTTGATCATCCGCGAGATCTCGAGCCCGGGCTGCGGCGCGTTCTTCAGAAACGCCTCGGTGAAGGGCGAATTGCGCCCCTCGCCGTCGAGCGCCACGTTGCCGGGGTCGGTGGCATAGACGATGACCGAACCGACCGAGCTCTTGATCTCGGCGAGACCGCCGTAGGCGCTCTCCGCCGCCCGCGTCGCGCCGCCCTTGTTCGACCGCTTCAGCGACCGCGCGAAGGGCGAGTTGCGGCAGGCGTCGAGCACCACGACCGAGACGCGATCCTCGGCCCGCATCATCTGCAGCACGAGGTCCATGTCGACGGTCTCGAGCTTCACGTCGTCCGGCTTGTCGATCTTGGCGTCGACCGGCACCAGGTAGTTGCGCCCGTCGATCTGCACGCCGTGGCCGGAATAGTAGAAGAGCGCCAGCGACCCGCCGTCGAGCCGGTCGCGGAACTCCTTGAGCTTGGCCTTGAGCCCGGCACCGTCGAGATCGGTGCCCTCGACCACGTCGAAGCCGAGCCGGCGGAACATCGCGCCGACGTCGGCGGCGTCGTTGACCGGGTTCGGCAGCGGGCTCTGCGTCCGATAGGCGGAGTTGCCGATCACCAGCGCCACCCGGTCGGCGGCCGCGGCCCCGTCGATGCCGGCAAGCAGCGTGGCGGCGAGAAGGGCGTTGCGAAGGACACGGCGCATCGGGCGAACCTCGTCGGTTTGAGGCCGAAATGATCGGGTACCGCACCGTCGGCGGTCAATCGCCGCGACGGTTACGAATGCCGTCACCCGCGGTCGAACCGCGCTTCTTTGGTCGAAGCCGCACCGCGGACGCCGCCCCGCCGGCGCACGCCCCGTCCGCCGCCGACCATCCGGATGCGCGGATCCGCCTCGCCGCGATGCGCAGAGACACGGATGGGCGACTCCCCTCTGGAAATTCCCCCGCACTCGCGCTACACCGATCTTGATAGCGCTAACATACGGTGTTCGATCGCCGGCGCGGCTCATCCACCGCCCTCGATCACGTTCCCCAGCAAGCGCCGGATCGCTCCGGCCGCTCTATCCAACGATCACACGGCCGGGACGACCCACGCGATCCCGCCGGAGGAGACCTCGATGAACCAGATCGCCCAGCAGTTCGCCGGCTCGACGCCGGTCGTCACCGAGATGCGCGTCGTTCCCGTCGCCGGCCACGACGGCATGCTGCTCAACCTCTCGGGCGCCCACGCCCCCTACTTCACCCGCAACCTGGTGATCCTGACCGACTCGTCGGGCAACACCGGCGTCGGCGAGGTCCCCGGCGGCGAGAAGATCCGCCAGACGCTCGAGGACGCCGTCCCGCTGGTGGTCGGCGCCTCGATCGGCACCTGGAACACCATCCTCAACAAGATGCGCGCCGCCTTCGCCGACCGCGATTCCGGCGGCCGCGGCCTGCAGACCTTCGACCTGCGCATCGCCATCCATGCGGTGACCGCGGTCGAGGCGGCGCTGCTCGACCTCGTCGGCCAGTTCTTCGGCGTGCCGGTCGCCGCCCTTCTCGGCGAAGGCATCCAGCGCGAGGAAGTGCCGGTCCTCGGCTATCTCTTCTACGTCGGCGACCGCAACAAGACCGACCTCGCCTATCGCTCCGAGCCCGACGCCGCGAACGACTGGTTCCGCCTGCGCCACGAAGAGGCGCTGACGCCGGAATCGATCGTCCGCCTGGCAGAGGCGACCCACGAGCTCTACGGCTTCGAGGACTTCAAGCTGAAGGGCGGCGTGCTCTCCGGCGACGAGGAGATGGAGGCGATCGTCGCCCTCCACGAGCGTTTCCCCAATGCCCGCATCACCCTCGACCCGAACGGCGCGTGGTCGCTGAAGGAGGCCGTCCGCCTCTGCCGCGACAAGCACGGCATCCTCGCCTATGCCGAGGATCCCTGCGGCGCCGAGGGCGGCTTCTCCGGCCGCGAGGTGATGGCCGAGTTCCGCCGCGCGACGGGCCTGCCGACCGCCACCAACATGATCGCCACCGACTGGCGCCAGATGGCCCATTCGATCATGCTGCAGTCGGTGACCATTCCGCTCGCCGACCCGCATTTCTGGACGATGCAGGGCTCGGTCCGCGTCGGCCAGATGTGCGACGCCTTCGGCCTGACCTGGGGCTCGCATTCCAACAACCACTTCGACGTCTCGCTCGCCATGTTCACCCACGTGGCGGCGGCGGTGCCGGGCAACGTCACCGCGATCGACACCCACTGGATCTGGCAGGACGGCCAGCGCCTCACCAAGGCGCCGTTCGAGATCCGGGGCGGCAAGCTCGCCCTGCCGAAGAAGGGCGGTCTCGGCATCGAGATCGACCTCGATCAGGTCGCCAAGGCCAACGAGCTCTACGTGAAGCACTGCCTCGGCGCCCGCGACGACGCCATGGCGATGCAGTACCTGATCCCCGGCTGGACCTTCGACAACAAGCGCCCCTGCCTGGTGCGCTGACCGAAGGCCGGCACGCGAGACGCGCGCATCGACGAGACCGGACGGCGGCGGCACGACCGCCGCCCCTGCCCCGTCCCGACGCCCACACGACGCCCGGCGCCCCACGCCGGGCGTTCCTCGTCTCGGGCCCCGCGTCGGCCCGAACGGCGGCGCCGGGCCGGCCGCCCCTACCCTTCCGCGCCGAACGCCGCACCTCGTTTGCAGTGCGAAACAACCTTCGCACCTGCGCTCACGCCGCCACCGTATTCGCGACGCTGCGTGACATGCAAAATCGGAATGCGCAGTATTTGCGTCATGCATTTTCTGCGATCTGTATTTCTACCGCGACCGTTTGTCATGGAATTGGCCGCCGTCGCCGGTTTTTCCGCAGATACGCGTTGGCACGCAGAAGAATTCGCGGTCGTCACTCTTGCGTGACTCGATAGTTAGCGCTAACACGGTTTTCGGATGTGAGCGCTATCAGAACATCGGAGCGCCCGGTCGCAGAAAATGCGTGACGCCGGCCCCCGCTCCCGCGACATTCGAAGGAGGAGCCCGCATGTCCAGCATTTCCATCAACGAAACGGCATCCGCCGCCGTCGGCGCGGTCAAGAGGACGAACTTCCGCTGGTGGATCGTCGTGATGCTGTTCGTCGTCACCTCGATCAACTACGCCGACCGTGCGGTTCTGGCGATCACCGGTCCCGTGCTCTCCAAGGAGCTCGGCATCAACTCCGCCCAGATGGGCTTCATCTTCTCCGCCTTCGGTTGGGCCTACGTGCTGGCGCAGCTGCCGGGCGGCTGGCTGCTCGACCGCTTCGGCAGCCGCGTCGTCTACGCGCTCTCGATCTTCACCTGGTCGCTGGTGACCGTGCTCCAGGGCTTCGTCGGCTTCTTCGCCGGCGCCACCGCCGTCATGGTGCTCTTCGCCCTGCGCTTCGCGGTCGGCATCGCCGAGAGCCCGTCCTTCCCCGGCAACAGCCGCGTCGTCGCCGCCTGGTTCCCGCGTCAGGAACGCGCCACCGCGGCCGCGATCTTCAACTCGGCCCAGTATTTCGCCACCGTCATCTTCGCCCCGATCATGGGCTGGATCACGCATGCCGCCGGCTGGCCCTGGGCCTTCGGCTTCATGGGTGCCCTCGGCATCATCGTCTCGGCGATCTGGCTGAAGGTGATCAAGGCCCCGGCCGTCCATCCGTCGGTCAACGACGCCGAACGCGCCTACATCGCCGAAGGCGGCGGTCTGGTGAACATGGACAGCCCCGTCGCGGCCGCCAAGTCGGACGAAGGCGGCGCCAAGTGGGACTACATCCGTCAGATGTTCGGCTCGCGCATGATGAGCGGCATCTTCCTCGGCCAGTTCTGCATCAACGCCCTGACCTACTTCTTCATCACCTGGTTCCCCGTGTACCTGGTGAAGGAGCGTGGCCTGTCGATCCTCAACGCCGGCTTCATCGCCTCGATCCCCGCCATCTGCGGCTTCACCGGCGGCATCCTCGGCGGCGTGATCTCCGACTGGATCCTGCGTCGCGGCGGTTCGCTGTCGCTCGCCCGCAAGACCCCGATCGTCATGGGCATGCTGCTGTCGATGTCGATGGTCTTCTGCAACTACACCGACCAGATCCCGCTGGTGGTGTTCTTCATGTCGCTCGCCTTCTTCGGCAAGGGCATCGGCGCGCTCGGCTGGGCCGTCATGTCGGATGCCGCGCCGAAGGAGATCACCGGCCTCGCCGGTGGCGTCTTCAACATGTGCGGCAACATCTCGTCGATCACCACCCCGATCATCATCGGCTACATCGTCCAGAACACCGGCTCCTTCAACGGCGCCCTGGTCTTCGTGGCGGCCAACGGCCTGATCGCGGCGGCGAGCTACCTGTTCGTGGTCGGCAAGATCGAACGCATGGAACTGAAGAAGTGACCGATCGCGGGCGGGGGCTCGTCCCCCGCCCGACCGATCCCGTCCGACCGCCCCTTTCCGACCGAGGACTTCGATCATGTACATCGGCGAACAACTGATCGCCCCGACCGACGACCGCCTGCGGCTCGCAGCCCAGCTCGGCGCCAAGGGCATCGTCGTCGACACCCGCCCCAACCGCGACGTCGCCAACGACGACGGCACCTGGGACGTCGAGCGGCTGAAGGCGCAGAAGGCGCGCATCGAGAGCTTCGGCATGAAGCTCGAGGGCCTCGCCCTCGACGTCGGCTCGATCCTGCTCGACAGCCTGCGCGACCGGCCGAAGGCGGAGAAGACCGCCGAACGCCTGCGCCAGAACATCCGTGCGGCGGGCGAAGCCGGCATTCCGATGGTGAAATACACCGTCGCCATGGTCGGCATCACCCGCACCGGCGTCACCGACGGTCGCGGCGGCATGAAGTGCTCGACCTTCGAGGCCGCCCGCTACGCGCCGGAAGCCGACGCCGCCTTCTCCTACTGGGGCACGGTGCTGCCCGAGGACGGACACGGCACCACCCACACCCCGAAGGCGCTGATGAAGACGGCGGAAGCCGGCGGCCAGGTCATGGCGTCGGAAGCCGGCGGCATCTCCGAGGCCGAGGGCTGGGCGGCGATCGAATATCTCGTCAACGCCATCCTGCCGACGGCGACCGAGGCGAAGGTCCGCCTCGCCTGCCATCCCCACGACCCGGCCTATCCGCCGGGCGGGCTCAACGGCGTCCACCACGTGCTGGGCTCGCTCGACGGCCTGCGCCGCTTCCTCGCCCTCGCCCCCGGCAACCCGTTCCACGGCTTCAACTTCTGCCAGGGCACGATCGCCGAGATGTCGAAGGATCCCAACGCCGTCGTGCTCGAGGCGATCCGCGAGTTCGGCCGCGAGAAGAAGATCTTCATGGTCCACTTCCGCAACATCAAGGGCGGATACCTCGACTTCCGCGAGGCGATGCCCGACGAAGGGACGGTCGACATGGCGGCGGCGATCCGGGCCTATCGCGAGGTCGGCTACGACGGCGTGCTGTGCCCCGACCACGTGCCGCTGTCCGACGTCGACCCCGGCCGCGAGCGCTTCTTCGCCTTCTGCCTCGGCTACACCCAGGCCCTGATCCAGGCCGCCTGATCCGAGCGACGGTGACGATGCGACGGCGGCGGGGCACGTGTCCCGCCGCCGTCGCTCTTTTCACGGCCGACGCGATCGGCCAATCTGCCGCGACGGT
>DBMN01000209.1:48210-48851 GCA_002298965.1 Rhizobiales bacterium UBA697 | reverse complement strand
ACGGCGATCTTCGGCCTCGGCGGCCACGACCTGCAGCCGCGCCATCTGATCGCCGCCTATGACGCGATGGACCGCGCCGAGGCCGCGCCCTTCGTCTGGCTCGGCTCGCGCTTCACCGCGCCGAACGCCCCGGCGGTCGTCAACGATCTGCACCAGCGGCTCGCCGCCGCCTATCCCGAGCGGCTGACCAGCGTGCTCGAGACCGGCGACAACCCGGCCGACCTGCTGCCGGCCGGCGCCATGCGCATTCGCTTCCACTCGGTCGGCGGCTACGGCACGGTGGCGACGGGCAAGCTCGCCACCGACATTCTCTCCGGTCTCCTCGGGCTGCACTCCAAGTCGGCGCCGAAGTACGGTTCGGAGAAGTCGGGCGCGCCGACCAACTTCTACATCACCCTGTCGCCCGACCCGGTGAAGATCACCAATGCCGAGCTCGAGGACGTCGAGATCGTCCTGTCGGCCGACCACAAGGTGTTCTCGCACACCGATCCGCTGAAGGGTCTCGTTCCCGGCGGCGCCTTCGTGCTGCAGACGAACCTCACGCCGCATGCGGCCTGGGAGGCGCTGCCGGCCAAGGCGCGGGCGGCGATCCGCGAACGCGGGGTGCACTTCCTGGTGCTCGACGCCTTCGCCGTCGCCGC